>NZ_CP075185.1:3032000-3348000 GCF_020510685.1 Dechloromonas denitrificans
GGAAAACCGGCCGGCGTTGTTCCTCGACCTCTCGGTCGCGCTGCGCGCCATCGTCTCGCAGCGCCTGGTCAAGAAGCCGGACGGCAAGCGCCTGCCGACCTGCGAAGTCATGCTCAACACCCGTCATATCAGCGAACTGATCGAGCGCGGCGAAGTGCAGGCCATCAAGGACGCCATGGAGCAGACGCTGGCACCGGGATCGCAGACTTTCGAACAGGATCTCTTCCGGCTCTATCGTGAAGCGGTCATCTCCCTCGACGAAGCACTGGCCAATGCCGATTCGCCGACCAATCTGTCCTGGCTGATCAACAATTCCGAACTGACTACCGGCAACGGCAAGGAAGACAAGAAGATCGACACCGCCCTCGAGTTCGACAGCATCAACTCGGGCGGCGCCTCCTTCAAGGAATTCACGCTCAGCCTTTCCGACACCGACGAAGAAACCACTTGATGTCCGACCCTACCCTGGTCCTGGCGACGCAGATCATCGCCAGACCGTCCCTGACGCCGGATGACGCCGGCTGCATGGAGATCATCGCCGAGCGCCTGAAACCGCTCGGCTTTTCCATCGAATACATCAATCGCAACGGCGTGACCAATCTCTGGGCCCGCCGCGGCACGGCCAAACCGCTGTTCGTTTTTGCCGGCCATACCGACGTCGTGCCGACCGGCCCGCTCGAGCAATGGACTTCGCCGCCCTTCGCCCCGGAAATCCGCGAAGGCGTGCTCTACGGCCGCGGCACGGCCGACATGAAATCGTCGCTGGCGGCGATGGTGACGGCCGTCGAAACCTTCGTCGCTGCCCACCCCGAGCATCCCGGCTCGCTGGCTTTTCTGCTTACCTCCGACGAGGAAGGCGATGCCAACGACGGCACCGTCGCCGTCGTCGAAGCCCTGAAAGCGCGTGGTGAAACGCTCGATTTCTGCATCATCGGCGAACCGACCTCGGTCAACGAACTCGGCGACATGATCAAGAATGGCCGGCGCGGTTCGCTGTCCGGCGTGCTGACGGTGAAAGGCATCCAGTGCCACATCGCCTACCCGGAAAAAGGCCGCAACCCGATCCACGAAGCCGCCCCGGCCCTGGCCGAACTGGCAGGCACCGAGTGGGACCAGGGCAACGAATATTTCCCGCCGACCACCTGGCAGATTTCCAACATCCATGGCGGCACCGGCGCCACCAACGTCGTGCCGGGCAGTGTCGAGATCAAGTTCAATTTCCGCTTCGCCACGGCCAGCACGCCGGAAAGCCTGCAGCAAAGGCTGCTCGGCATTCTCGACAGGCATAACCTGGACTACGCCATCAAATGGACGCTCGGCGCCCGCCCCTTCCTGACCGGCCGTGGCCCGCTGGCCGATGCCGCGACGACCGCGATCCGCGAAATCTGCGGCATCGAGTCCGAGCTCTCGACGACCGGCGGCACCTCCGACGGCCGCTTCATCGCTGAAATCTGCGCCCAGTTGCTCGAAATCGGCCCGGTCAACGCGACCAGTCACAAAATCGACGAATGTGTCGATATCGCCGCCCTGCCGAAGCTTTCCGCCATCTATGCCCGCATCCTCGAACAAGTCCTGAGCGCATGACCGACCACATTGCCAAAAACGAACTGCTCACCGTTCGCGACTATCTCCGTTACGCGGTCAGCCGCTTCAACGCCGCCCATCTGTTTTTCGGCCACGGCAGCGACAACGCCTGGGACGAAGCGGTCTACCTGACGCTGCACACGCTGAACCTGCCGCTCGACCGCCTCGAACCTTTTCTCGATGCCCGGCTGCTGCCGCACGAACGCGAAGCGCTGCTCGACATCTTCCGCCGCCGCTGCGAAGAACGGCTGCCGGCCGCCTACCTGACCCAGGAAGCCTGGCTCGGCGAGCACAGCTTCTATGTTGACGAACGCGTCATCGTGCCGCGTTCGTTCATTGCCGAACTCCTGCAGGAACAACTGACGCCGTGGGTTGAAAACCCCTACGAAGTGGTTTCCGCCCTCGACCTGTGCACCGGCTCCGGCTGCCTGGCCATCCTGACCGCTCTCGCCTTCCCGGAAGCCGAGGTCGATGCGGTGGACCTGTCGCCCGACGCCATTGCCGTCGCCGAGCGCAACGTCGCCGACTACCACCTGACCGACCGCGTCCATCTGATCCAGTCCGACGCCTTCAGCAAACTGGCCGGCAAGCGCTACGACCTGATCATTTCCAACCCGCCCTACGTCGATGAGGAGTCGGTTGCCGCACTGCCTCCGGAATATCTGCACGAGCCGGAACTGGCGCTTGGCTCCGGCGAGGACGGCCTCGACTTCACGCACATCATCCTGCGCGAAGCGAAAAAGCACCTGAATCCGGAAGGCCTGTTGATCGTCGAAATCGGCCACAACCGTGCGGTGCTGGAAGACGCCTACCCGACGCTGCCCTTCACCTGGCTGGATACCGCCGCCGGCGACGAGTTCGTTTTCCTGCTGCACGCCGCCGATCTGCCGGATTGACCAAGCTCTACGAACTACCCAGCCCGTTCGACAACGAAACAGGCACCGTGCTGATGCTCGAACCGGCCTGGGCCAAGGCCGGCGAGCTGCGCGCCCAGTTGCTCGACGAAAGCTATCCGAAGCCCTTCGTCATCGACGACGGCAAATCGCGCTTCCTGTATTTCAACGTCCGCCTGATGCAGAGCGAAATGTCGCTGAAGACGCCGAACGAGCTGGCGCTGCGCTATACGCAGAAGATGATGGCCTTTCTGCTCTTTCATCCGCGCCCGAAACGCATCGAGCTGATCGGCCTCGGCGGCGGCTCGCTGATCAAATTCTGCTATCACCGCATGCCCGGCACGCAGCTGACCGCCGTCGAACTCGACCCCAACGTGATTGCCCTGCGCGACACTTTCCTGTTGCCCGCCGACGATCCGCGCCTGCGGGTAGTGCACGCCGACGGCGCCGACTATCTGGAAAACACCGAAAAAGGCATCGACGTGCTGTTGGTCGATGCCTTCGACAAGACCGGCTTCGCGCCCAGCCTGGCCAACCGCCAGTTTTTCGAGCATGCCTTCGCCAAACTGGCCGGCAACGGCATTCTGGTGATCAATCTGGCCGGCGAAAAGGAAACCTACGCCGGGCTGATCGGCGAAGCGATGCATGTCTTCGACGACCAGGTCATCGTCATCTCGGTGCCCGACGACGGCAACCACATCCTCTACGCCTTCAAGGAACGCTACTTCGAGCCGCGCTGGCGCTGGCTGCACAACTACGCCAAGGAATTGCGCGCCAAGTTCGGCCTCGATTTTCCGGCCTTTGCGCAAAAGATGGAACGCTCGACCAAGCTTGGCCTAGCCCGCCGCGAAGCCCTGCGCCGGCGCTGACGCCTACTTGTCGCCGGCGGCCTGCTCGGCCCGCAGCTGCGCCTGCTCGGTCGCCTGATCGAGCTTCTGCTGGAATTGCTGCAGGTTCTTCTGCCCCTGCTCCACTTCCTGCTTCTTCAGCGCGGCCGCCGTGGCAGCCGAGCCGGCCGTTTCAACTCCGCAGGCGGCCAGCGAAAGCGTCGCCAACACGATAAACAGCACTTTCATTGTGCGCCCTCCTGTTGCTCGGCCAGTTCGGCCAGAATCGCCCCGAGCAAGGCCCAGCAGCGATCGACCGTTGAAACCTCGACCGACTCACCCGGCGCATGGGCGCCCCGGATGGTCGGCCCGAAAGAAACGATGTCCAGCCCCGGATACTTGGCCCCAATGATGCCGCATTCCAGCCCGGCGTGGATGACCTGGACTTTCGATTCGGCGGCGAAATCACGGCGATAGACCGACTGGCACAGCACCAGCAAAGCCGAATCGGGATTCGGCGCCCAGCCCGGGTAGTAGCCGGCCTTCTCGGCCAGCGTGCCGCTCAGCGCAAACAGGCTGACGATCTCGTCGGCCAGCGCCAGGCTGGCACTGCCGAGCAGCGAACGCACCATGAAGTTGCACAATCCCCCATTCGGGTGCACATCGACCATACCCAGATTGTTCGAAGTCTCGACGACACCCGGCACCTGCCGGCTCATCCGGCGCACACCATGCGGCGCCGCATGCAGCGAGGCGAGCCAGATGGCCTGTTCGGTCTGGCTCATCAGCAGAGCCGCCGGAGCGGCCGCCAACTCGAGCGTCACGCCATCATCGACGCCCCGCAACTCCTCGCGCAACAGCGCTTGCTGCTCGCCGAGCAGCCCCGGCAAGCGAGCCAGCGCCTCGGCCGGCACGGCAATCGTCGCCAATGCTTCGCGCGGCAATGCATTGCGCGCGCTGCCGCCCTGCAACTCGGCCAGCCGTAGCGGCATGTCCGCTTCCAGTTGGCGCAGCACGCGCACCAGCAACTTGATGGCATTGCCGCGCTCCTCGTGAATATTGACGCCGGAATGCCCGCCACGCAGGCCGCGCAAGCTGATGCGGCATGTCTGGTAGTCGTTGGGCACGGCCTCGGCGGCACCTGGTCGCGCCACATTGACATCCAGACCGCCAGCGCAACCGAGGTAGAACTCGCCCCACTCCTCGGTATCGAGGTTGAGCATCATGCTGCCTTCCAGCACGCCGGCCGCCAAGCCGCGCGCGCCACCCATGCCAGCCTCCTCATCGACGGTCAGCAAGGCTTCGAGCGGGCCGTGCACCAAACTACCGTCCTCAAGCACCGCGAGAATCAAGGCGACGCCGATCCCGTTATCGGCGCCCAGCGTCGTTCCCTCGGCGATCAGCCAGCCATCGCGCAATACGGGCTGAATCGCATCGCGGGAAAAGTCGTGAGTACTCTCGGCATTTTTCTGGCACACCATGTCGAGATGCGCTTGCAGCACGACGCCCGGCGCATGCTCCCGGCCGGCGCTGGCCGGCTTGCGGATAATCAGGTTGCCGGCAGCGTCCACCGTCGTCGGCAGGCCACGCGCCTCAGCCCAATCCTTGATGTGCGCGCGCAAGGCGCCTTCCTGCTTGGAAGTACGCGGCGTTGCACACAATATGGCGAAATGCGCCCAGACGTTGGCGGGTTGCAGACCGGAAAACACGGAATGGGACAGAGACATGGCGACTCCAAAGAGAAAACCCCCGCAAACCTTGCGGCTTGCGGGGGTCAAATTCTGGGGCGACTGATGGGGCTCGAACCCACGACAACCGGAATCACAATCAAGTGCGTATTTCCGCCCCATCAATGACTTAAACGATTTGTTTCCTAAGATGCGATGCCTGCAGATGGCGTCGCCATGTGCTCTCTGTCACCGATCTTAGGACGATTTCCAGCAAGGAAGCAATGATACAACGCGCATGCACGCACATCACGTGCGCGAAGGCGATTTCTACAACAGGCGGGGCCTTCGGGAAAAGGTAATGAAGGTAATTTTTTAAAATTGAAGCTTGAAAGCATTGGAGTAAGAGCATTTACGATAAATGGATAAAGTAATTTAATAGTAATTATTTAGTAACCATATTACCTTTCAAAACGTGATTTTTATACACACAAAAACATCATATAAATCAACTATTTGACTAAAAATTACCTTTCAAATTACCTAAAATTACCTTTAACTAGTAATCGACATTTATCAATATTTTCAACAACTTGCAGTTGCATCTAAGGCGACATTTCCGACATTACCTTTTTCCGAAGTCGGAACCCGAAAAAGTCCGAATGCCAGACCGGATGGCACTTTTTGAGAAAGTGCATGTTCACGGTGCATGATTCCGCATGACCGCCTCACCATCATTGCCCCCCGGCCTGAGCGGTGCGGCGAGGGCCGGCGGTCAGATCGTGCACCTGCATGATTACCCACCCATAAAGCGGGCGGGCGGGGCGGGGTCCCGACCGCGCGCCAGAGGTGGATATGGGCGCGATTTGCCTATTTTTTAGGAAAAATAAAAGGGGTTGCCTATTTTTTAGGCAAATTTCAGAGGGTGGAGCCGTCGGCGATGACGTCGGGGGAGAATCTCGGCTCAATCCTATGGACGAAAAAAACCGCCCTAATGGGCGGCTGATATTTTCAGTGCCGACTATCAGTCAGCGAGTAGCTTTGCTTTCTGCTGCAAGAATTCATCCTGGGTCAGTATCCCCTTCTCCATCAATGCAGCGAGGCGCTCAAGCTTATCGACGATATCCTCGCCAGTTCTGGAAACTGGTGCAGCATTCCTGCCTTTTCTCTTTTCCATGGAGTCGCGCAGCAAATTTGTGAATGGGACTACCGTTTTCTTCCAAACGTTATCGATCACCCGCGCAGATGCGCCATCTTGGATTGTAATTTTCCCGAAGAAGATTCCTGTCTCGCCACTCACAGCATTGATCTTATCCATATCGATAGAGACCTGCTTGAGACCGTACAGCATGCCTTTATCGAGAAAGATGATCCGGCGATCTGTCAGCGTAATAAGCCATGTATTTCCGTCCATCAACCCTGAACTGAAAGCAATGACATCCTCTCCAGGGGCGAGTATTTCCGGTAGATGATTGAGTTCCTTTTTAGTAAAGAATTGGTCATCGCCAATGACCTTAGCTATGCGGTCGTATTCACGCTTTCGCTCATCTGCTGAGCAGTTTTTAAAATCAAATACCACCCTAATCACCTTTAATTACTTACGCACAATGGATAGTGTAACACTCGACAAATATACTTGACGTATGCCACCTACCTCATAAAAACGGCCGCGATTGCGGCCCTTGTCGTTTCAGGCGGCAGGGTTTTTCGGTGGTGGTTCCGATGCCGCCAGCACATAAGGCCGGAACTTGATGACCTCCATGCCCAGCCAGGTATTCAGTTCCTTCATCCGCTCCTGAAGCGGCGTGATTTCGTTGGCTGAGAACACCTTGGCGGCCGTCTCTGCATCGCCGAACCCGCCAGTGTTGTGCGGGATGATTCCCATCAGCTGGGGCGGCACGCGATGCGCTGCGAGCTGGTCGTCGCGCGTCACATTCTTGATGTTCAGGAATTCATCCTTGGCCGCAACTTCGCTCACCGGAATCAGCTGAATCCCCTTTTCCTTGCCGCCCGGGGCGTACATGAAGAGGTTGCGGAAATTGCCCGGCCCCTTGGAGTCCTTCAGTGCCTGGCGCAGCTTGTCGACGTCTTCCTGCTTCTGGGCGGTATCGGTCATGTAGAGGATGAAGCCGGCGTGCGATCCGTTCTTGTAGTACTTGCGCCGGAACAGTGTCGCGCTCTCGTTAAGCCAGGCTGAGTGCAGCGCCGGTATGTACTCCGGCAGGCCGTAGATGTCCTGATTGATGTCCGTTTCCATCAAATGAAAGATCGACCCTTTGCGGAATTCATGCTCCTCGTTGAAGCGGGGAATGAACCAGTACTGGCCATCATCCTTGCCGCGCCGGGTGTATTTCGCCTTCGTCGGTTTGAGCGCCAGCGGACTGCCCATCCGGGAATCCCGCCGCTCCATGTAGGCATTGCCGAAGATTAGGAATTCATGCGCCCAGGCTGCGAAATCCGTCTTCGTCAGCAGTGGCGTATCCTCAAAACAGCTCACCAGGATGTTCCGCTTCACGATCATGGCGCTCGCGTGATGCACTGCCGACCGGCTCGACCGGGCGAGGCCGTCCAGCGATATCGGCGGCTCGTACCACTTGCCGGCATCCGGGCACTCTAGATAATCGATGATCTCCCGCCGATCCAGCACCGCCTCGGGGTCACCGAAAGCAAAGGCCTCCATCGATCCGCCCGGCGCGGCCGCCATGGTTTCAACCTGGGCAGGCGCCGGCGAGCGGCCGTAATTTTTCCGCTTTTTCATCCAAAAATCTCCATTGAAGAGGTATTCATGCCCGTCCGGCCTTCCAGCGGCTCATTTGACAGCGCATGCATGCAAGCCCAAGCCAGATCGGAATGGCTGGTCAGTTCGCTACGGCCCGCATCGAAAGTCAGTTGTCGACCGCTTTGGGTCGTCGTTTTCTTGATCGCCATAAAACTGGCGGCCAGATCAGTCCAGCCGGCATCGAACTCCAGCCGGCCCTTGTTGATCACATCCATTGCCTTGAGCACCAGCCGCGTCTTCACCTCCGGTGAATAATTGAAGCCGGTCACACCGGGGAAGAACTGCTTGACCAGCTGATAGACGGCCGACCCCAGCCCCGTCATGTCGATGCCGATGTACGTGACGTTGTAGCACTCGGTCACCGCCTTGATCCGCGCCGCCTGCTCCTCGTAATCCATGCCCTTGAACTGCACGCGATCGAGCACCCGGAACTTGCCGCCCTCGACCAGCGGCGGCGCCACCACGACGAGCGCAGCGCTGTCGCCCGTATTTGAAGGGTCGTAACCGATCCACACCGGGCGGTAGGCCAGTGGCCGCATGGCGAACGGCTTGAAATCCTCCCAGACCGTCCAGCTATCCACCATGCAGCGTTGCATCGCAGCCAGCGGAAACACGCTCTGCCCGTCATCGATGAACTCGCACATCAGCAAGTTGAGGAACTCTTCCGGGGAGTACTCCCGCCGCAGCTGCTCGATGTCGAACAGGTCGCAGCCGCCGGCCAGCGCGTCGAGCACCGTCACCATCTGCCGCCACTGGCCGTCTTCGCAATGCCGGCCGTCCTTCAGCGAAGCATGGGAGACATCGACCTTGACCTTATCCGCTGCTGCTCTGCCCTTATTAAGCAACTCGCCCGTCCAGAACGGGTAAGCCTCATGCGACATCGCCGATGGCGTCGAGAAGTAAGTCAGCCGCCAATGCTTGTGCATCGCCATACCCGACGCCACCTTCCGGAATTCCTGAAATTTCGGGATCCAGAAGTACTCATCCATATAGACGTTGCCGTGATACGACTGCGCCGTCCGGCTGTTCGTCCCGAGGAAATACAGCGTTGCCCCGTTCGGCAGCACGATCGGATCGCCCTGCAGCTCAACGTCGGCCACATCCAGCGCAAACTGTTTGATGTAGCCCTTGAAGACATGCGCCTGGGCCTTGGATGCCGAGAGGAAGATCTGATTGCGTCCCGTCTCCAGCGCATCGACAAAGCCTTCCCGGGCGAAATACCACGTCGCGCCGATCTGCCGGCTCTTCAACAGATTGCGGATCCGCTCGACCAGGCCGGACCGGTACCAACCCTTTTGATGCGGGAATAGCGACTCCATGAACGCATCGACCAGCTTTTCCTGCTGCTCCTCGCTGATCGCGTTGCGCGCCGGCTGTTTGCGCGTCCCGGCCCTGGTCTTCGCATTGCGGTTCTCGACCGCTGGATTCAGATCGGCCTCGTTGCCGTCCTTCGAATACTTCTTAACCCGCGCCAGGCGTTCGATCTGCCGGCCGAGCAAGTCGATTTCCTTGTAATCCCGCGGCTCTTTGTCCGGCTTGGCGACCAGCTGGATCAGCCGCGCCTCGATCGTCGCCTCCACCCGCTGCACCGGGTCGAATTCATCCCACCGGTCCCGTCGCTTCCACGAATGCACCGTGGCCGCCTTCTCGCCCACCTCCTCAGCGATCCTCGCGATCCGCCAGGCCTGCCAGTACAGCGAGCGCGCACGGCGGCGCGGATCAAGGTCCGGATTGAAAGCGGATTCAGGCAGTGCAGCAGTCATGGGAGCCGAGACTACCCGCGCGCGCGAAGGGGACGGTCGGCCCCCGGTTGTAAGCGGAAACGCCACAACCACAAGGCTTTGCCCCCGCGCGACCGCTGCCGGAATATGGGCCGGTCATCGAAATTAACCGCCCGGAGCCCAAACCCATGGCCAGCAAAAGCAAATTCTTCCGCGTCGCAGTCGAAGGCGATACCACCGACGGCCGCGTCATTCAACGCAGTTGGCTGGAGCAGATCGCCAAGAGCTTCAATCCGCAAACCTATGGCGCGCGGATTTGGCTCGAACACATCCGCGGCGTACTTCCAGACTCACCGTTCAAAGCCTACGGCGACGTCACTGCCGTCAAGACCGAAGAAGTTGAAATTAATGGCGTCAAGAAGCTTGGCCTTTTTGCCCAGATTGATGCAACGCCCGACCTGATCGCCATGAACAAGGCGCGGCAAAAGATCTATACCTCGCTCGAAATTGACCCGAATTTTGCCAAGACCAGCTGCGCCTACTTGATGGGCCTCGGTGTGACCGATACTCCGGCCAGCCTCGGTACCGAAATGCTGCAGTTCTCGGCCAGCGCGCCGAGTAATCCGCTGGCTGGCCGAAAGCTATCCCCGGAAAACCTCTTCACCGCCGCCCAGGAAGTCAGCATCGAATGGGAGGACGAGGCCAAGCCCGCCGCCGGCGACACCCTGTTCGCCAAGGTCAAGGACCTGCTCGGCATGGGCAAAAAAGACACCGACGGCCGCTTTGCCGACCAGGGCAATGCCGTCGAAATCATCGCCCTCAGTCAGAAGGGCCTGCTCGACGAACTCGGCAGCCTTAAAAAGCAGCAAGCCGACTCGCTGATCACTATCGAGAAGATGTCCGCCGCCATCAAAGCCGCCGAAGAGCAATACACGGCGCTCGTCGAAAAGCTCGGCAAGACGCCGGATGGCAGCAAAACGCGCCCGGTCGCCACCGGTGGCGACGGCCAAGCCACCACCGACTGCTAACCACCCCAAAAACAGAATCCCTGGAGCACCACAATGAACAACGAAACCCGCGAACTATTCAACGCCTACGTCGATGAGATTGCCAAGCTCAACGGCGTGCCGGACGCCTCGAAGAAATTCACCGTCTCGCCGACCATCGAGCAAAAGCTCGAAAAGCGCGTGCAGGAAAGCTCCGGCTTCCTGATGAATGTGAACAGCTACCCGGTCGATGAACTGAGCGGCGAGAAGATCGGCATTTCGGTCGGCACCACCATCGCCAGCCGCACCGACACCACGCAATCCGACCGTATCCCGAACGATCCGCAAGCGCTCGACAGCAATCTTTATGAGTGCAAGAAGACCGACTTCGACACCGCAATACGCTATCAAACCATCGACACATGGGCAAAATTCAAGGATTTTCAGACCAAGTTGCGCGACGCTATCGTCGAACAGCAAGGCCGTGATCGACTGATGATCGGATTGAACGGCACGTCGGCCGCTGCCAATACAAACCGCGCTCTGAATCCCCTGCTGCAAGACGTCAACATCGGCTGGCTGAAAAAGCTGCAGCTCGAATCCGCTGCCCGCTACATGGACCAGGGCGCGGCGGCCGGCTCGGTGAAAGTCGGCCCGGGTGGCGACTACGAAAACATGGATTTGCTGATCTACGACATGCGCAGCAACCTGCTCGCCCCGTGGTTCGCCCGCGACAACAGCTTCATCGCCATGTGCACCTCGGACCTGCTCGATGAAAAGTATTTCCCGTTGATCGCCACGCATGGCACGACGCCGACCGAATCGAACGAACTGGACAAGATGCTCAGTGCAAAGAAGCTCGGCGGCCTGGCCGTCGCCGAAGTGCCTTTCTTTCCGGCCCGCACGGTCTTCATCAGCCGCCTCGGCAAGAACGGTGGATCCAACTTGTCGATCTACTGGCAGAACGGCTCCCGCCGACGCACCATCTTCGATAACGCCAAGCGCGACCGCATCGAAAACTACGAGTCGGTCAACGAAGCCTACGTCATCGAGGACCTCAGCGCCGCGTGCGCCGCGGTCAACATCAAGCTGCCGAATGGCGCCGGCGGCTGGGCCTGATCATCATGATCAACAGCCACGCCAAGGCTCACTTCATGCGCACCTCGGCGGCCGCCATCGGCCTCGCCGAGGCCTCTCCCGACCCGGTCCGGGCGAACGCCTACGAGCTCATGCTCGCAAAGCTCGCCCAGGACAAGCGCCGCCTGCACGATCTCCAGTCGATCGAGCGCCGGGCCGAAGTCAAGACTCAGCTGCTGCCCGACTATCAGCCCTGGATTGACGGCGTCCTCGAAGGCGAAAGCGGCCAGCAGGACGACGTCCTGATGACCGTCTTCGTCTGGGCGATCGACATCGGCAACTTCGCGACGGCCCTCAAGATCGGCGCCTACGCCATCGAGCACAACCTGGTCATGCCCGATCAGTACAAGCGCGACGTGCCCTGTGTGCTCGCCGAAGAAATCGCCGACCAAAGCCTCAAGGCCCTGGCCGTCGAACAACCGGCCGACCTGTCCGCCATCGAACAGACCATGCAGCTCACCGACGGCCGCGACATGCCCGACCAGGTCCGCGCCAAGCTGCAGAAGGCGCTCGGCTACGCCCAGCGCGCCGCCGGCAACCTGGTCGCCGCCCGCGACGCGCTGACTCGCGCCCTTGAACTGCACGACAAGGTTGGCGTCAAGAAAGATATCGAGCGTCTCGACACGCTGATCAAGAACTCCGCCGAAGCACCGGAAGAGACCGCCCAACCGGCGGCCGAAACCGGCAGCCCAGGCTGACAAAGAGCGGACCCCGCAGCCGGGCGGCTCGGGGGGCACACCGGGTTACCTCCTTTTTCCCGGTGCCAGCCCCCCGACCACCGCCCACCTACCCAGGACGACCCATCATGAAAAACATCCGTCTCACCCTAATCAGCCTCGTCGCCGCCATCCTCTGCTTTTCAGGCGGCTATGCCGTAGCCGGCGCGCTGACCGACTACGGCGAAAACCATGTTATCGATTCGGTCATCCGTGGCCAGGCCCTCGGCGCACCCGCCACGCCCTACATCGGCCTCGATACCGCAACCTGCAGCGATTCCGGCATCGGAACCGAACCGAGCGGCAACGCCTATGCCCGCGTCGCGGTAAGCGCCTCGCTGACCGCCTGGTCCGGCACCATCAGCAACAGTTCGACTGCACTCAGCACCGGCACCAGCGGTGCCACCTACAGCCTGGCGCCTATCACCTATACCGCCAGTTCCGGCCCCTGGGGAACCCTGCAGGCGGTCCGCTGGTATGACGCGGCGACCGGCGGAAACAGTTGGATCTGCATCAACCTGACCACCCCGCTCAACGTCTCCGGCTCAGGCTTCACGGTCAGTTTTCCGGCCGGCGCGCTCAGCTTCACCCTCGACTGACCGACCATGAAAAAGATTCTGCTCGCCCTCGCCGCCTGCCTGGCCCTAGCCGCCTGTGCCGGTCCGGCAATCACCCAGCTCGAAGCCAGATCAAGCGCCACAACCGGCGGCGTCGCTACCGCCGCCCTGTGGGGAACGTGGGAAATGGAACTCGCCCCGGCCTATACCCGTGCCGTCGTCGTCCGCCGGATAGCTGCGCGTCAGCTCGCCGCCCACCAGATCGACGGCATCACCGCCATCGCCGTCCAGGACCACGCCGACCGCGCCCGCACCCTGCTCGACCAGTCGCGCCGCGGCAATGCCAAGACGCCAACCGCCCGACAGCGCGCCGAGCTGGCCGAAGCGCTGCAACAAATCGCCGCCGCCGAACAACTGCTGGAGCACTGACATGACCCCGGAACAAGCCCGCGCCTTCGCCGAAGGACTCCTCGCCGCCGCCGACCAGGCGGAAATGGAAGGCCGCAACCTGACCGAAGCGGACCTCGATCACTTCGCCGAGATGGACAACGCAGCCCGCGCCGAACTCGCTGCCGCCATCGCCCGCTACCAGGCCTGACATGACACCGGAACAGAAAGCCGCCCTCGAAGCGGTCGCCGGCCGCGAGCTGACGGCACAGGAATACGTCGATATCGATGCCCTGCTATCGATCCGCAACGACGTTAAGATCGCCGACATCATCAATACCGGGCGACCGGCAGTGGTGCAAAGCATCAGGGTTGAGGACGTTTTTGACGTGCTCTACGCCTCCGGTGATTACATGACGTTGAAGGCGGCACAGCTTGCCGGAAATGCGCTGGCAATCATGGCATTTGCCGTGCTGGCCGACGCCAAAACGATTGGCCCTGGCACCGTCAATTTAACGGCGCCGGTAACCGTCTCGCTGCTCGATCAACTGGTTGCAGCCGAGCTGCTCTCACTTCCCGGCAATGCCGCGCTGCTGGCGAAGGCGAATGTACGGCAGCCAGCTATCCATTACACGACATTGAGTGATGCGCTAAATGTCGCCGAGGGGAGGCTGACGCTATGATGGTTGGTGCAACGATTATCGATATCGGAACGCGCAAGGCGCTTGAAGCAAACGGTGCCAGCATTGCCAGCGGCGCGCTGGCCCAGGCCAACGATGCATCTTATGACATTGTTTCCGACGGTGGCGGCTGCACCGATGCGAAGTTCATAATATCGGGTACGTTTACGACAGCGCCGACCGAAAACACCACGTTGGCGGTCTATGCCCAGCCGCTCGATATCGACGGCACGAACGACGCCGACGCGCCGGAAACCACTCGGCCGACCGTTTTTGTTGGAACCGTGCAGGTCAACAACGTGACCTCGACACAGTATTTTGAGCTGCTGGCCGAAAATGTACCGTGGAAAGCCAACTATTACCTGCATAACAATGGCACCGGACAGACGTTATCGGCGGGGTGGAAGATGGACGTTATCCCCTACACGTCATCCCCGTCTGCTTAAATGTCGCACATCATTGTTCCTTCGCGGCGCGTATGGACACGGCAGCCACGTAATATCCAAGGCCTTGCCGATCGGTGGGTGCAGAAATCGCCGCGGGCGTTTTTTTTGCCCAGCCTCGGGCCTGTTGATATTCTGAATGGTACCGGCTTTATCCCGAACAATGGACCATCAATAAAGGGATTCCAGGGATGCGCATCGATCGTTTCAACGGCGGGAAGTAGCTCCTACGTCGGCTTTAGAGCCCCGGAAAACGTTTCAGGCTCACGATCATCAAAGCTCTACGATGTGTCCGCGCCGCCGCTTACGCTTATCTCTATATCGACGGCAAACTTTAATTCTGGCTACGCGCTGATGCGCGGCAATGGTAGCGGACAGCCAGCCTTCGCGGCTGGAGCATGGTATGGATCGTTCAAGGGCGGTACCGGATATGTCCGCACGACCAGCGGCGGTATCCAGCTAGCGCCGCAAACATCTAATTTCGATACCAGCGTCCAGCTAGCGGTTACCGTACTTTCAATTGGCCCAAGCGCCACAAATTTATGGTGTGGTCCAATCGGGTCCGGCATCTTGCACGCGGCGAGCGCTGCAACGCCAGGCGGTAATTTCTATTACGAATATGGCGACGCCTATCGATGCCTCAGCATTGGTGCAAACTATTCTGGCTTCGCGACAAATACGGTCGGTGCCGGCATGTTTCTATCTGAGTTTTCTCAGGATGATGCCGCTGCGTTAATCGCAAACCCTTGGGGCCTGTTCAAAGCCCGCCGCCGCATCAGCTATTTTGACCTCGGCGCCGGCGCCGGATCAACACTCAATGGCTCGGCCACCGGCGCAGCAGTCGCCGCCGGCGCTGCCGCCCTGGCCGCCCAAGTCGCTCTGTCCGCAGTCGGCGTTTCCAGCGCCACCGGCGGCGCTGCCGGTGCTATCAGCGTACCGCTATCGGCCACCGGCGTTGAAGTATCGAGCGGCGCGGCAGCGGCCACTGCAACCATCACGCTATCAGCTGCCGCCCTGGCCGAATCGGCCGGCGCCGCCGGGCTGTCATCCGCCGTGCTGCTCGCCGGCGCAGCTGCGGCACAGTCCGCCGGAAATGGTCAGCTCGCCGTGCTGCTCGCCGCCCAAGCCGCCGGCGTCGAACAATCCGGTGGGTCGGCCACCGCCACAGGTGGCGCCCTTGGCTCGATCGCGGCCGCTGGTCAGGAACAGTCTGGCGGCCAAGCCGTCCTGCAGGTCAGCATCAACCTGCAAGCTGCAGGTACGGAAACATCATCCGGCGCCGCACTAGCCACCGCCAGCACGGCCGGCCAGCTCGCCGCCCAGGGCATCGGCGCAACCGGCGGCACGGCATTTCCCACCGTCCGAATCAACACCGCCGCCGCGGGGCAAGCGACCACCGCCGGCACCGCTTCCGGACAGGCCATCCCCGGCAACAGCATCACCGGCTTCGGCCACGCCGAAAGCGCCGGCCACGCCGCGCTCTCCGTCACCGTCCTGGTCACCGCGGCCGGGTTCGTCCAGGCCATGGGCGCCGGCGCCCTGGCCATCGAGATCCCGCTCGCCGCCTTCGGCATCGCACAAACGGGCGGCGCGGCCGGGCTGGCTGTCATCCCGGACTACGTCCCAGTCGCCCCGCTCAACCTGGTGGCCAGCGTCCGCCGTCTCGCCAGCCTGCAGATCGCCGCCCACCGCCCCTGTCTCCTCCGCCATGGAGTAAGCCGTGTTCGACACTGAAACCGAGTGGATCGTCGGCCAGACGCCCCGCCTCGACGCCTACCTGACCGACGCTGCCGGCACCGCTATCGACTGCACTGACCTGGTGCTCAAGATCATGTCGCCCGGCGGCGCCGTCGTCACCGTCAGCAATCCGGTCCGCACCGCCATAGGCACCTACCACCACGATCTGCGCGTCGACAAGTCCGGCACCTGGTATTACCACTGGCAGGGCGAAACCCCGTTCCCGGTCGTCGCCGACGGTAGCCTCGTTGTCCAGCCCAGCCGCTTCGTCGCCTGACGGTTGTAAGCGCCTCAGGTAGGACCGCCGCCGTTTCCCCGCGCGCGCAAAACGGGCAACCATGGGCCAACTGACCAACGCAGACCGCCATGAGTTCATTTCTCACCACCGCCCCGAGCCGCCCGGCTACCGAGACCCCCATCGTCTCCAGCCCGTTCTGGCCCGCCGTCGACCCGGTCGATATCCGCGATGACCAGCGCATCGACAACAGCATCACGCCGGCCCGGCTCAAGGCCGCGCTGATCGAAGCCATCGCCAGCACCAACAGCGCACTCGCCGCCTGGCGCATCGCGCAACAGGCCGCCGGCATCGAAACGCTGGCCGCCGTCGCGTGCGAAACCATCGACGAAACCAGCATCCACGTCCACCGCTACCGCCGCGCCGTCGGCTGTCTTGCCAAAGCCCTGCTACTAGAGCGCTACCGCGATTTCGATACCACCGGCAAGGGTGATAAAAAAGCCGAGCAGCTCACCGACCCCATCGACGACTGCCGCCGCGACCACCTCGCCGCCATCGCCGATATCGCCGGCCAGCCGCGCACCACGGTGGAGCTGATCTGATGCAGGTCCGCGCCCAGCAGGGCGACACCCTCGATAGTCTTTGCTGGCGCCACCTCGGCAGCACCGACCCCGTCGAATCCGCCATCGAACTCAACCCGGGCCTCGCCGCCCTTGGCGCCGAGATGCCTAACGGCCGACTGGTCACGCTGCCCGACGCCGTCGCGCAAACCGCAAAAACCAACCTCCTCCAGCTCTGGGACTAAAACAATGCCGGAACCAACCTCCGCCACCGTCGTCGGGCTTACCGCCGCCGGCCTCTCACTGTTCGGCGTCGCGACCGGCCTCCACCCCATGCTGCTCGTCGCCGGATTCGCCGGCGGCTGGTGGTTCAACTCCTACGGAGAACCGCCGCTGCCCCTCGTTCGCCGCCTGTCATCCGGGCTGATCGCTGCGCTGGTCGCAGCATGGACCACGCCGCCGCTGATCGCCTGGCTGACCAGCCTAAGCCTCTGGCCGGCCACGGTAGAGCCCACCGTTGCCGGCTTTCCCTGCGCCCTCGCCCTGGGATTTCTAACCCATAAGGTTCTCGGCCCGGCGCTGCTCAAAATCGCTGCAAAGAAAGTGGAGGAAGCCACGTGACCACCCCGCAATTGCTTGCCACGCTCAACAGCCTGTTCGCCATCGGCTGCGCCATGCTGATCCTCTGGCGCACCGAGCCGGCCATCAATCGCATGAGCAAGGCCACCCACTGGATGATTCGCTACGCGCTACTGCTGATGGCCGCCGGCGCGCTGGCCATCATCCTGACCACCCTCGCCGGCGACCCGCCCGATCCCATCGTCACGCTGCTCGCCGCCGGTATCGCCTTGATGTTGCTATGCGACCGCCGCCTGCGCCTGTTGCTGCCCCACCACAAACCCGGAGAAAGACGTCATGCGTAACGGCGATATCGGCACCCAAGTAACCTCCCTGCAGCGCCTGCTAATCGCCGCCGGATTCAAGATCCCCGCCGATGGCTGGTATGGAGACGACACAACCGCCGCCGTCAAGGCCTTCCAGCAGCGCGCCGGGCTGGTCGTCGACGGGATCGCGGCCGGCAAGACCATCGAAGCATTGAGCACCCGCGACAAGAACCCTCGCCACCTCTCCGAGCAGGCCCTGGCGAAGATCGCCGACCGCCTTGGCGTCCAGCTCGCCGCACTGAAAGCCGTCAACACCGTCGAGAGCAACGGCGCCGGCTTCCATGCCGACGGCCGCCCGGTCATCCTCTACGAGCGCCACATTGCTTATAAGCGCCTGGCCGCCGTCAACGCCGATGCCGATTTCCTTGCCGCCCGCTACCCCAACCTGATCAACCGGGCGCGCGGCGGCTATGTCGGCGGCACCGGCGAATGGTCCCGACTGTCCAGCGCCCGTCAGATAACCGCCGATTACCCAGGCCTTGCCGCCGAATGCTGCAGCTGGGGCCAATGGCAGATCATGGGTTATCACTGGCTGACCATCGGCTATTCGAGCATCGACGCCTTCGTCGCCGCGATGTCTACTTCGGAAGCCGAGCAGCTCGAAGCCTTCGCCCGCTTCATCGAAGACGACCCGGCCCTGCACAAGGCGCTGAAAGCCCGCAAGTGGGCCGACTTCGCCCGGATCTACAACGGCCCGGACTACAAAGCCAACCTCTACGACAGCAAGCTCGCCCGCGCCTACGATCGCTACGCGCCGCCGGCCGAAGAGTTCGCACCGGCATGACCGTCCGCTACAGCGAAGTGCACGGCGAGCTGCGCTGTTTCGAGGCCGACGACCCGGGCGATTACGACGACTACGACGCGTTCTGCAACGTCCAGATCTGGCGGCCGCGCGTCGCCTGCCTGCGCGGCCTGAAGGGCACCATCAGCCGCAAGATCATGCGCCAGATCGTCGGCGTTCTCGCCGCCCGGGGCGTCGCCGTGGTCTATGCCGAGCGCGCCCCGCACCGCAAGCTGCCCTTCGCCCGCCGCATCCCGTCCGGCGACTTCGCCGGCATGTGGCGGCTCGACATCGAGGAGATTCGCCGTGCCGCAACTTAACGCCCTCGCGCTGCGCCTGATCGTCGGCGCCGCGCTGCTGCTCGCCCTTGTCATCGGCAGCTACTACTACGGCCGGCACGTGCTGGCCGGCGAAGTCGCCGCCGACAAACTGGCCGAGGCCCTCGCCTACGCCGGCGAGATCGTCAAGGCGCAAGACACGGCCGACAAGCTGGCCGAAGAAAATACCCAGCTGCGCACCGCCCAGGCGCCGAAGGACCGCATCATCGCCCAGGAGATCACCCGCTATGTCCAAGTCACGCCGCCCGCTCAGCGCTGCACTCTGCCTGGCACTTGGCGCCTGCGCCACGACGCCGCAGCTACCGGCCAGCCCGCCCCAACCGAAGCCGGACCCGTGGTTGATGGAAGCGCCGACCCCGTTGCAGACGCTGCCGCGCTCGAAACCGTCGGCGACAACTACGCCGCCTGCCGCGAAAGCATCGCCAAGCTAGAAGGCTGGCAACGCCGCCAACGTGCGATCGAGGCCAAACCATGAAAAAGCCCGCCGAACTGCGCGCCCACCTCACCACCTGGGTGCCCGATCTCGCCCGCAACCCGGACAAGCTGCACGTCTTCGTGGAAAAAGGCCGCATCTTCAGCCGCTACGGCGAAAGCCTGGCCTTTGAGTACCACTACCAGCTGACGCTCGGCATCACCGACTACGCCGAATCGATCGATGCGGTCATCGTGCCGCTGCTCGGCTGGATCCAGGCGAACCAGCCCAACCTGCTGCTCGACGAAAAGCTGCGCGAAAACCTGATCGCCTTCGACGCTGAGCTATGCAATGCCGAAACCGTCGACCTGCAGCTGATACTCGAACTCTCCGAGCGCGTGCTGGTCACCGAGGCCCCCGGCGGCTACGAATGTCGCCACATCGGCGAACCACCGCTGCCCGGCCTCGGCGGCCCCACCGGCTGGACGCTGTACCACGGCGCCGATCCGCTCACCCCGTAATGGATAAGCTCCCGGCGCTTGAGGCGTTCGCCGCCGATCTGCTCGCCCGCCTCGAACCCGCCGCCCGTACCGAACTGGCCCGGCGCATCGCCCGCGACCTGCGCCCAAGCCAGCAAAAGCGCATTACCGCCCAGCTCAACCCAGACGGCACACCCTACACGCCGCGCCGGACCCGGCTACGCGACAAGAAAGGCAGCGTCCGCCGGCAGATGTTCGCCAAGCTCCGCACCACCCGTTTCCTGAAGATCAAGGGCACGCCCGAGGGCGCCATCGTCGCCTTCACCGAACAGGTATCGCGCATCGCCCGCGTCCATCAGTTCGGCCTGCGCGACAAGGTCAATCGGCGTACCGGGCTGGAAGTCGATTACCCGGAACGCCAGCTGCTCGGCATCACTGCCGACGACGAAGCGCTGATTCGCGATCTGGCCGTCGAATACCTCGCCCGCTAGTCCTACGCCGCCCTGCCACAACCGGCAGTCCACCACCCCCGCGCGCGCGGCCGGCATCATCGGCGCCATGGACGTTATCGAACTATCCCGCCTGCTGGAAAACCTGATCCGCCTCGGCACCATCCTGGCCGTCGACCACGCCGCCCGCCGCTGCCGCGTCAAGAGCGGCCGGCTGGAAACCGAATGGCTGCGCTGGATGGAATACCGCGCCGGCGAGACCACGACATGGAATCCGCCAACGGTCGGCGAGCAGTGCGTCATCCTCTCGCCCTCCGGCGTCGTCGAAAACGGCATCGTGATCTACGGTGCGCCATCCGACGTCATCGACACCCCGAGCCATAGCCCAAACGACCACGTCACGAAATTCCCCGACGGCACGGTCATCCGCTACGACCACGCCGCCGGCATCCACGAAGCGCTCTATCCGGACGGTGCGGCGATCCGCTACAACCATCACAGTAGCCACCTTGAAGCGACCGGCATCATCACCGGCCTCGTCCAGGCGACGACCAGCATCACCCTCGATACCCCGCTCACTCACATCACCGGCAAGTGCGTCATCGACGACCTGCTCACCTACAAAAACGGCATGGCGGGATCCGGCGGCGGCGATGGAAACGACAGCGTAATCACCGGCAACTTCCGCCACCGCAACGGCACTCATGAGCAGACCAACGTCGACCAGGTCGGTACCGGCGGAAGCATCGTCTCGAACGGAATCGTGCTGGATTCCCACCACCACGTCGACCCAGCCGCCGGGGACCCAACATGAACCGCCACACCGGAAAGCCGCTCGACGAAGACGCCCACATCAGCCAGTCGATTACCGACATTCTCAGCACGCCGCTCGGCAGCCGTATCAAGCGCCGCACCTACGGCTCGATGCTGCCCGACCTGGTCGATCATCCCGGCAATCAGGCCAATCGACTCCGCCTGCAAGCCGCCACGGTCATGGCCATCATTCGCTGGGAGCCGCGCGTCAGTATTACCAGCGTCGCGCTCTCGCAGCAGATGGACGGTAAGGCCCAGCTCGATATCACCGCCACGAAGCGCACCGGCGCCCGCTCCGGCCAACGCATCACCATCGCCCACCCGCTGCAATGACCATCGATCTCGCATCCCTGCCGGCCCCCGAAGTTGTCGAAAGCCTCGCCTTCGAGACCATCCTGGCCGAAGCCAAGGCCGATTTCGTCGAACGCTATCCGGATGCCGCCGCGACCATCGACCTCGAATCGGACCCCGTCGTCAAGCTGCTGGAAACCTTCGCCTACCGCGAACTGCTGCTCCGTGCCCGCTACAACGACGAAGCCCGCGCCCTGCTGCTCGCCTTCGCTACCGGCGCAGACCTCGACCATATCGGCATCACCTACTACAACGGCACCGAGCGCCTGGTCGTTACGCCGGCCGACGACACCACCATCCCGCCGACCCCGGCCGTCATGGAAACCCACACCGATTACCGCACGCGCCTGCAACTGCAGCCGGAGAGCGAATCCGTCGCCGGTCCGCGCGATGCCTACCGCTTTCACGCTATTTCCGCCTCGGGTCAGGTCAAGGACGCCCAGGCCATCCGCCCCGAATCCAGCACCGTGCAGATCTTCGTGCTCTCCCGCCTCGGCAATGGCGTTGCAGATGCCGGACTGCTCGCCACGGTCGGCAACGCCGTAACGCCAGAAGACATTCGCCCGATGTGCGACGAGGTCGTCGTCAGCTCGGCCGCCATCGTCGAATACGTTCTCGACGTCGACCTGATCCTTTTCTCCGGCCCTTCCGGCGAAGTCGTCATCCCGGCAGCAGAAGCCGCGCTCGCCGCCTTTGCTGCCGAAAACCATCTTCTCGGCAACGACATCGTCGATAGCGCTATCAAGGCCGCCGCTCATATTCCCGGCGTCAAGAAGGTAATCATCAACAGCCCGCCCGCCGACGTCGTCTGCACCCCCGGCCAGGCGCCGTACTGCACCGCCATCAGCGTCAACGTCACCGCCGTCGAATGAACCAGCCCGCCACCCTGCTCCCGCCCAGCAGCACGCCGCTCGAGCGCGCCATCGATCGAACCGGTGCCGCCCGCCTTGCCGCACAGCCTGCCATCATCGGCGGGCTGTGGAATGCCGCTACCTGCCCGGTTGACCTGCTCCCCTATCTCGCCTGGGCAGTGTCTGTCGATGAATGGGACAACCTGTGGAGCGAAGAAAAAAAGCGCGCCATCATCGCCGAGGCACCGGAGATCCATCGCACCAAGGGCACGCCCAGCGCGATCCGTCGCGCCCTGGCGGCCCTCGGCCAGCCGGATGCTGAAATCACCGAGCGCACCGACTACATCCGTTGCGACGGTTCGGTCATCTGCGATGGATCGCATACCTGTGGCGGCCGCTGGGCAACCTACCGCATCCGCCTGTTCCAGCCGCTCACCGTCGGCGATGCGCAACTCATCAAGCGCACGCTTGAAGCGGTCGGCCGGCTTTCTACCCAGATGCTTTCCCTCGATTTCAGCGCCGCCGCATTCCGCTGCGACGGATCGATCACCTGTAACGGCGACTACTCGTGTGGCGCCGTTGACACCACCATCAACTAGGAGCCGCCGATGGCCGCTTTACCCGAACTCGAACAATTCGACGCCAATGTATTCCAGATTGAAACCGACTCCGTCTGGCTCGGCGGTGTCGACGGCCTGGCAAATAATCAGGGCAAAGCCCTGGCCAACCGTACCAAATGGCTCAAGGCTCAACTGATAGCAGCGGTGCAAGGCCTCGCAGACCATGCCGCCGCCCTCGATCCGCATCCGCAATATGCAACCGACGCCTCGGTCGCCGAACAGCTCGCCGCGTTAGTTGACTCCTCGCCCGCCACGCTCAATACCCTGAATGAACTCGCCGCAGCCCTGGGTGATGATCCAAACTTTGCAGCGACAGTGACCGCAGCGCTCGGATTGCGTTTGACCGTCGCCGACTTCCAGAAAGCCGCTGGGATCACGGCTTCCGCTGCAGGTACCGCCGATGCAATCACGGCAGCCTACACCCCGGTCATCGCCGCTCTCGCCAATGGTATGACGCTCCATTTCAGAGCGACGGCTGCCAACGCCACTACAACACCGACTTTCACGCCGGCCTCGCCCGGAATCGCGCCTAAGACGATCGTCAAGGGAAATAACCTGCCACTCACCGTAGCTGACATTGCCGGCGCTGGCTTCTGGGCCACCGTTCGCTATGACTTGACGCTGGACAAGTGGGTACTGATCAACCCCGCCAACGGCGTCAATTCAGGGATGTCTCAGGCCCAGGCTGATGCGCGCTACTGTGGGATTGGTTATCTGCACGTTCGAGACGAAAAATCTGTAGGAACGCTGGGCGGATCTTCGGTCGTAGGAATGCAGGTCCGGGTCTTAAATACGGTTGCTGCAAATACCATTGGCGGCGCTTCGCTGGCATCAAACCAAATAACCTTGCCGGCTGGGACTTATAGGGTTTTTGCCCGCGCTCCCGTCAATAACGTAGAGGGGAACAAAGCCATCTTGTACAACACAACGGACGCCACAAATACCCTAATCGGCAGTTCTAATAATGGGATCTCTGGACAGAACAGCGACAGCGTAATTATTGGACAATTTACAATTTCGGCATCAAAAGTATTTGAACTTCGCCACTGGATACAGACTGCGACCGGGGGAAATGGGCTTGGGGACGCAGTGAATATATCGACTTTGACTGAGGTTTATTCCGAAGTCGAAATAATCAAGGTCAAGGAGTTTTAAATGCGATTCGCAACTTTTGACGCCGATGGGCGCATCGATACAGCCCATAACGACGATACAGTCATCAAATTACCAGATGGTGCAGTCCAATTGACCGATATTCAGTGGGAGAGTCGGTTCGATCTCCGTCTCTCCGACGGTGCGCTTCTGCTTGATCCTTTAGTTCCGGCCCTGGATGCAACAATTTTGAGTACGTGGAGCCGCGTCAAAGCAGAGCGCGATCGCCGAAAGAATCTCGGCTTCCAGTGCTCAGGCCACTGGTATCACTCCGACGTCGAGTCTAAAACGCAGCACCTCGGAAATAAGGACACGGCGCGCGATCAGATTGCGGTTGGTGGCCAGGCCATAGACCCATTGCGTGATCCGGTCACTAATCAGACCATCGCCTGGAAAACAATGTCCGGTCAATTCGTCCCCCTGACCTGCGGTCTTGCGATAGATATCGTCGCAGCAGGAAAGTCGGCAGAGTTCTCGGTTTTCGCAGCTGCCGAGATGCACCGGGCGCAAATGCTCGCCAGTCCAGATCCTTCCTCCTACGACTTCAGCGCTGGCTGGCCGGAAACCTTCGCGGGGTAAGCCATGCGCGTCCTCTTCTGCACCTCGAAGCTGCCCGGCGCTGCGCTGATCCGTGCCGTCACCTGGTCGGCCTGGTCGCATGTCGCGCTGATCGACGGCGACGAGGCGATCGAGGCGACCTGGCCGGCCGTTCGCGTCGCGCCGCTGGATGAACTGATTGCCAAACACTCCGCCTACGCCATTGTCGACCTGCCTTGCAAGGATTCGGCCGAGGTCATCGCTGCCGCCCGCTCGCAAGTCGGCAAGCCCTATGACCTGACGGCGCTGTTTGGCCTGGTGCTGCACCGCGACTGGCAGGAATCCGATAGCTGGTTCTGTTCGGAACTGGTCGCCTGGGCCTTCTCGCAAGGTAAGTCGCCGCTTTTTCGCGCCGACGCGATGCACCGCATCACGCCGCAGCACCTGTGGATGCTGCCGGCCGCCTGATCCGGTCCTAAGCCGGCACGCCACAACCGCCGCCGCGCGACACCCGCGCGCGCGGCCGGCAACATGGCAGCACACCTTCCAAGGAGCTGCCCATGCCCACCGATTACCACCACGGCGTACGCGTCTTCGAGCTGACCGACGGCCGCCGGCCGATCCGGACCATCGAATCCGCCATCATCGGCCTTGTCGCCACCGGCAGCGATGCCGACGCCGTCGCCTTCCCGCTCGACACCGCCACGCTGATCACCGACGTCCGCACTGCCAGCGGCAAGGCCGGCACCCTCGGCACTCTGGCAAAAACGCTTGATGCGATTGCCGACCATGGCTCGCCGGCCTGCATCGTCGTCCGCGTTCCCGATGGTGCGGCACCCGCTGAGCTGACCAGCAACCTGATCGGCAGTGTCACGCCAGCCGGGCAAATGAAGGGCATGAAGGCCCTGCTCTCATCACAAGCCAAGTTCGGCATCAAGCCGCGCATCCTCGGCATCCCCGGCCTAGACTCGCTGCCGGTCGCTACCGAGCTGATCGCCATCGCCAAGCAGCTGCGCGGCTTCGCCTATCTCTCGGCCAACGGCTGCGAGACCAAGGAAGAAGCCGTCACCTACCGCGACAACTTCGGCGACCGCGAAGCCATGGTCATCTGGCCCGATTTTCAGTCCTGGGACACCGTCGCCAATGCCACCGCTACCGCACCAGCAATCGCCCGCGCCCTCGGCCTGCGCGCCCAGATCGACGACGAAATAGGCTGGCACAAGACGCTGTCGAATATTCCGGTCCAGGGCGTCACCGGTATCACCAAGGATGTCTTCTGGGATCTGCAGGACCCGAGCACCGACGCCGGCTTCCTCAACGCCGCCGACGTCACCACGTTGATCCGCCGCGACGGCTACCGCTTCTGGGGTTCCCGCACCTGCACGGCCGACCCGCTGTTTGCCTTCGAGTCCTACGTCCGCACTGCCCAGATCCTTGCCGACACCATTGCCGAGGCGCACTTCTGGGCCGTCGACAAGCCGCTCAACCAGACGCTGATCAAGGACATCATCGAAGGCGTCAACGCCAAGTTCCGCGAGCTGAAAGCGCTGGGCTACATCATCGACGGCAAGGCCTGGTACGACCCCGCCGTAAATGACGAAGTCACCCTCAAGGCCGGCAAGCTCTACATCGACTACGACTACACGCCGGTCCCGCCGCTCGAAAACCTGATGTTCCGCCAGCGCATCACCGACCGCTACCTCGCGGACTTCGCCGCTCAACTGGCCGCTTGATAGGAGCACCCGAACATGGCACTACCCTCCAACCTCAAAAACTTCAACCTCTTCAACGACGGCAACAGCCTGATGGGCGTCGCCGAAGAAGTCGCCCTGCCCAAGCTCTCCCGCAAGATGGAAGAATTCCAGGGCGCCGGCATGCCGATGCCCATCGACGTCGACATCTCCAACGAGAAGATCGAGCTCGACTGGACCTGCTCCGGCTTCGTCTTCGACGTCGTCAAGCAATACGGCGCCGCCAAGGCCAACGCCAACCTGCTGCGTTTCGCCGGGGCGTACCAGCGCGAAGACACCGGCGACGTCGACGCCGTTGAAATCGTCGTCCGCGGCCGCCACAAGGAACTCGACTTCGGCAATGCCAAGGTCGGCGACAAGACCCAGACCAAGATCAAGACTACCTGCAGCTACTACAAGCTGACGGTCAACGGTTCGGTCCTATTCGAGATCGACGCCCTGGCGATGGTCTTCATCGTCGATGGGGTCGACATGCTCGACAAACAGCGCAAGGCCATCGGCCTGGCGTAACGAATAACCCACCGCCGAGAACTGCCCCGGGAGACGGCAAAACCGGGGAGGAAGGAACAGAGGGTGCCCGCCGTTCGATGAGGGCACCCGTTTGAACCGAAAAGGAGATCGCAATGAGCAACACCGCCACCATCACCCTCGAAGTACCCATCCAGCGCGGCGACAACAAGGTCGCCAGCATTACGCTGCACAAACCCAATGCCGGCGCCCTGCGCGGCGTCTCTATCCGAGCCATCCTCGACATGGAAGCCGACACCATCACCAAGGTCGTCCCGCGCATCAGCGACCCGAAACTCACCGAACAGGAAGCCGCGCAGCTCGACCCCGTCGACCTGATGCAGAGCGGGATTGCGCTGGCCAATTTTTTTATGCCGAAGGCGGCGCTGGCCGAAGCAGCCGCGAGCCTGCAGCCCTCCCTGACGACGTAGAAGAAGCCATGGCCGACATCGCTGTCATCTTTCACTGGAGCCTCGAAAGCATGGCGGCGATGGATCTGCTCGAACTCGCCCAATGGCGCGAGCGTGCCCGCCTCAGATCCGGAGCCGATGAATGAGTAACGCGCTCGAACTGAAGGTTGTCTTCGCCGCGATCGACAAGTTCATCCGCCCGGTCAAGGCCATCACCGGCGCTGCCGGCGAGGCCGCCAAGGCGCTACGCGACAACACCGCGCGGATGAAGGAATACAACCGCACGATTGAGCAGATCGACGCGTTCAAGAAGGTCGAAAAGGACGCCGCCATCGCGGCTAACACCTTCGCCAAGAACCGCCGTGAAATCGATGCGCTGAAGTCGGCGATGGAACGCGTCGGCGTGCCGACCAAGGCCATGTCCGACGAAATGGCCCGGCTCGGCAAGCGCTCCGACGAACTCAAGAACAAACACCAGTCGCTACTCAATACCGAGCAGGCGTTGTTCGAGAAACTGAAAGCCGCCGGCATCGATACCAGCCGGCTCGCTGAGCACCGCCGCCAGCTGGCCAGCTCGACCGCCGAGGCCGCCAACGCCAGCCGCCGGCTACAGTCCGCGCTGGAAGCCGAAAACCAGAAGATGCGCCGCCTGCGCGCCGCCCAGGCCGACCTTGCCAAGTCTCGCGAAACCGCCGGCAAGCTGGCCATGGCCGGCGCCGGCATCAGTGCGGCCGGGGTCGCGGTTGGCGTCCCGCTCACCAAATCGCTCAAAGATTTCGGCGATTTCGAAACGGCCATGCTCGGTGTCGCCAAGCAAATGGACGGTACCCGCGACGCTAACGGAAGATTGACAAAGACCTATTGGGAGATGGCCGACGCGATCAAGGAAATATCAGAACGTCTACCGGGTAGTGCCAACGATATTGCCAAGATCGTCGAAGGCGGTGCCCGCATGGGCATCCAGGGCCGGGAAAACCTCCTTAAATACGCCGAAGCCACGGCGATCATGGCGCAGGCTTTCGATATACCGACCGAGCAGATCGGCAAGGATATGGGAACGGTCGCGCAGCTCTACAAAGTCCCCATCGCCAACATCAAGGATCTTGGCGACACCATCAACTGGCTCGATGATCAGACCTTGGCGCAGGGGGCAGACATTATCGAAGTCATGAAGCGGATCAATGGCGTAACACAACAGGCCAACATGTCCTATCGCGAGGCGGCGGCCCTCGGCTCGACTTTCTTGTCGATCGGATCGTCGGCCGAGGTTGCGGCATCGGCCACCCAGGCTATGATCCGCGAACTCGGCATCGCCAATATGCAGAGTAAACGCTTCCGGGGCGGACTCTCCATGCTAGGGCTTGATGGAAATGCCGTGCAGAAGGGCATGAGCACCAACGCCACCGGTACGCTCATCATGGTGCTGGAGAAGATCAAGGCGCTGTCCGGCGATAAGCAACTGGAAGCCACGACGCGCCTATTCGGCAAGGAATACGGCGACGACGCGGCACGGCTGGCCGAGAATCTGGACAAATACCGCGAAGCGCTCCGGCTGGTGAACGACGAAAAGGCCAAAGGATCAATGGATCGTGAACTCAGCGCATGGCAGGACACGCTCGCGGCAAGTACGGAAAACACCCGGAACACGTTCAACAATCTGTCGACCGATCTGGGGAAGTATCTGAAGGGCGCAGCAGTCGAAACCCTCGATACGACTATGCGGATAGTCAAGGCAATGCGCGACTGGTCGAAAGAACACCCGAAGCTTTCGTCGGCGCTGATAACGACGGCAAAATGGCTGACCATCGGACTGTCGGCGCTTGGTCTTCTGGCAATCGGCGCCGGCGCGGTCATCGTCCCCTTGGCAATGCTCAAGTTCTCCCTGTCCACGCTGGGCGTCACCGGCGCCGCCAACATGAGCTTGTTGAGTTTTGCCATCCGGGGCGTCGGCCTCGCCCTGAAGGCAACCGGCATCGGCCTTCTCATCTCGCTGCTGATCACCGGCGCCGTGCTCATCTACGAAAACTGGGATAAGGTGAAGGCGCTCTTCACATCCTTCCTCGATGGCGTGATTACCAAGCTCAACCGCCTCAAGGAAAACCTGCGTTACTTGATGCCAGGTATTTTCGGGGACCTCAAAGACACCCCGACGAGGGCCTCAACAACCCAAGTGATCACAGCCTCGCCGATGATCCGGCAAGTCGCGGCCGCCAATAACTATAGCTTCAACATCACCCAGGCCCCGGGTACCGACAATCGTGAACTGGCCCGCCAGATATCCGCCGAAATAGAGCGGATCGATGCCAAGAAGGCCGCTGGCCAGCGCAGCCGCCTGCGCGATCCGGAGTAAGCCATGACAAGCACCCAATCAGACTTTCATCATTCTCTTGACCGCCTAATCGCCACTAATCGAAAGAAACAGAGAGAACAGTTCCAGTATCGGAACATTTACTCGCCGACCGACTTCGCTCGAGCCTTTTGTACTGTTTCGTGCGATGCCGGCAGGATGACCGGCAAAACGGAGTTCATCCGTCGAAATTCTACGGATCGGGACGCAATCATCACATTGAACGAAGACGGTCTGTCCGCTAAATTCGCCGATTGCCGCGCCAAGATAGCAACAGCAAGGACGTTCCACCGCTTGGCAATGCAGGCGTTTCTGACAGTCTATGTCGACGATGCTTCCTATGTCTTCCAAGTCGCCGATCGAGATGAACTAATTGCCCTGTTCGCTAAAGGGTATAAAACCACATTTGTTTTTCTGGGCTGACGATGTACGGCATCCCCCAGATCCACATGCTGATGGCCCTCGGCCTCTACGTCTTCGGCATGCAGACCCTGCCCTACCAGCAGCTGCAGCGCCAGATATCATGGCGTCACCCATCGAGCAGCCGGGTCAATGCCCGGCCGGCGCGCCAGTTTGTCGGCAAGGGCGACGAAATCATCACGCTGTCCGGCGTTCTCTACCCGGAAATCACCGGCGGCCGCATCAGCCTGGCCGCGCTGGAAGCGATGGCAGACGAAGGCATGGCCTGGCCGCTGATCGAGGGAACCGGCTGGCACTACGGCCTGTTCGTCGTCGAAGAACTGGCCACCACGTCGACCGCGCTGTTCCCCGATGGCGCCGCCCGCAAGATCGAGTTTTCCATCAAGCTGGCTCGCACCGACGACGAACCGAGCCTGCTCGGCACGGTCGGCAACGATCTGCTGACGCTGCTCGATCTCAAATGAGCGATACCGCCCGGTCCGAACCGCATCCGCGCGTCGTCGTGCAGATCGTCGTCGACGGCGTCAGCCTGTCCAGCATCGTCCGCGAACGCCTGATCAATCTCACTCACACCGATAACCGCGGCTTCGAGGCCGACACCATCGAGCTGGATCTCGACGACTCGGACGGCGCGCTCGACCTGCCGCCGCGGGGTGCCGTACTCGAGCTCGCCTTCGGCTGGGCCGCTAGCGGGCTGGTCAGCAAGGGCCGCTTCACCGTCGCTGAGGTCGCGCACAACGGCACGCCGGACGTGCTCAGCTTGCGCGCCAACGCCGCCGACCTGGGCGCCGGGCTGACCACTCAGCGCGAGCGCTCATGGCACGCCACGACGGTCGGCGCCATCGTCCGCACCATCGCCGACGAAAACGGCCTGATCCCGCTACTCGGCGGCAATCTCGCCGGCCAGGCCATCGACCATCTTGACCAGACCAACGAATCGGCCGCCAACCTTCTCACCCGCATGGCGCAGCGCTTCGACGCCATCGCCACCGTCAAGGACGGGCGGCTGCTCTTCATCCCGGCCGGCGGCGGCGTCAGCGCCAGCGGCAAGCCCATCCCGGCCGTCACCATCGTCCGCCAGTCCGGCGACCGCCACCAGTTCCTGATCAGCGATCGCACCACCTACCAGGCGGTGCGCGCCACCTACAACGATGTCAATCAGGCAGTCAAAGGCGAAGTGCTGTGGGGCGACACCGAGGACAGCGCCGAACGCGGCACCCGGCCGGCGCCGGCGGCAACCCCGATCAGCGGCCAATACAAACCGCTGACCACTACATTCACCACCCGCCCCAAGGCGCTGCGCGCCGCCCGGCTGGAATGGAAGCGCCTGAAGGCCAACAAGGCCGCCCGCGCCGCCTACGTCGGCGTCAAGGCCAAATACAGCGACCGCAACCTCGGCGCCTCGGGCGAAGTCACCTACGGTCAGGCGGACGAAAACAAGAAAATCGCCGCCGCCCAGCACCAGGCGGATCGCGACGCGGCCAAGATCGGCAGCAATAACGCATTCGAGCGCAGCGCTGAAAACGTCAAGACCCTGCGCCATGTCTATGCCAACCGGACCAATGCCATCCGCGCCGCCCGGGCCGAGTGGCGCCGCCTGCAACGCGGCATGGCTACCTTCAATATCGCGCTGGCCAAGGGCGACCCGACCCTGTACCCGGAAACCCCAGCCACCGTCAGCGGCTGGAAGCCGCAGATCGACAGCACCGACTGGCTGATCATCAAGGTCACCAACACCATCGGCGCCGACGGCGGCTACACCCAGCGGCTGGACTTCGAGATCAAGGCGACGGAGATAGCTGATTAACTACACACCAATACACAAAAGTGTTTACAAGTGTGTAGCTGTGTGTATAATTGGCCGTGGCATCTAGAAAGGCTAAATATGAACTCACAAAAGCTGATCCGGATGCTGGAAGACGATGGCTGGAGACAAGCGCGTGTAGCAGGTAGTCACCATCACTTCAAACACCCGACAAAGCCGGGCCTTGTGACGGTTCCACACCCGAAGAAGGACTTGCCTGTTGGAACTGTGAACAGCATCCTGAAACAGGCCGGGCTCAAATGAGCCCGGCTTTTTCAGCAGCTGATATAGCTTTTGGAAGTACTTTTTATGGTCGTAACTTTTCTAACGGAAACAACTAGGAGATGAACATGGAATTTCCCATCGCAATCCATAAGGATGATGGGAGCGTCTACGGTGTAACTGTTCCGGACATTCCGGGCTGCCATTCATGGGGCGATTCCATCAACGAAGCAATTCGCAATGCGAAAGATGCAATCTATAGCCACATCGAGACCCTGCTTGAATTAGGTGAACAAGCGGACTTCTCGGCATCAACGATTGATGACCTGACCGGTAAGGAAGATTTCGTTGGGGCAATCTGGGCTTTGGTCGAAGTGGATTTTTCAGAACTCGACCCTAAGCCTGAGCGCGTCAACATCAGCCTTCCGCGGTTTGTTCTTCGTCGGATTGATGAGTACACAAAAGCTCACCATGAAACCCGAAGTGGTTTCCTGGCAAGGGCAGCAATGCATGCACTAGCAAGCTAATAGAGGTGATGAGAGAAAACCCAGGCCCGCCACTCGGCGGGCCTTTTTTATGCCCAGAAACCCTGAGTAACTCTGTGGATAAGACGAAAAAAAGCCCGGCGATCAAGACGATGCCGGGCTGATTGTTTTTTGGGCTCAAGTCTCTGATCGAGCCTGGCGCTTCATGCTCCAAGTATCGATGGTCGTTGCAAGCGGAACCGTCTGTCGCATGAACTCAAGAAGGTCTGGCAAGTCTCGGATTGCTACCGTCTCGACTGAGTCACCAATATCAATGCAGGCTAAGTATTTGTATTCCAAACCAGAGCGCCCTTCCGGGAATCTTTCACGGGTGTAGATCCGCACACCGAAATCGACACCATCATCATTGCCAACTCGTACTGTTGGGAAATCGGAGAAACCGGCCAAGCTACGTTCTTCAGGACAATTATCGGTCCCTTCATTTCGAAGGAAATCCGTGATCATCAGCCACCCGTTGTTGGACGAAAATTCGTGAATTAGATACATGCCACCTCCTATGGTTTCTGTAGATCGTCTTTGGTCCCCACCAACACGCCAGGGGGAAGTTGTCCGACGATCACTGGCGGGCCGTTCGGATCGTCGCTGAATAGGGTGTTGTCCGTCACCTTCTGTGCGTGTCGGACGATCGTCTCGAACATCTGGCGCTCAGGATCACTCAGGCGTGACTTATCGATGGTCGCGTAAAGAACGCAGATCAGCATCGACTGCATCGCCATCGCTTCAAGCAGATCGCCGCGCAGTCCAAGCTTTTCGGCCTGGAAGCTACTCTCCAGTCGAGCGATGATTTCGGCGTTCATCGAACGATTTAGCTTCGCGGCAGAATTCTGCACCGCGGCGTGTAGATCGCGCGGCAAGCGAAGCGCCGTCTTAATGAAGTCGTCTTGGTTTGATAGCTGGGCCATTAGCGCATTCTATACATTGCCTCCATCGTGGTGTTGACTTCATAAACCTATGACTCTACAGTGAAGGCACTGCCTTTACTGTAAAGGCACAACAGGAGGGCACAAATGCCAACTATTAAACCCGACACGGTCAATTTCACCCTTCGTCTAAACGGCGATCTAAGGGATTGGATTGCTCACCGCGCAGTGGACAATCACCGAAGCATTAACGCCGAAATTCTCGTGCGCCTTGACGAATCGCGCCGCCTTGAAGAGCAGAAGAAGGAGCCCAACCATGACTAGCGCCAACGTTCTCGTTTTCGAAAATACCGAGCTTGACGTGGTGGATATCCACCAAGTTCCGTGGCTAAGGGGCTTGCAAGTTGCAAGTGCCCTTGGGTACAAAAACCCTTCAGCGGATATTCAGAATTTGTACGACCGTAACGCCGACGAATTCACCGACGACATGACGCAAGTCATTGACCTGCCGACGGCCGGCGGCATTCAGCCGGTGAGGATTTTCTCGCCGCGGGGATGCTACCTGCTCGGCATGCTCGCCCGTACCGAAAAGGCGAAGGCTTTCCGGGCCTGGGCGCTGGATGTGCTGGAAGGTCGGATCGCGCCACTCGATGTTCGCCCGATGACGGTTCCGCAGCGCTTCTCGGCAATAAAGCTGTACCAGAGCACCCTTCGCAACCTCAAGAACGAAACCGAGGCTGGCATGCGCAATGCGCTATACCCGCAGGCCCGCCAGTTGGCCCGCATGCTCGGCGTCCCATGTCCGCCACTTGAGAGCATCGGGCGAACCATTCAGCAGCCCGATCTTCCTGGCGTATAGCAAAGCGATGGGCTGCCGGCGCTGAAATGACCTGCCTTTTTGTCGATTTTAACCACGCGATTTTCTGAACGCTGGCAAATATGATGTTCGTCAGCAGCCCAAAAAGAAAGGCCTCAAGGCGCGCTAACACCTTGAGGCCATTGTCGGAAACCCACCCTACGAAAAGTGAGGAATCAACGTGTTGAATCATAGCACCACCCAGCGCTTCACTGCCAAAGTCCGTCAGAACGGCCGAACCAGCTATCTGCCGGTCATCGCAAAAACATCGATTAGTGCCTTGGTCACCGCACTCCATGACATTGATATTTCCGTTCCATTTTCAATTTGCATAAGGAGCGCACGATGAACGATAGCCGACTGGTCAAACTGGACCGCATTCTCAACGACGCCCGCATGGCGGCCGATGACATCGCCGGCACACTGGAAAATCTCGCCGTCTTGTACGCCGAGTTGTCCGTCGCAAGACACGGCGGGGGTGGAGAGGAAAAGCGGATGGCGGCGACCTTCTCGACCATCCACGCCCAGGCTGTCCGGGTAGTTAACCTGCTCGACGAAATCCTCGGCTAGCTGCCGAGCCTGCGGGCCAGGGCACCGATGATCTCGGCTTCCTCCTGGTCCAGCTCGGCCGCAACGATGGTGTCTACCAGCGCCAGGACATGCTGGGCATGCGCCTTGACCGTCTGTTCATGCAAGGCAGTACGCCGCCCGGTCATCAGGTAGCAGAGGTCTGCACCTTTCTCTCCAATCTTCATCAGCTCGGTAAGGCCGGGCTCGCTTCTACCTGTCTCGTAATGGTTGTAGGTTTTCCCGCTGATACCGATCTGATGGGCGAATTCCGTCTGGTTGGAGAACCCCAGCCGCTTTCTCTCCTCAATGAGTCGGGCACGAAAACTTACAATTTCGTCTATATGCGATGTTGACATGGACGTTTTCTTCCATACAATGTGTAACACTAACTAATGAAGCACGAATCATCTACATGGAACCCACCAAGCGCAACCCCGACGGACTAAATAGCAAGAAGCCCATCGCGCTCCGTCTGATGCCGGACGAGCGGGAACAGGCGGAAACGGCCGCCCGGGCTTCCAACGTATCCATGTCCTTCCTGGCCCGCGAAGCCTTCCTCAAGGGCCTGCCGCTCGTCTTCCCCTCCTCTGCTGCTTCCCCCCTGGCGGCAGACTTTACCGGCGGGGAGGCATCCGCTTCCCCCGCCGCCTTTTCAAAAGAATAAGGGGAGCGGAGACCATGGTCATGCAGCGCGCAACGCACCCCAGCCCGATAGCCATCGTCAGCGATCATGTTGAAGCCTGGCGCCGGGAAAACCGCTGGTCCCGCGAGACGGTCGCCGACTTGATCGTCCAGGCCCATGGCCGCATCGGCGGCCCGATCTTCACCGGCATCACCTTCGAGCCGCCGACCGTCGATACCTTCGAGCGCATGCGGGTCAATGCCGACCGCGTCTTCCGTTGGCTCGATGACCGCAGCAAAGACAAGAACCTCCTCCCCTTCAACTTCATCCTGTCCGTCCTCGCCGCCATTCCGGAAGACCGCCGCGTGCTGCTGGTCAACGACCTGCTGCAGCCGGTCTGCCTCGCCGTCACCACCGTCATTGACGGCGACATCGAGCCGACGCCGGAAGAAATCGCCGAGCACTTCCGGACAATCGTCACCCATACGGCCGACGCCACCGTTGCCACCTCGCAACTGCTCGACGGCGTCCATGGGGACGAAGCCGAACATGCCGAGGCCAAGCTCAACCTGGCCGGCGCCGCCATCAAGCGGATGCGCGGCCTGATCTCGCGGATCATCAAGCGAAGGAAGTCGTCATGCGCCTGAAATGCCCTCACTGCGGCAGCGATGCCACCATCCGCAGCAGCCGCACCTTCTCGGAAATCACGCGGGAAGCGTCCGTCCAGTGCAACAACATTGAGTGCGCCCACACCTGGGTCGCCCAGATCAGCGCCGTCCGCACTATCGCGCCGAGCATGACCCCCAACCCCAAGGTGTACATCCCCGTTTCGCCCCGGTCACCGGTCGCCAATAAGGCCGGGTCCGCGCAACTGGAGCTTGGCATGGACCACCCACCGCCCCGCCTGGCCACCGGCTGACCGCCTAGCCACCCCTCGACGCAGTACCCGCAACGCTCTGGATTTCCAGCGCGGAGGCCTTTTTTTACCCGGAATTTTCAAAATGGCACGCACCCACACACCGCAGCAGCAATACAAGGAAGCCGTCATCATCGCCGTTGAACACGGCATGTTCGTGGTCACCAAGGGTGGCCGGCATACCCTGTTCCGCAAGACGGATGTCCGCCCGGTCTGGCTCGGCTCGCGGGTTGACGCCGCCGCCTTGCGCTCCCTGGTCTGCCGCTGCGCCGGGGTCAAATGAAAGACGATCTCTACCGCGAGCTGCTGCCGCTGATCGAGCGCGACTTTGCTTTCGATGTCGCAAAGAGCAAAGGCGACTGGCTGCAGGGCGGCACCTGCCCGCGCTGCAACAAGAAGGAATTGTTCACCAGCAAGGAACACCCCTGGGTGCTCCGCTGCGGCCGGAAGGAGAAGTGCGGCGCCGAGATCCACGTCAAGGAACAGTACCCGGAACTGTTCGACAACTGGGGCGACCGCTACGTCAAGACACCGGAAGCCCCGAACGCCGCGGCCGATGCCTACCTGCAAAGCGCCCGCGGCTTCGATCTCGACCTGATCGCCGGCCAATACACCCAGGAAAGCTACTACGACCCGAAGCTGAAGATCGGCTCGGCCACCGTCCGCTTTGCGCTCAGTAAGGAAATCTACTGGGAACGTCTGATCGACCAACCGAGCCGATTCGGCAACAAGAAGGCCCACTTCAACGCCGGCAGCAAATATGCCGGCATGGCCTGGTGCCCGCAGATGCAGATGCCAGATGACGAAATCTGGATCGTCGAGGGCATCTTCAACAGCATCGCGCTGCTGCATCACGGCATCTACGCAGCCTCGGCAATGTCCTGCAGCAACTACCCGCACCTGTTCCTGCAGGCCGTCATCGAAAGCTGCGAAGCCGCCGAAAAGGACCGCCCGAAATTGGTGTGGGCGCTCGACGATGGCAAGGCGGGTACCACCTACGCCCGTAAATTCAAGGAACGCAGCGAGAAGGAAGGCTGGAAATCTTCCTGTGTGCTGATCCGCAGCAAGGGCAAGACGAAATACGACTGGAATGACCAGCACCAGGCCGACCGCCTGAATCCGGAAGACATCGCCGAATACCGCTACTGGGGCAGCCTGCTGACGGCCAAGAGCGCCGCCGAAAAGTCCTTGCTGATGTACAAGCGCAAAGAGTGGTCGATGTTCTATTTCGACTTCGACAACCGGCTCTACTGGTTTGAATACGACGCCGTCAAATACAACGCCGAATACAAGAAGATCACCGAAGAAAAGAGCGGCAGCGGCATCGATCCGGAGCAGATCAAGAACATGGCTCTGGAAGCCTCGCGCTCGATCAAGGAAATCGCCAACTGCCGGCCGACCGCCCTTTACTACCAGGCCAACCTGCTGACCGACGAATCCTGGTACTACGTGCGGATCGATTTCCCGCACGACGGCCCGCCGGTCAAGAACACCTTTACCGGCAGCCAGCTATCCAGCAGCAGCGAATTCAAGAAGCGCCTGCTCTCGATGGCCCCCGGCGCGCTCTATACCGGCAGCGCCTTCCACCTCGACCTCTGGCTGCAAAAGCAGATGTTCGGCCTGAAGACGGTCCAGACCATCGACTACATCGGCTACAGCAAGGACCACGGCGCCTGGGTGTTCGACGATATCGCCGTCAAGGACGGCCGCGTCTATGACCTCAACGATGAAGACTTCTTCGACATCGGCAAGCTGACCATCAAGAGCCTCAACAAGTCGGTCGCCTTGTCCATCAACCCGGACTTCAAGGACTACGACCCGGAATGGTCGAAGCTGATCTGGCAGTGCTTCCGCGAAAAAGGCATCGTCTCCCTCGCCTTCTGGCTGGGTAGCCTGTTCGCCGAGCAGATCCGCGAACAGCTCGAATCATTCCCCTTTATCGAGATCGTCGGCGAGCCCAACAGCGGCAAGTCCACGCTGATCGAGTTCCTCTGGAAGCTCTGCGGCCGCACCGCTTACGAAGGCTTCGACCCGCAGAAGGCGACCATCGCCGCCCGCGCCCGCAACTTCGCCCAGGTCGCCAATCTGCCCATCGTGCTGATCGAGTCCGACCGCGACAGCGGCGAAGGCGACAAGAACAAGCAGAAGGGCTTCGACTGGGACGAACTGAAGACCGCCTTCAACGGCCGCAGCGTGCGCAGCACCGGCGTCAAGAACACCGGCAACGACACCCGCGAGCCGCCTTTCCGCGGCGCCATCGTCATCAGCCAGAACGCCACCGTCAGCGCCAGCGATGCGTTCATGCAACGCCTGATGCATGTCTGGCTCGAAGCCAAGCAGCCAACCGACGAAAGCCGCGCCCTGTTCAAGCGGCTGGCCAGCTACCCGGTCAAGAAATGCAGCCAGTTCATCCTGCTCGCCACCCGGGCCGAGGCCGCGATCATGCAGACGGTCGCCGAGCGCCACCCGATCTACGTCAAGGTCCTCGACGACAACGCCAACATCAAGCAGCAGCGGATCATCCACAACCACGCCCAGTTGATGGCGCTGGTCGATGCGCTGCGCCACGTCGTCAAGTTCAGCGATGAAGCGCACAGCGCGGTAATGGAAGAAATCGTCGCCATGGCCGAAGAGCGCCAGCAGGCGATCAACGCCGACCACCCGCGCGTCCAGGAATTCTGGGAAATCTTCGACTACATCGAGGCCAAGTCCGCCGGCGACGTGCTCAACCACAGCCTGAAGGACGATCTGATCGCCATCAACCTGAACGACTTCGTTCAGAAGGCCGAAAACCACCGGCAGCAGATCCCGGAAATGTCCGAACTCAAAAAGATGCTGCGCACCAGCCGGACCCGCAAGTTCGTTGACTACAAAACGGTCAGCTCCGCAATCACCAAAAGCTCGATCAAGTGCTGGGTATTCCAGCGCGAGAAGCCGACCGGCCGCCCATCAACCGATTAACCGCCCTACCCCGTAGCACCAAAAAGGAGATCCACCATGTGCTTTACCGTACTCCCGCAACGCCCTGTGCAGCAGCTCGTGGTTGCTGCCCAGGCCATCCAGCAACTGATAGACGACGGCACTATGACTGCCGCATTCGTCGACGCCTTCTCCACGCCGAACCAGACCAATACGGTTATCGCCGCCTTCGACCGCCTGCAGGAATGCACCAAGGCGCTCGCCGGCGAGCACAAGCAGGTCAGCCCGTTCCTCCGCTATCGCAGAGAGATCATGGACAGCACGCCGGCCGGCGCCTACCTTCAACGCTTTGTCCTGAGCCTCTATAGCGGGCATCCCGTCCCGCTTCGCCCGATGATCGAGCGCTTCGGTGACCACGAAATGCGCATTTTTTTGGAATGCATCGCTCACTTCTTGAACCATGGCGACCGCGACAGCCAGTTCATGACCATCGCCATGGAAATCGCCGAAGCCACCGCCGAGGTGGCGGCATGAGCGACAACATCAAGATCATCCCGCTGGAAGACAAGCCCAGCGACGACCGCATGATCACGCTGGAAGTCACCGTCCAGCGCAGCGAATACCCGAAGCTGCTCGCTTTCATGCAGAGCGAAACCTGGGAGAAGGCCGAGGCCGCCCGTAATGCGAATCTGACCGACTGCCTGAAGTCGATGGAGATCGCGCTCAACTGGGCGCTCAAGCACGACACCAGCGGCGCCCGCGTCTTCGCCACCCTGCTCGCCAGCATGTACAACGGCAACCGCGTCAAGTTCGACGTCTCCGACCTCAAGTGCCTCGACGCCGCCAACTTCGAGCACGCTTTGAACTGCATGCGCCTCTGCCAGGAACTGCATCGCGAACCGCACCAGTTCTTCGAGAACGGCGGCGAACTGTTCGAGCGCTTGATCAAGGACTGGAAGCTGGAGAAGAAAGCGAGGGCCGCACGGTGACCGTCCTTGAACTGATTTCCCTGCTCCAGCAGCAGCCGCAAGACGCCACCGTATTCGTCGCCATCGATGATCTGGTAGATGCCCCACCAGCGCTGCGCGAGGTTGAAGGCGTTACGGAAATCCTCTCCTCGTCCTACGGGCAAGGAATCTCTATCGATTTGGAGGACTGAACCATGTCCCGTCAATGCACCCCCGTCCCCGGCGCCAAAATCGCCGCCCTGGTCACCGAGCTGCAAGCCATCGGCGACCGCTTCGAAGCGGCCGGCGACAAGCGCTGGTTCACCGTCGCCCGGGCCGCCGCCATCCTCGAAGCGATCCGGCTGGGCTTCATCCTGGCCGCCACCATTCCGGACGCCACGCTGCTCAGCACCGTCTGCCAGCTCGAAACCATCGGCGACCGCTTCGCGGCGATCCGTGACCCGCGCGAAAAGCCGGTCGTCCAGGCCGCCTCGATCCTCGAAGGCATCCGCCTCGGAATCACCGCGATCGCCGACGACGCGCCGACAGCTAACTGGTTCGGCATCGACCTGGCCAGCGGCCCCGACATCAGCGTCCGCGCCGACTGGAGGTTCAACAGCCATGCCCGCTAACCTCTCCCGCCGGCCGCTCGCGCTGGCTCTCGAAGCGGCCCTGCCGATCGTCCCCAACAGCCCCGGCGTGGCCGACATGCACAAGGCCTTTGCCCCCATCGACCAGCTGCTCGCCTCGCTCGACCAGGGCGAAGTCGACATCGAAGGCGCCACCCCGGTGATGCGCGACTGGGACGGCTGGTGCGAAATCGCGCCGGCCGTCCAGGGCTGGTGCGACTGCTGGGAACGCATCGCCCGCCGCATGGGCGAGACGGTCCCCGACCTCGCCTTCCTTCGCCGGATTGCCAACCGCCTCGCCGCCGGCATGCTGCTCGACACTGCCGACATCGACCGCGCTCATGCGGTCATCGCCCGCTGCCGCGCCTTGTACTTCGCCTGCCCGGTCTGGATCCGAAAATCGGCAGTGCAAGACGAAATGATCGCCATCGCCCTCGATGACCTCGGGCTGAGGAGAGCGGCATGACCGCCCTCGCCCTCTTCGCCGCCACGTTCTTCCTGGTGCTCTTCCTCGGCCTGCAGAGCCTCAACGTCAACGGCGGCCACAAGCTGCTCGCCGCCGTCACCAGCCTCGGCATCAGCACGGCCAACATCGTCGTCCTCAAAACCATGCCCGGCCCCACCGGCTGGCTGGAAGTCGCCGCCTACTGCCTGGGCGGCCCGGTCGGCATCCTTGTCTCGATGGTCATCCACCCGTGGATGGTCGCCCGCTTCGGGAGAAAATCATGAACCGCACCGAACACCTTTTGTGCTGCCTAGCCGAAGAAGCGGCCGAGGTAGCCCATCGCGTCAGCAAGGCATTGCGCTTCGGCCTTGCAGAAATCCAGGATGGCCAGCCGCACAGCAACTCACAGCGGATCAGCCAGGAATTCCACGACATGCTCGCCATTGTCGAACTGCTTGAAGAAACCGGCGCGCTGCAACGCTCGACCGATACCCACGCGATCGAGAGAAAGAAGGCGAAGGTTCAGGCATATATCCTGTACGCCAAAGAATGCGGGACGCTGAACGGCGGTGCCGAATGACCGCCCGCGACGCCTTCCTCAAAAACCCGCCCGACCTCCGCGAGATCCGTACCTTCTGCCTGTTCGGGGCCATCGGCGCCGGCGCCAAGGGCTTCCAGCGGGGCAGCGCCCGGGTCGGCAACCTGGTCGCCAAGCCGCGCTGCATCGGCTCGGTCGACGTCGATGCCGCCGCCAACCGGGACTTCAAGCGCCTGGTCGGCGTCGAGGCCACGACGCTCGATCTCTTCGACCGCGACCAGTACATCGCCTTCCATGGCAAGGAACCGCCTGCCGGGTGGCGCGAAGCGACGCCGGATGACATCCGCCGCGCCGCCGGCTACGAGTTCCCGCACATCGTCTTCCTGTCGGCGCCGTGCAAGGGCTTCTCCGGACTGCTCAACGAGACGCGCAGCAAGACGGACAAATACCAGGCGCTCAACCGCCTGACGCTGCGCGGCATCTGGCTGATGCTCGAAGCCTTCAAGGACGATCTGCCCAGCCTGATCGTCTTTGAAAACGTGCCGCGCATCGCCACCCGCGGCCGCCACCTGCTCGACCAGATCGTCGCGCTGCTGCGCGCCTACGGCTACGCGGTCAACGAGACGACGCACGACTGCGGCGAACTCGGCGGCCTGGCCCAGAGCCGCAAGCGCTTCCTGCTCGTCGCCCGACACACCGAGAAGGTCCCGCCCTTCCTCTACGAACCGCCGAAGAAGCGCCTGCAGGCCGTCGGCACCGTGCTCGATCGCATGCCGCTGCCCGGCGACCCGGCCGGCGGCCCGATGCACCGCATCCCGAACCTGCAGTGGAAAACGTGGGTCCGGCTGGCCTTCGTCGAAGCCGGCAGCGACTGGCGCAGCCTGAACCGTCTGCACGTCGAAGACGGCTACCTGCGCGATTTCCTGATCGTGCCGGAATACCACCACGGCTACCTCGGCGTGCAGCGCTGGGAAGACACCAGCGGCACCGTGCAGGGCCGCTCGACGCCGAGCAACGGCGCCTTCTCGATCGCCGACCCGCGAGCACCGGCCGGCGCGCTGGAATACTCGCAGTACGGCGTGATGCGGATGGAAGACACGGCCGGCGCGGTGATCAATGTGAAGTCGCCCGGGCAAGGGACGTTCAGCGTTGCGGACCCGCGCCACCCCGGGCCAGCCAAGCACAGCAACGAATTCCGGATCGTGCCCTACGACCGCAACGCCATGGCCGTCACCAGCGCCCACGGCAGCGGACAGTGCGTGGCCGATCCTCGCCGTGAAGGCGAAGGCTTCGGGAAATACCTGGTCACCCCATGGGAAAGCCCATCCGGTGCAGTCATTTCCGGTAGCACCACCGGGCAAGGCGCCTATGCCATCGCCGACCCGCGCCCGAACGGCATCCCGTCCTCTGGCGACCACTACCAGACCGGCGGCCACTACGGCGTGCAGCGCTGGGAAGACACCAGCGGCGCCGTCGCCTCGGCCGCCTGCCACGACAACGGCCGCTGGTCGGTCGCCGACCACCGCCAGCCGGCCGCCACCGACAAGCTGGTCACCGTCATCCGCGCCCTCGATGGCACCTGGCACCGCCCATTCACCACGCTGGAACTGGCCGCCCTGCAGTCGATCATCGAGCCCGAGGAATACCTCGAACTCGACGGCCTCAACGACAGCGACTGGCGCGAACGCATCGGCAACGCCGTCCCCCCAGCCGCCGCCGAAGCCATCGCCTCGACGATGTACCAGACTCTGCTGCTCGCCTGGTCCGGCGAAACTTTCCTGCTGTCCTCGCAACCGATCTGGGTGCAGCCGATGGCGATAGCGCTGTCTGTGGCGCAGGGAGGTGTGGCGTGATCCGTCTTAAATCTTGTCCATTCTGCGGAGGAGAGGCGGAACTGGACTCAAACCAGTCTTTCCGGGAGTTCGTGAGCGGAAAAATATCTCGGGAAGTTGCTGTTTATTGCCGCCATTGCTCCGCAGAGATCAGCGTCTGCGTTCCCGATGTTCCGGATATAACACCTGAGCAGGTTGCTGATATGTGGAATACAAGAGCGGAAGGCGGTGCAGCATGATCGCCCTCTCCATCCGCCAACCCTGGGCCTGGCTGATCGTGGCCGGCTACAAGGACATCGAAAACCGCGACTGGAAAACCCCGTTTCGCGGGCGCTGCCTGATCCACGCCTCCAAAGGGGGAACACGCGCCGAGTGGGAAGAGGCGATCGAGTTCATGCGCGAGTGCCTGCCCACCCACCCGGTACTGCCCACCGTCGCCGATTTCGACAAGTTTGCCCGCGGCGGCGTCCTTGGTGCCGTCGATATCGTCGATTGCGTCGATCGTTCGGACTCCCGCTGGTTCGTCGGCGACTACGGCTTCCTGCTGCGCAACCCCACGCCCATGCCCTTCGTCCCCGTCAAGGGCCGCCTGGGTTTCTTCGACATCCCGGGAGTACAGCCATGACCTACGGCATCCACCCTGCAACGCTGGCGGAAATGAACGCGCCCAACGCCGGCAAGAAATACCGCCCCAGCAACGGCACAGAAGGCGAGTTCTTCTTCAACGCCTGGTGCTGCAAGTGCCAGCGCGACAAATCCATGCGCGAAGGCATCGACCTCGACGAGTGCGACGACAACGAGCGCTGCGACATCATCGCCAACACCTTCTGCTACGACGTCGACGAGCCGGAATACCCGGTCGAATGGCAATACGGCAAGGACGGCCAGCCCTGCTGCACCGCCTTCGTTCCCGCCGGCGAGGCAATCCCGACCCCGCGCTGCGCGCATACGCCGGACTTGTTCTCATGAGCGCCCACGAAAAATCCATGACCGAAACCGTCACCTGGACAGACGCCGCCCAGCTGCTGCCCGAGGACAGCGCCACCGTGATGATCATCATCGGCGGCGACGTCGAGGCCACCATGGGATACCACGAAGACAACCAATGGCATTACTGGGATGGTATGCCCTGCACGCTGCGCGTCATCTACTGGTGCAACCTTCTGGAGGGTCCAAAGTGACCACCGAGAAGCCGGCCTGCGACTGCCTCAACTGGTGCGGTGATGATCCGTGGCTGCGCGATGGCCGTGCCGAGCCGTGCGCCGAGGCAAAAAAGCGCGAAGCCGATCGCCAAGAGATCCTGGCCATCAAGGACAGGGTCAAGGCACTGGCCGCGTCCGCCCAGGACAAAGGCCTCGTCGTGATCGACGCCGAGCTGATGGCATCGATCCACATCACAATGGACCGTCTGCGGTGACCTCATACGCATCAGCCAAGGGCCGGCCCGTAGCCCAGGCACCGACCGCGATAACGCCAGCGCCGGCAGCAGACCTGAGCAGCGCCGAAACGGCCCGTATTGCCGAAAGAAAGGACTTCATCTTGGAGCACATGCCGGATTTCCTGCCGGTCATGCGGATCCTGATGGAGGACGGCTATCTCACCGGCTCGCGCTCCGTCGTGCGTTGCACGCTGCTTGACGAATCGCCTCATGAGTAGCACAACAGGATTCCTGAAGCCTGCCGAGATCGCCGATCTGACGGATCGCCAGATCCCCAGCAAGCAAATCGCCTGGCTCAGAGAAAACCGCTGGAAGTTCGCCGTCTCGGCGGCCGGCCGGCCGAAGGTGTCGCGGGCCTTCTATGATTTCATGCTGGGCACGGCAGAGACCGAACCAGAATCACAACAAGAACCTGATTTTTCGCGGTGGATCAATAGCAATGGTGGGGCGCAGAAAGACCAATCTGGAAATCGGCATGAGCCGGCTCTACGTCTACGAGGGAAAGCGGACGACGACGTATTACACGATCGACCGCCACAACAAGTACATCAACCTCGGCCACGATCTACGCGAGGCCAAGAAGCAACTGCTCGAGCTGGAAGGCGAAGCGCCTGAACCCGGCACGATTGCCGACTATCTCGATGACCTGATGAAATACCGCAAGCGCCTGGTGCGTTCTGGAAAGCTGTCCAGCCGCACCGTGGATAGCAATGAGGCGGAGGTAATCCACCTCAAGGAAGCCTTCGGCAAGATGACGCCGAAAGCGCTCAAAGCGTCCCATATCTGGCTCTACATGCACAAATACCGTGGCCTCGAAAGTCCGATCCGCGCCAACCGCGAAATCGCCTTGCTGTCGACCATGTTCAACGGCCTGCTGGGCGCCGATATCGTTGATCGCAACCCGTGCGTCGGCGTCGAGCGAAACGCCGAGATCCCACGCGACCGCCTGGTCACCGATGGCGATCTGAGATCATTCATGAAGTACTGCTGGAAAAACGGCGACGCCGGAAAACGGATTGCGCTGGCAGCCTACCTTTCCTATCTGACCGGCAAAGCCCAGGGACAGATACTTAAGTTGACGGTCGATCACATTCAACGGGATGGCATCGACTTTGCAAAGCGCAAACGGGGCGCCAACACCTTCGTCGAATGGACCAAGCTGCTGCGCCGGACGGTTGATTACGCGCTGTCCATGCCGGCCGCCAAAGAACCGCGCTTCGTCGTCCATAACCAGGCTGGCGACGGCTATACCGAGTCCGGATTCAAGGCCCTCTGGCATCGCCGCATGGGCGAGTGGTGCAAGCTCGGCCACGACCGCTTCACCTTCCACGACCTGCGGGCAAAAACGGTCACCGACATGTCTGACCAAGGCCGCAAAGCCAGCGACCTGACCGGCCACCGCCAAGAGTCGACAATTGCCCGCGTTTACGACCGCCGGCGAGTGCGCAAATCGGCTGCCGTACAGTAACCATCTTAGGAAAAACGGCCTTTCATCTTTGGAAGTTTCCGGAACGGGCCATCCGGCGCGACGACCAAAAACAGAAAAGCCCCGCCAGTCATAGACCGTGGGGCTTTAAATTCTGGGGCGACTGATGGGGCTCGAACCCACGACAACCGGAATCACAATCCGGGACTCTACCAACTGAGCTACAGCCGCCGCTGTAAGAAGGCGCGCATTGTACGAACTTCCGTTGCTTGTGTCTAGCGATTCCAAAAATCTTCCGTACTGCAAGCCACTAATCCGCATTTGATCGGCCGTGATAGAATCGTCCGCTTTATTTTTCGGCTCTGTAGGCACAAGGAATTCTCATGGAAGCAACCACTGCACAAGCTAACGAACTCGAACGTCGCGTCGATCTCTCCATCGCCATTGCCGATGTCGAGAAGGAAATGGAACAGCGCCTGAAGCGCATGGGCAAGAACATGAAAATCCCCGGCTTCCGCCCGGGCAAGGTTCCGTTCAGCATCGTCAAGCAGCAACATGGTGATCACGCCCGCCACGAAGTGCTGTCGGAAGAACTTGATCGCGTTTTCGGCGAAACCGTCACTACGCAGAAAATGCGCGTCGCCGGCTACCCGCGGATCGAGCCGAAGACCAGCGAAAGCACCACCCACCTTGAGTTCTCGGCGATTTTCGAGGTCTACCCCGAATTCACCCCCGGCGACCTGTCGTCCGCCGAAGTCGAGCGTCCAGTCCTCGAAGTCAGCGCCGCTGAAATCGACAAGACCCTCGACATCCTGCGCCAGCAGCGTGTCACCTACGAAGACACCGACCGTACCGCCGCCAAGGAAGATCGCGTCGTAATCGACTTCCTCGGCAAGAAGGATGGCGTGCCTTTCCAAGGCGGCCAGGCCAACGATTACCCCTTCGTGCTCGGCCAGGGTCAGATGCTGCCCGACTTCGAGAACGCCGTTGAAGGCGCCAAGGTTGGCGAATCCAAGACTTTCGACCTGAATTTCCCAGCCGACTACCACGCCAAGGATCTGGCCGGCCAAACCGTCCAGTTCGATGTCACCGTCAAACAGGTGCAAGCACCGAAGCTGCCGGAAATCGATGCCGAGTTCGCGATCAGCATGGGCGTTGCCGACGGCGATGTCGCCAAGATGCGCGCCGAGATCGAAGCCAACCTGAAGCGCGAAGTGAAGCGCCGCATCGAAGGCAAGCTGAAGGACCAGGTCATGGAAGCGCTGCTCAAGGCCAACCCGATCACCGTGCCGACCGCCCTTGTCGACATGGAAATCCAGCGTCTGATGCAAGCCGCCCGCCAGGATATGGAACAGCGTGGCATGAAGGTCAAGGACATGCCGATCCAGCCGGAATGGTTCGCCGACCAGGCGAAGCGTCGCGTAACCCTTGGTCTGATTCTTGCTGAAGTAGTCAAAACGGAAAAGCTCCAAGCAACACCGGAACAGGTTCGTGCAATGGTCGAGGAAACCGCCCAAAGCTACGAACAGCCGGAAGAGGTTATCCGCTGGTACTACGCCCAACCGCAACGCCTGCAGGAAGTTGAAGGGGTGGCGATTGAAAACAACGTGGTCGAGTGGGTACTGGGCAAAGCAAAAGTGACCGAAAAGGCTGCAGTTTTTGATGAATTGATGGGCCAAAAGCAGTAATCTGGACCTTGTCGCGAAAACGACAAACGTCTCGAATGTAACCAAACTCGGCAACACAAGAAGGGCTGACATGAATATCGACAACGCAAATAACTGGGATCCGCAGGCCTTGGGCCTGGTCCCCATGGTGGTTGAACAGAGCGGACGCGGTGAGCGCGCGTACGACATCTATTCGCGCCTGCTGAAGGAACGCGTGATCTTTCTTGTCGGCCCGGTCAACGACGCCAGCGCCAACCTGGTCGTCGCCCAATTACTGTTCCTTGAAGCGGAAAATCCGGACAAGGACATTTATTTCTACATCAACTCACCGGGCGGCTCGGTAACGGCTGGCATGTCGGTCTACGACACCATGCAGTTCATCAAGCCGGACGTGTCCACGCTGTGCATCGGCCAGGCTGCCTCGATGGGCGCCTTCCTGCTCAACGCCGGCGCCAAGGGCAAGCGCTTTGCGCTGCCCAACTCTCGCGTGATGATTCACCAGCCACTGGGCGGCTTCCAGGGCCAAGCCTCGGATATCGCCATCCATGCCAAGGAAATCCTGTCGATTCGCGATCGTTTGAACCGGCTGATGGCCGAACACAGCGGCCAGCCGCTCGAACGCATCGAAAAGGATACCGATCGCGACAACTTCCTGTCTGCCGAAGAAGCTGCAGAATACGGACTGATCGACAAGGTACTAACCCGCCGCGACGCGGCTTGACCGGAGACCTACAGATGACTAAAGGCGGCCAGGAAAAACTGCTCTACTGCTCCTTCTGCGGCAAAAGCCAGCATGAAGTGAAAAAGCTTATCGCCGGTCCGTCGGTGTTTATCTGTGACGAGTGCATCGCGCTCTGCAATGACATCATCCGCGACGAGTTGCCGGAAGAAGCCGCCAAGGCAGGCCGTTCCGACCTGCCGACGCCGCGCGAGATCAGCTCGATTCTCGACCAATACGTGATCGGCCAGGAAGTCGCCAAGCGCATCCTCGCCGTCGCCGTATACAACCATTACAAGCGCCTGCGCCACACCGCCAAGAACACCGGCGAAGTGGAACTGGCGAAGAGCAATATCCTGCTGATCGGCCCGACCGGTTCCGGCAAGACCCTGCTCGCCCAGACGCTGGCCCGCATGCTCAACGTTCCCTTCGTGATGGCCGACGCCACCACGCTGACCGAAGCCGGTTATGTCGGCGAGGACGTCGAGAACATCATCCAGAAGCTACTGCAGAAGTGCGACTACGACATCGAGAAGGCCCAGCAGGGCATCGTCTACATTGACGAAATCGACAAGATTTCGCGCAAGTCCGACAACCCGTCGATCACCCGCGACGTGTCCGGGGAAGGCGTGCAGCAGGCCCTGCTCAAACTGATCGAAGGCACCGTCGCCTCGATTCCGCCACAGGGCGGTCGCAAGCATCCGAACCAGGATTTCGTCCAGGTCGACACCACCAACATCCTGTTCATTTGCGGTGGCGCCTTCGCCGGGCTGGAAAAGGTCATTCAGAAACGTTCCGAAAAGGGCGGCATCGGCTTCGGCGCCGAGGTCAAGAGCAAGGATGACGGCCGAGCGGTTGGCAAGATCCTGCTCGAAACCGAGCCGGAAGATCTCATCAAGTTCGGCCTGATTCCCGAACTGATCGGCCGCCTGCCGGTCGTCGCCACGCTGCAGGAGCTGGAAGAGGATGCCTTGGTGCAGATCCTGACCGAGCCGAAGAATGCGCTGGTCAAGCAGTACCAGAAGCTGTTCAACATGGAAGATGTCGAGCTGGAAATCCGTCCGAGCGCTCTTTCGGCGATCGCCAAGAAGGCGCTCGCCCGGAAAACCGGCGCCCGCGGCCTGCGTTCGATCATGGAACACGCATTGCTGGACACGATGTACGAACTTCCCGGCATGGAGAATGTCGAAAAGGTCGTCATCGATGAAAACATGATCAACGGCGACACCCCGCCCCTGCTCATTTACGCCGATCAGCCAAAGGTTTCCGGCTCCAACTGAGCCGGGACTTGAATTGCGGTTCCCCGCCCCCACGTAGGGGGCACATACCTATTTCAAAGGCATCGTAATGTCGAACCCCAACACGCTCCCGGAAACCGTCGAACTGCCGCTGCTGCCGCTGCGCGATGTCGTCGTTTTTCCCCATATGGTCATCCCGCTGTTCGTCGGCCGTCCGAAATCCATCAAGGCGCTCGAAATGGCCATGGAAGCCGGCAAGAACATCCTGTTGGTCGCCCAGAAGTCGGCGGCCAAGGATGAGCCGGAGCCGGAAGACCTTTATCGCATCGGCTGCATGGCCAATATCCTGCAGATGCTCAAGCTGCCCGACGGTACCGTCAAGGTGCTGGTCGAAGGCACGCAACGCGCCCGCATCGAGGCCATCGAGGTGCAATCCTCGGTCTTCATGGCGACCGCCGTGCCGCTACCGCAACCCGGTGTCGAAGACCACGAAATCGAGGCCATGCGCCGTGCCGTGGTCGCCCAGTTCGACCAGTTCGTCAAACTGAACAAAAAGATCCCACCGGAAGTACTCTCCTCCATCGCTGGTATCGAGGATGCCGGCCGCCTGGCCGACACCATCGCCGCCCATCTGCCGCTCAAGCTCGAGCAGAAGCAGGAAGTTCTGGAGATGGAAAGTATCCGCGACCGCATCGATCGCCTGCTCTCCCAGCTCGAATCGGAAATCGACATCCTGCAGGTCGAAAAGCGCATCCGCGGCCGCGTCAAGCGCCAGATGGAAAAGAGTCAGCGCGAGTACTATCTGAACGAACAGGTCAAGGCCATCCAGAAAGAACTCGGCGAAGGCGAAGAAGGTGCCGACCTCGACGAACTGGACAAGAAGATCAAGGCCGCCGGCATGAGCAAGGAAGGCTTGGCCAAGGCTCAGGGCGAATTGAAGAAGCTGCGCCTGATGTCGCCGATGTCGGCCGAGGCTACCGTCGTCCGCAATTTCATCGAAACGCTGATCGGCCTGCCGTGGCGCAAGAAGACCCGCATCAGCAAGGATCTGCGCGAAGCTGAAAAAGTTCTGGATCAGGACCATTACGGCCTCGACAAGGTCAAGGAGCGCATCGTCGAGTATCTCGCCGTGCAACAGCGCGTCGACAAGGTCAAGGCCCCGATCCTGTGTTTGGTCGGCCCTCCGGGCGTCGGCAAGACCTCGCTCGGCCAGTCGATCGCCAAGGCGACCAACCGCAAGTTTGTCCGCATGGCGCTTGGTGGCGTCCGCGACGAAGCGGAAATTCGCGGCCACCGGCGCACCTACATCGGCTCGATGCCGGGCAAGATCCTGCAAAGCCTGACTAAGGTCGGCGTACGCAATCCCCTCTTCCTGCTCGACGAAGTGGACAAGCTCGGCCAGGATTTCCGTGGCGATCCTTCTTCCGCTCTGCTCGAAGTACTCGACCCGGAACAGAACCACACCTTCCAGGACCATTACGTCGAGGTCGATTTCGATCTCTCCGACGTGATGTTCGTCGCTACCGCCAATACGCTGAACATTCCGGCCGCGCTGCTTGACCGGATGGAAGTGATCCGCCTGTCCGGTTACACGGAAGACGAAAAGGTCAATATCGCCATGCGTTATCTGCTGCCCAAGCAGATCAAAAACAATGGCCTCAAAAAGACCGAAATTGCGGTGGCCGACAGTGCCATTCGCGACATCGTCCGCTATTACACCCGGGAAGCCGGGGTACGGGCGCTCGAACGGGAAATCTCGAAGATTTGCCGCAAGGTTGTCAAAACCCTGGTCCTGAAGAAGCGCGACGCGAAAATTCTGGTCAATGCCAAGAATCTCGACAAATTCCTTGGTGTGCAGCGCTATAGCTACGGCATGGCCGAAAAGGAAAATCAGGTCGGTCAGGTTACCGGTCTGGCTTGGACGGAGGTTGGCGGCGAATTGCTGACCATCGAATGTGCCATCATGCCGGGCAAGGGCAACATCATCCGCACCGGCTCGCTGGGCGATGTCATGAAGGAATCGGTCGAAGCGGCCCGCTCCGTTGTGCGTGCCCGCGCCCATCGCCTTGGCATCAAGGATGAGGCTTTCGAGAAGACAGACATCCACATCCACGTCCCGGAAGGTGCCACCCCGAAGGACGGCCCCTCCGCCGGCGGTGCCATGACGACCGCATTAGTCTCGTCCTACACCGGCATTCCGGTTCGCTGCGACGTCTGCATGACCGGCGAGATCACCCTGCGCGGCGAAGTACTGCCGATCGGCGGTCTCAAGGAAAAGCTGCTGGCAGCGGTACGCGGCGGCTTGAAAACGGCGCTGATTCCGGAAGAGAACGTCAAGGACCTCGCCGAGATCCCGGACAACATCAAGAACAAGATCGAAATCGTGCCGGTCAAGTGGATCGACCAGGTTCTGGAGCGAGCCTTGGAACGCCTGCCAGAGGCGCTTCCGGAGGTAACAGCCGATAAATCCGCGGTTGTTGGCGCGACCGAACCGGCTGCGGCACCGGTGACGCTTACTCATTGATTTACAAGGAAAGGATGCCGACGTATTAACGTCGCCGTCCTTTCCGGCACCGCCGACCCCGGGTATTTGGCGAAAATCCGCTTGACACAAGGATTTCGGGAGCGATATAAATCCGTCCTTACAAAAATTTCGCTTCACCATTCCATCCTATTAGGGGACCAATATGAACAAGACCGACCTGATCGACCATATCGCCACTTCCGCCGAAATTTCCAAGGCGGCCGCCGGTCGCGCACTTGATGCCACCGTTGCTGCCGTCACGGAAGCCCTGAAGAATGGCGACACCGTCAGCCTGATCGGTTTCGGCACTTTCTACGTTGGCGAGCGTGCAGCCCGCACCGGTCGCAATCCGCGCACCGGCAAAACGCTGGAAATCAAGGCCGCCAAATCACCGAAATTCCGTCCGGGCAAGGGTCTGAAAGACGCGCTGAACTAAGCGCGTCCGGGTGCTTAGCTCAGTTGGTAGAGCGCTAGCCTTACACGCTGGATGTCGGGGGTTCGAGCCCCTCAGCACCCACCAGAACTCCTGAAAAGGACACACAAACCCCGCTCTCGTAGCGGGGTTTGTGCTGAAAGAGAGTGGCCAATGACTCCAGCATCGATGCACAGCGACCAGGACAAAAAAGGGGATGCATTAAAGACCCAGCGATTTCAGATGCTGGAGGACATCGCCAAGGAGCTCTCGGGCGAGGTGATTTTCCCCACCTATTTCGATGCTGTCATGCGCCTGCGCAAGGTTCTCCAGGATCCGGCCCAGAGCATTTCCGGAATCGCTGCGGCGGTTGCCATCGAACCCCTGATCAGCGCCAAATTGCTGCATCTGGCCAATTCCGTAGCCTTCAATCCGCAAGGCAGGGAAGTCGTCGATCTCAAGTCGGCAATTGCCCGACTCGGCGTCAACGCCGTGCGCACCGCAGCACTGTCCATCGTCATGACCCAGTTGTTGCGCGCCAAGGGCATGGCCGCCTTCTCCGAGATAACCCATGCGCTCTGGGAGCATTCCATCCGCACCGCAGCGGCCGCCCGCATCATTGCCAAGACGGCGAGTCGCCTGAATTCCGACGAAGCCATGCTGGCCGGCCTGATTCATGATCTTGGCGCGTTCTACATGCTCTACCGCGCGACGCAATATGAAGAATTACGGGAGCGCCCGGATAGCGTCAAGTACCTGATCATCCAGTGGCACGAAAGCATCGGCGCGTCACTGCTCAACGCCATCGGCATTCCCGAGGAAATCGTCGACGCCACCATTGACCACGACCGGATTCGCCCCACCCCGGACCCCATCCGCAACCTGCAGGAAGTGATTTACGTGGCCAACATGCTGGCTGACGGCCATTTTGAATGGTTGATGCAGGATCAGCAGAAATCCCCGGAAGAATTAACCGTGCTGAATGAAAAATATGGCCACCTGATTCCTGAAATCGATGCCCTGGCCAAGGAAATGCACGCCAGTTTCAGTTGAAATTGCGCGTGCCAACCCACCTTAGTCTTTCCGGCCGTGTCCGGTTTTAACTTGGGTCGATGCCAGGATGCCACGCAGGATGTTGATTTCGTCCTTTTCCAATCGAACGCGACCGAACATGCGGCGCAATTTGTGCATCAAACGACCTGGTTGGGCCGGATTAAAAAACCCGGTATCGGTCATCACCGACTCCAGATGCCCGAACAAGCCCTCAACTTCGTCCAGACTGGCCGTCGGCGAAACGAACGGAGTAACCCCCTGGCCGGCAACCGGCGGTCGCTCGGAAAACGCTGCCATGCGGCATTCGTAGCACAACACCTGCACTGCCGAACCAAGATTGAGCGAGCTGAAATCCGGATTGGTCGGTATCGTCACCGCCGCCTGACAATGCAGGATTTCCTCATTGCTCAGACCAACCGTTTCGTTGCCGAAAACCAGTGCCACATCCCCGTGTTCCGCTTCGGCCAGCAGACGGGCAACCGTTTCGCGCGGCTGGCCGATTGCCGGCCCGAGATCCCGCTGCCGTGCCGATAGCGCTACGGCAAATACGCTTCCGGCAAGGGCTTCAGCCAGCGACGCGGTTATTTTTGCCTTTTCCAGCAGGTCGACCGCACCGGTCGCCCGCGTATCGGCTTCCGGATCAGGAAACTGCTTGGGCTGCACCAGATACAAACTGGACAAGCCCATCGTCTTCATGGCCCGGGCCACCGCGCCGATATTACCCGGATGGCTAGGACGGCACAGGACGACTCTGATACGTGAAAGAAGGCTTTCCGGGTTCATAGTGTAAAATTCGTTCTTTCAATATAAATCGGGTGGCTTCTGCCACCCGATAGCTCTTTAAAGCCATGCATCCAGCCCTGAATATCGCCATCAAGGCGGCGCGCCGCGCCGGCCAGATCATCAATCGTGCTTCCAACGATCTCGACCTGCTGAAGGTTTCGACCAAACAGCCCAACGATTTCGTCACCGAAGTCGACAAGGCTGCCGAAGCCGCCATCATCGAGACGCTGCAGGAGGCCTACCCAGCGTACGGCATTTTAGCAGAGGAGTCCGGCGAGACGGCCGGCAAGGGTTCGGGCGACAGCGAATACCAGTGGATCATCGACCCACTGGACGGGACGACCAACTTCATCCATGGCATGCCCCAGTACGCCGTCTCGATTGCCCTGAGCAAAGGTGGCTCGATCGAACAAGCAGTGGTTTTCGACCCGAACCGCAACGAACTCTTCACGGCCAGCAAAGGCGGCGGCGCCTTCCTCAACGAACGCCGCATTCGTGTCTCGCGCCGCATCAAACTGCAGGGTTCCCTGATCGGAACCGGCTTTCCGTACCGCATGTTCGACAAGATCGACACCTACCTTGCCATCTTCAAGGAACTGTCCCAGAAGACGGCCGGCCAAAGGCGTCCGGGGGCAGCCTCGCTCGACCTCGCCTATGTTGCATGTGGCCGTTTTGACGGCTTCTGGGAATTCGGCCTGTCGCCCTGGGACATGGCCGCCGGCGTGCTGCTCATTTCGGAAGCGGGCGGCCTGGTCAGCGACCTGCGTGGCGAAGCCAACTATCTAGAAACCGGCAACCTGATCGCTGGCACACCGAAGGTTTTCGCCCCGCTACTCAAGGTCGTCGAAAGCCACCTGCCGGAATCGGTGCGCGGCTGAACCAAGCTTTGTTGAGCAAGCCCACTTCCTGCTGCAGGGAGTGGGTATCCAGCAGGATCAAAACACGGCAATCTAATACCGTTGGGTTCCCAAACACCAACGATCGATGGGAACCACAGGAGCGCAATCAATCTGCGCTCCGTCCGCCTTATTCGCCGACGATATCGACGCCGGCCGGCGGTGTGAATTTGAAAGTAGCAGCAGGGAGTACCGGGTTGCGTTCAAGCCTGGAAAAGCGGATATGCGTCGCCTGCCCGAAGCTGTCGTGTAACTCCATGGCCTTCAAGTCACTGCCGACGAAGCCGAGACGCACGCTTTCAAAGCCGCTGTCACTGGTCTTGGGAATCGCTTCGACCCAGGCCATCCCCTCGGCTTCGCCAACATCCTTGAGGGTGAAGTTTTTCTCCAGATCGTTGTTGCCCGAGAGTAGCGCGGCCGGCGACCCGTTGATTGCCTGACCGGCCTTGCGGACAGTGATCTGCTTCAGCTCGGTGTCGTAAATCCAGATTTTCTCGCCATCACCTACCACCAGCTGCGGATAGGGTTTCTGGATATCCCAGCGCAGTTTCCCAGGCCGCGAGATGGCGACCAGGCCGGACGACTGCTGCGGTTTGCGCCCGCCTTTACCGATGACCATTTGGGAAAACTCCGCCTTCAGCGTCCGTGTGCTGCTAAGGAACTGATGGAGTTGATCGACGGCACCGGCCTGAGCCCACTGGGGCAAAACGGCGACTGCTGCGATCGACAGCATTTTCAGGGCAAATTTCATTCAGCTTCCTTGCGGGCCAAAACCTCACGGCCACCACGACCATCCATTGTCGAAACCAGACCGGCTTTTTCCATCGCTTCGATGAGCCGTGCCGAACGGTTATAACCGATACGCAGGTGACGCTGGACCAGCGAAATCGAAGCGCGCTTGTTCTTCAGCACGATATCGACAGCCTGGTCGTAGAGCGGATCGCTCTCGGCATCGTTACTCCCCTCGCCACCCTCGCCTCCTTCTTCATCGTCCCCGGCAGACCCGGTGAGGATGTCTTCGATATATTCCGGCGCACCGGTCGCCTTCAGGTGCTCGACTACGCGATGCACTTCGTCATCGGAGACGAAAGCACCATGCACCCGGGTCGGGTAACCGGTACCGGGCGCCAGATAGAGCATGTCGCCCTGGCCAAGCAGCGCCTCGGCGCCCATCTGATCAAGGATAGTCCGCGAATCGATCTTGCTGGACACCTGGAAGGAAAGACGAGTCGGGATATTCGCCTTGATCAGGCCGGTGATGACATCGACGCTCGGCCGCTGGGTCGCCAGCACGAGGTGGATACCGGAGGCACGGGCTTTCTGCGCCAGACGGGCGATCTGTTCCTCGACCTTCTTGCCGACCACCATCATCAGGTCAGCCAGTTCGTCGATGATGACGACGATGAACGGCATGGTCTTCAGCGGCTCCGGGGTTTCCGGCGTCAGCGTCAGCGGATTGGGGATGTGCTCGCCGCGCTTCTCGGCGTCGCGAATCTTGGTGTTGAGACCGGCGATATTGCGTACGCCCATCGCCGACATCAGCTTGTAGCGCTTCTCCATTTCCGTCACGCACCAGTGCAGCGCATTGGCGGCCTGTTTCATGTCGGTGACGACCGGTGCCAGCAGGTGCGGGATGCCCTCGTAGATCGACAATTCGAGCATCTTCGGGTCGACCATGATCAGGCGGACCTGATCGGGCTCGGCTTTGTAAAGCATCGAGAGGATCATCGCATTGACCCCGACCGACTTGCCCGAACCGGTCGTCCCGGCAACCAGCAGGTGCGGCGTCTTGGCCAGATCGGCAACCACCGGCTGGCCGCCGATATCCTTGCCGAGACAGACCGTCAGAGGACTCGCCATGTCGTTGTAGGGCTTGCTGGAGATGATCTCGGAGAGCTTGACCATCTGCCGCCGGGCGTTGGGCAGCTCAAGCGCCATGCAGGACTTGCCGGGCACCGTTTCGACAACCCGGATCGACACCATGGCCAGCGCCCGCGCCAGGTCGCGCGCCAGATTGACGATCTGCGCGCCCTTGACGCCAACCGCCGGCTCGATTTCATAGCGGGTGATCACCGGCCCCGGCAAGGCTGCCAGAACCTTGACCTGCACGCCAAAGTCGGCCAGCTTGCGCTCGATCAGACGCGAGGTGTATTCGAGGATTTCGGCGCTAACCGTCTCGGTCACCGGCGGCGCCGGATCGAGCAGGTGCAGCGGCGGCAGCTGGCCACCGATGATCGCCTCGGGGAAAAGGGCCACCTGCTTCTCGCGCTCGGCCCGCGCCTCGGCCTTCTTCGAGACCGGCACGTCGGGAGGCGGGGTTTCGATGATGATCGGATCGTGCAACTCGACCCGGCGCTTTTCTTCCTCGACGACAACTTCCCGCTGCTGAGCCACTTCGCGACCGATCTTCCGGTCACGCCAGGCATCGAGCCGGCCGTAGAAAAAAGCGCCAAAGGCTTCCAGCAGCGCCCCCATTTTCTCGAAGGCCCACAGCCAGGACATCCCCGAGAAGACGCTCCAGCCGGCCGCGATCACCGCCAGCAGAAGCAGGGTCGAGCCGGTATAGCCAAGCTGACGGGCGAGCACACGGCTCATCTCGATGCCAAGCATGCCGCCGGGGCTGAGCGGCAATTCAGTCTGCATCGTGTAAAAACGCAAGGCTTCAAGCGACGAACTGGCCACCAGCAGCAGAACAAAGCCGGCCAGCGCGATCAACAGCGAGCGACGATCGCCGGCATCCGCCACATTGAGTTTGCGAAAACCCCACCAGACGGACATGCCAAGCAGCACGATCCACCACCAAGCGGAAAGCCCGAAAATATACAGCAGCAGATCGGCAATCCAGGCTCCGGCCCGACCAGCCGGGTTATGCATGGTTTGCGCGACAACGGCGTGCGACCAGCCCGGGTCTGCCTTGTCGAAGCCCCACAGGGCCATCGTCAGGAACAGCGCAACGGCGCCGACCGCCAACCAGCGCGACTCCTGCAACAACGAGCCGATCTTGTCGGGGAGCGGGCTCGGCGAACTCCGGTCAACCATTCTTGCGCCCATCGTCATGCACCCAGAATGACCACCAGATCGTTCTCGGTCGCGATGTAGCCGCTCAACTCCAGATCGCGCATGACCTTGCTGACCATTTCGCGCGATGCACCAATCATTCTGGCCATATCCTGCTTTGAAATCTTTTTCTTGACGATACGCCGCCCCTCTTCCTCTACCGAGAGATCGAGCAGCAAACGAGCGACGCGGCCATAGACATCGAGCAGCGCCAGACTCTCGATCTTGCGGTCGGCTTCGCGTAAACGGCGGACGAGAATCTGCATCAGCTTCTGTGCCACCTGAAAGTTGTCCTGCAGGCAGCGCTGGAACGCTTCCTTGCTGAGCACCATCAATTCGCAAGGTTCACTGGCGACGACATTGGCCGAACGCGGGCTGCCGTCGATCAGACCCATTTCACCGAAGAACTCGCCCGGCCCGAGCCAGGCCAGGATGATCTCGCGCCCTTCTTCATCGGTATTGGTCACTTTGGCCCGCCCGGTGAGCACGGAATACAACGAATCGGTACTTTCCGCCGCGCGCACGACAAATGCGCCGCGCTCGACACGTTTGCGGACGGAAACCCGGGAAAGTTTTTCCAGTTCGGATTCATCCAGCCCGGAAAACAGCGGCACGTTGCGCAATACAACCAGGCTCAAGCCGAAATTAGCAGCAGACATAAATCAGTTTCCGTTCATGGGGTTACGTATCGATTATAAACTGCTTTCCCAATCAGCACGGGAACTCGGGAAAAATCCGAGGCTCAGAGAAGGCTATAATTTTCCGCTTAACCACGAAAGAGGATCGTCATGTCCCAGCCCGCCCGCCACAATCGTCTCATCATCCTCGGTTCCGGCCCGGCCGGCTATACCGCCGCCGTCTATGCCGCCCGCGCCAACCTCAAGCCGCTGCTGATCACCGGCCTCGCCCAGGGCGGTCAATTGATGACCACTACCGAAGTTGACAACTGGCCGGCCGATGCCGACGGCGTTCAGGGTCCGGAACTGATGGCCCGCTTCGAAGCGCATGCCCGTCGCTTCGAGACCGAAATCCTCTTCGACCACATCCACACCACCCAGCTAACCGATCGCCCCTTCACGCTGGTCGGCGACAGCGGCACCTACACCTGCGATGCGCTGATCATCGCCACCGGCGCCTCGGCCCAGTACCTGGGGCTGCCTTCCGAAGAGAAATTCGCCGGCAAGGGAGTGTCCGCCTGCGCCACCTGTGACGGCTTCTTCTATCGCAACAAGCCGGTCGCGGTAGTCGGTGGCGGCAATACCGCGGTCGAGGAAGCCCTCTACCTGGCCAACATCGCCAGCCACGTCACGCTGATTCATCGCCGCGAAAAATTTCGCGCCGAAAAAATCATGCAGGACAAGCTATTCGAAAAAGAGAAGGCCGGCAAGATCACCATTCTCTACAACAGCTCGCTTGACGAAGTTCTCGGCGACGATTCCGGCGTCACCGGCCTGCGCGTCAAGAATGTGCAAACCGGCGCGACACAGGATGTTGATGTCTTCGGCGTCTTCATCGCCATCGGCCACAAGCCGAACACCGACATTTTCGCCGGCCAGCTCGAAATGGAGGGCGGTTATCTGGTGACGCAGACCGGGCGCCACGGCAATGCAACGCAAACCAGCATCCCCGGGGTCTTCGCGGCCGGCGACGTGCAGGACCACATCTACCGCCAGGCCTGCACTTCAGCTGGTACCGGCTGCATGGCAGCGCTCGATGCCGAGCGCTATCTGGACCAGCTCGCCTGAGTCTCCGGCTTGATCGATCCGGACGATCTTGCAGCCTTTCGGGCGGCAGTGGCCGATACCAAGCCACTGCCGAAGACCGACCGCGTCCACCTGGGCGGGCCAATGCCACCACCCCGCCCGCTGCAACATATTGCCGATGAGCACGCCGCACTGCACGAGAGCCTGTATGGCGCGATCAGCCTGCAGGACCGGCTGGAGGGTGGCGACGAGCCGAACTACACACGAAACGGACTGGCCAGCACCGTGCTGCGTGATTTGCGCCGCGGCCGCTGGGTGATTCAGGATGAAATCGACCTGCACGGCCTGAATCGCGAAGAAGCCAGGCAACTGCTGGCCGAATTCATGGTCGAGAGTCTGCATTACGGCAAGCGCTGCGTTCGGGTGATCCACGGCAAGGGACTGAGCTCACCGCAAAGAACCTCCGTCCTGCGCCAGCTGGTACGCGGTTGGCTGGCCCAAAGGGAAGAAGTCCTGGCCTACTGCCAGGCCAGGCCGCACGACGGCGGCGAAGGTGCGTTGATCGTCCTGCTGCGGGCCCAGAAAGCCCAGCACCGCTAGGCCCTGGCACACCGCAAAGCCTAGTCGCCGCGCGCCAGGGCCTTCTTGAAACGCTCTGGGTCTTCAACTCCGGACCAACCGGTACCGGAATGTTTCTCGGACAAATTAAGGGCCGAATGCAGGTTGAACAGATGAAAGATTTCCATGGCGATGGCTGCCGGAAAACCCTGTCGCCCGGACCTGGCTGGCAACATCAGCTCGTTCAGGTAGACATCGAGTGCGGACTTGCCCCACAGCGCAACGATTTGCCCCAGGATGCGCGGGAATTGCTGCTCGATCTGAGTTGGATAGTATTTCTGCTCAGCCCCCAGCAGGGCCATTAGCTGGGTCCGCAGTTCCGAAACATTGATATCGTTCGAAGTATCCACGGACCTGCTCCCAATGTTCAGACAGCCGCTTCGTTGGTCTCGCCGGTACGAATACGGACGACCTGCTCGACCGGCATCACGAAAATCTTGCCGTCGCCGATCTTGCCGGTCCGCGCAGCCTTGATGATCGCTTCGATGGCGGCATCGACATGCTCGCCATTGACGACGATTTCGATTTTGATCTTGGGCAGAAAGTCGACCACGTACTCAGCACCGCGATAGAGCTCAGTGTGCCCTTTCTGGCGGCCGAAGCCCTTGACTTCAGTGACGGTCAGACCGGATATACCGATTTCCGACAGTGCCTCGCGCACTTCGTCGAGCTTGAAGGGTTTGATGATGGCTTCGATTTTTTTCATGCTCTGCGTATCCTTTAGCTGATTCGGTTGCTCAAAATTCGTCTTGATAACGGTTGGTAATAGGATACCGCCAATCCTTGCCAAAACCACGCGGCGTGATGCGGATACCAACCGGTGATTGCCGCCGCTTGTACTCGGCAATCCGCAGCAAACGAACAACGCGCCTTACGGCGTCTTCCGGCAGCCCGGCCGCGATGATTTCACGCGGACTGCGATCCTCTTCCATGTAGGCCCGAACGATAGCATCAAGAATCTCGTACGGGGGTAGCGAATCCTGATCGGTCTGGTCCGGCTTCAATTCAGCGGAAGGCGGCCGGACGATGATGTTCTCCGGGATCACCGGCGACAAGGTATTGCGATAGCGCGATAGCTGATAGACCAGCGTCTTGTAGACATCCTTGATGACCGCAAAGCCGCCGGCCATGTCGCCGTACAGCGTGCAGTAGCCAACCGCCATTTCCGACTTGTTGCCGGTTGTCAGAACCAGTGCCCCGGTCTTGTTGGAGAGCGCCATCAGGATATTGCCGCGGATGCGCGCCTGAATGTTTTCTTCGGTAGTGTCGGCCGGCAGACCGGCAAACAGTGGAGCAAGCATCGACTGGTAGGTGTGCATGGCCGGGGCAATGGCGATTTCGTCATAACGCACACCGAGCCGACGAATCATTTCCCGCGAATCGTCCAGGCTCATCTGCGCCGTGTATGGCGAAGGCATCATTACGGCGCGGACCTTTTCCGCCCCCAATGCATCCACCGCAACACATAGCGTCAGGGCCGAATCGATACCGCCGGACAGCCCGATGATTGCCCCCGGAAAGCCGCTCTTGCCGATGTAGTCGCGTACCCCGACGACCAGTGCACGATAGGCTTCGGCCTCGAGCGAAAGCTCTGCCGCCAAGTCATCCGAATGCAAATGACCGGCATCGTAGTCGACGATACCCAGCGCCTCCTCGAACTGCGCCAGGCGCATCCGGCAAGCCCCGCTGGCATCAAGGGCGAAGGATGCACCGTCGAATACCAGTTCGTCCTGACCACCGACCAGATTGCAATAAATGGCCGGAATGCCGGTGGCCGCTACCCGCTCCCCGAGCACCTCAAGACGCTGCTGGTGCTTTTCCAGATGGCAAGGTGAAGCATTGAGAACCAGCAGCAGTTCGGCACCGTTGGCATGAGCCAGTTCGGCCGCGCCGCTTTCCCAGATATCGGCGCAGATATTGATGCCACAACGCACGCTGCCAAGGGTAACGACACAGGCTTCGCTGCCGGCGGCGAAATAGCGCTTTTCGTCGAAAACTTCGTAGTTGGGCAGACGGATCTTGCGGTAAACGGCCTTTTTTTGACCATTTTCAATGACGGCCGCGGCATTGTAGCGATACCCCTGATCCTCTTCCGGGTAGCCGACGATGAGGGCGATGCCTTGCACCCGGCTCGCCAGATCGTCCAATGCCCGACTGCACGCCCGATAAAAATCCGGGCGGAGCAGCAGGTCTTCCGGTGGGTACCCACACAGCGCCAGTTCCGGCGTCAGCAATACCTTGGCACCGCGCGCCTTGGCTTGCGCGGCGCATTCAATGATACGTTCGACGTTGCCGGTCAGGTCACCGACAGTGGCGTTGAACTGGGCAACGGCGATACGCAGCATCTGACCGGGTCTTACTTGGCTTCGGCCTGGTAACGGGCAACGCCTTCCAGGATTTCCTTGTGGGCGGCTTCGATGCCCTGCCAGCCGACTACCTTGACCCACTTGCCCTTTTCGAGATCCTTGTAGTGCGAGAAAAAGTGTTCGATCTGGTCGCGCAGGATCTGCGGAATGTCTTCGAAGGTATTGACGTCGTTGTACGTCTGGCTGATCTTGCGAACCGGCACGGCGAGCAACTTGGCGTCCTGGCCGCCTTCGTCCTCCATCGCCAGCATGCCGAGCGGACGGCAGCGAACTACCACACCCGGCGGCAGGCCGAACGGACAGACGACCAACACATCGACCGGGTCGCCGTCACCGGCAATGGTGTTGTTGATGTAACCGTAGTTGCACGGATAGTGCATGGCAGTACCCATGAAGCGATCAACGAAAATCGCGCCGGATTCCTTGTCAACTTCATACTTGACCGGATCGGAATGGGCCGTGATCTCGATGATCACATTGAAGTCGTCGGGAAGTGACTTGCCTGAAGATACGTTATTAAGAGCCATTTTTATCTCTGCGGTAAGGTTTGAGAACTTGCGATTATAGCGCTGCACGCGGCTTTCTCATTGCCAGGCAGCGAGGAACTCCTGCCAGTGCGGCGCGCCGATTTTGGCCAGTTGCGCCTTGACGAATTCGCCCTCGGCGATTTCCTCTTCCGCCGTCAGTTCGCCACGCAAGCGACGGAAACGGTTATAGACGAGATAGGTATTGATCACATCGGTTTCGCAGTAGTCGCGAATCTCGGCGCTCTTGCCGGCTTGCCAGGCCTCCCACACCTTGCCGCCGTCCATGCCGAGCTTGCCGGGGAATCCGTAGAGCTTCGCCAGATCGTCGAGCGGCGCGTTGGCGCGGGCGTTGTAGAGGGCCAGCAGGTCCATCAGGTCGAGGTGCCGGGTATGGTAGCGGCTGATGTAGTTATTCCATTTGAAATCGCGGGAATCGGCGTAGTCGCCATCGCCCAGATCCCAGTAGCGAGGGGCGCTGACGCCATGCAGCATGCCGCGGTAATGGAGCACCGGCAGATCGAAGCCACTGCCGTTCCAGGAAACGATCTGCGGCGTAAATTTCTCGATGCCATCAAAAAACCGCTGGATGATCGCGCCCTCATTGAGATCCGGTTCTGACAGCGACCAGACCTTCAGACCCTCGCTGGTGCGCAGCACACAGGAGATGGTCACCACCCGCTGCAAATGCAGTTGCAGGAAATCGTTGCCGGTTTTGGCACGGCGTTGCTGGAAAGCGAGTTCGGCGACTTCGTCGTCGGAAAGCTCACCGGGCAGGTCGTTCAAACGGCGCAGGCCGCTGACATCGGGAATGGTTTCGATGTCGAAGACCAGGACCGGCTTCATGCCGGGAAAACGCCCGTAGACAGGTAACGATCACCGCGATCGCAAACGATGCTGACGATTACGGCATTTTCCAGCGTCTGCGACAGCCGCAGGGCAACGGCCAGGGCGCCGCCCGATGAAATGCCGGCAAAGATGCCTTCTTCCATTGCCAGGCGCCGGGTCATTGCCTCGGCATCGGACTGGCTGACGTATTCGATGCGATCGACATTGGTCTTGTCGTAAATTTTCGGCAGATAGGCTTCCGGCCATTTGCGGATCCCGGGAATCTGACTACCCTCCTCCGGCTGGCAACCGACAATCTCGATCGCCGGATTCTGGGCCTTGAGGAAGGCCGCAGTACCCATGAGAGTGCCGGTGGTACCCATACTAGAGACAAAATGGGTGATTTTCCCAGCCGTATCGCGCCAGATCTCCGGACCGGTACCTTCGAAATGCGCCAGCGGATTGTCCGGGTTGGCAAACTGGTCGAGGATGATGCCCCGGCCTTCGTCGCGCATCCGGTCAGCGACATCGCGCGCCAGTTCCATCCCGCCATCCTTCGGCGTCAATACCAGTTCGGCGCCAAAGGCCCGCATGGTCTGTCGACGCTCGACGCTCTGGTTTTCCGGCATGACCAGGATCATCTTGTAGCCCTTCATCGCCGCCGCCATGGCCAACGCGATGCCGGTATTGCCGGAGGTCGCCTCGATCAGCGTATCGCCCGGCTTGATCTCGCCGCGTGCTTCGGCATGGACGATCATCGACAAGGCCGGGCGATCCTTGACCGAACCGGCCGGGTTGTTGCCTTCCAGCTTGGCGAGAATGACATTGCCACGCTTGTCGTTGTCAGCACCGGGGATACGCACCAGACGGACCAGCGGGGTGTTTCCGACAAAATCCTGCAGGGTTTTATACATTTTTATGGAGCCACTCGATATATTGGGAGACGCCCTCCTCAACCGTGGCCATCGGCGCATCGTAACCGGCAGCGCGCAAGCGGCTCAGATCGCCCTGCGTGAATGCCTGGTACTTGCCCTTCAGCGCCTCGGGGAAGGCGATGTATTCGAGCAAGCCCTGTGCCCGCAGTTCTTCCAACGTCAGCGGCGCCTCGTTTTTTGCCTTGCGACAGCCGTTGGCTGCAGCAACCGCGACATCATTGAAACTCTGCGCCCGGCCTGAACCGAGATTGAAAATGCCGGATTTCTCCGGGTGATCGAGGAAGTACAGATTGACCTTGGCGACATCGCCGACAAAGACGAAATCGCGCTGCTGACCGCCATCCGGATAGCCGTGCGAACCCTCGAACAACTTGACCTTGCCGTCTGCGCGGAACTGGTTGAAGTTATGGAAAGCAACCGACGCCATCCGCCCCTTGTGCGTCTCGCGCGGACCATAGACATTGAAGTAGCGAAAACCGACGATCTGGGACGACGGGTGCTGCGCTAAGCGCTGGCGGACAACCTGATCGAAGAGAAATTTGGAGTAGCCGTAGACGTTGAGCGGCCCTTCGTATTGGCGCTCTTCCTTGAACACGCTGCTGCTGCCGTAGGTGGCGGCACTGGACGCATACAAAAATTGGACATCCTGATCCTGACACCAGTCGAGCAGGATCATCGAGTAACGGTAGTTGTTCTCCATCATGTAGCGACCGTCGGTTTCCATGGTGTCGGAGCAAGCCCCTTCATGGAAAATCGCCTCGATTTCGCCGTCGAAATGGCCGGCCTGGATGCGCTCGATGAAATCGTGCTTGTCGAGATAATCGGCGATTTCGCAGTCAATCAGATTTCTGAACTTGTCGGCCTTGGTCAGGTTGTCGACCGCAATGATCTTGGTCACGCCGCGCTCGTTGAGCGCCTTGACGATGTTGGAACCAATAAAGCCGGCGGCGCCGGTAACAACTGTGTACATGCTTTTTCCTTACAGGGCTGCTGCGAGTTCTTCGCGGGTAACGACGGCGGTCCCCAGCTTGCCGACGACGATGCCGGCGGCGATATTGGCCGCGCGAATGGCCTCGTCCCAGTTGGCCCCTGCCGCCAGCATCACGGCCAGCGTGGCAATGACCGTGTCACCGGCGCCCGAGACGTCAAATACTTCCCGCGCCAGGGCTGCCTGATGATGCGTCTCACCTTCGGAAAACAGGGTCATCCCCTCTTCACTGCGCGTCACCAGCAGCGCTTCGAGTCCGAGTTCGGCGCGAAGTTTCTGGGCTTTGGCAAAGAGATCGGCCTCCGAGGACCAGCGGCCAACCACTTCGCGGAGTTCCGAGCGGTTCGGCGTAATCACCGTCGCCCCGGCATATTTGGCGTAATCGTCGCCTTTCGGGTCGACCAGCACCGGCTTGCCGGCGGCCCGGGCCAGCCGGATCATTTCGGCGATATGGGTCAGCCCCCCCTTGCCGTAATCGGACAGAATCACCACGTCCGCCTCGACGACGCGCTTTTCAAACTCGGCCAGCTTGGCCTGGAGGATTTCGTGCGAAGGTGCCGTTTCGAAGTCGATGCGCAGCAATTGCTGTTGCCGGCCGATGACACGGAGCTTGACCGTAGTATCGATGGCCCGGTCGACATGCAATCCGGCATCGATTTCGCCGTCGACGAGCAAGCGGGACAGACTGCGCCCCGCCTCATCATCACCGACCACCGAAAGCAGCGCCGTTTTGGCCCCGACTGCTGCCGCATTACGCGCCACGTTGGCGGCCCCGCCCAAACGCTCCTCGATTCGTTCAACCTTGACCACCGGCACCGGCGCCTCCGGCGAAATCCGGCTGACCTCGCCAAACCAGTAACGGTCGAGCATCACATCGCCAACCACGAGCAGGCGAACCTGCGCTATTTTTTCCAGCATGTCGTTTTCGCTTAGCGCCCGATGGCGAAATATTCGATACCCAGCCCGCGCACGAACTTTGGATCATAGAGATTGCGCCCGTCGAAAATGACCGGATTTTTCAATGTCTGCTTGATCGCCTCGAAATCGGGGCTGCGGAATTCCTTCCACTCGGTAACGATGACCAGGGCATCGGCCTTATCAAGCGCCCCCATCGGGTTCTCGGCATAATTGAGGCGAGCTTCGTCACCGTAGATGCGCTGGGTTTCGTGCATCGCTACCGGATCGTAGGCGGTAACCGTGGCGCCGGCAGCAAAGAGGTCGGCGATCAGCTCACGGCTTGGCGCTTCGCGCATATCGTCGGTATTCGGCTTGAAGGACAGGCCCCAGAGCGCAAAATGCTTGCCTTTGAGATCGCCGAAACGCGACTTGAGCTTCTTGGTCAGCAGGTGTTTCTGGGCATCGTTAGCTTCTTCGACCGCGGTCAGCACCTTCAGAGTAATGTTGGCGTCGTCTTCCGCGGTCTTGATCAAGGCCTTGACGTCCTTCGGGAAGCAGGAACCGCCGTAGCCACAACCGGGATAGAGAAAGTGGTAGCCGATTCGCGGATCGGAGCCGATGCCCTGGCGAACCATTTCGATGTCAGCACCAAGCACCTCGGCCAGATTGGCCAGCTCGTTCATGAAGCTGATGCGCGTCGCCAGCATCGCGTTGGCAGCGTACTTGGTCAGTTCAGCACTCTTCACGTCGGTGATGATCAGGCGTTCGTGGTTGCGCTGGAACGGTGCGTAGAGGGCGCGCATCAGATGGATGGCCTGCTCCTCCTCAGCGCCAACGACAATCCGGTCCGGGCGCATGAAGTCTTCAACGGCAGCCCCCTCTTTCAGGAACTCCGGGTTGGAAACGACGCTATAGGGGATGTCGACCGCACGCTTCTTCAGTTCATCAGCGATGGCGGCTTTGACCTTGGCGCCGGTACCGACCGGCACCGTGCTCTTGTCGACGATAACCTTGTAATCGGTCATCAGGCGACCGATGTTGCGGGCAGCGCCGAGCACGTACTGGAGGTCGGCTGAGCCGTCCTCATCCGGTGGTGTGCCGACGGCAATGAACTGGATGGTGCCGTGCTGGACGGCCTTCTCGACATTGGTGGTGAAGTGCAGACGGCCGGCAGCCACGTTGCGGAGGACCATTTCCTGCAAACCCGGTTCGAAAATTGGAATGCCGCCTTCTTCAAGAATACGGATTTTCTCGGGATCGACGTCCAGACAGAGAACGTCATTACCCACTTCAGCCAGACAGGTACCACTAACCAGACCGACATAGCCGGTGCCGACAACGGTGATTTTCATGAATGCTTCCTACAAGGTTTGATCGAATTCTTCACTACGGCGAGGCGGGTAGGTTTCCCAGCCGCCACAGGCCGGACAGCGCCAATAGAACTGGCGCGCCTTGAAGCCGCAATTATCGCATCGATAACGCGACAGGCGCTTGGTATAGCCCTGGATGATGGTCTTCGCAATCTCGACATCGGGCCGAACTTCCGGTGCCACCAGCGGCAAGCGGGCGCTCATCAGCTTTTCCAGACCGAGCAGGGTCGGGTTGCGCTGCAACTCGGCTCGCACCAGACGGTAAGCCGCCTCGGTGCCCTCGCCTTCAAGCACCAGTTGATAAACAACATCGAGCAAATCGAGCGACGGATAACGCTCAAGATAGCCGCTGAGCAAGGCGATACCCTCATCGCGACGCTCCTGCTTGCGATAGGTCTCGAGCAGGCGCTGGGCAACCAGCGCCAAGTAGGCCGGATCCTGCTGTTCGATCCGCTGCCAGGCTTCAATGGCGGCCTCCGGCCGGCCTTCCTGCGCCAGCAAATCGCCCTGCAGCAGGCTCGCCCGCACGCATTTGCGGTTCTGCTGCATGGCTGACTCAAGGTAAGCCCGTGCCGAATCCGGCTTCGAGCGCATGATCTCGGTAGCGGCCAGTTCGCAGTAAAACTCGGCCACTTCCTGTTGCGACGCGACATCCGGCAACTCACGGGCCAATCCGATCGCCTTCAGCCACTCCTTCTCGACCTGATAAATTTCCAGCAGGTTGCGCTTGGCATCGGCCTCAAAAGTGGTATCGATCAGCTTGTTGAAAATCTCTTCAGCCCGGTCGAGCAGGCCGGCCTTGAGATAATCCTGACCGAGTTCGGCCAGCGCATGCAGACGAACGGCGTCGTCGAGGTCGGCCCGGTCGATCAGATTCTGGTGCATGCGGATCGCCCGCTCGGTCTCACCCCGCCGGCGAAAAAGGTTACCGAGCGCGAAATGCAGCTCAACCGTCTGCGAATCAACCTTGGCCACTTCGAGAAACGAGTCGATAGCCTTGTCGGGTTGTTCGTTGAGCAGGAAATTCAAACCTTGAAAATAGGAGCGCGGCAGGGAACTCGATTCATGCACGACCTGACGCATGTCCACGCGGGCGGCCGCCCAACCCAGCCCGAAAAAAACGGGGATCAGCAGCAACTGCCAGTATTCGAAGAGATCGCTCATGCTGCCGGAGGCTGCTCGGGCAAGACAACCGGCGGTACTTTATCGGTTGCCCGCTTAAGACGAGCTATTTCCCGGCGTTGACGATAAATGACACCGACCACCGAAAGCACGCCAAGAACCGCACCACCCGAAAGAAAGGCAAGCAGAACGATAACCAACGGTGCCTGCCAAACCTGACCGAGCAGGAAATGAAGGTTTACCGGATCGGTATTCTGGACGGCAAAAACGACCAGAAAGGAAAAGATGATGAGCCGGATGGCCCAGGTCAATGCTGTCATGACATTCAATAAAAAAGGGCAGTGAAATCACTCACTGCCCTGAATCTACCACATTGCGCCTGCACGATATCAGATCGACTGATCGACCCGTTCACGCAATTCCTTGCCCGCCTTGAAATGGGGGACCCATTTGGCAGGAACGCAGACCTTTTCACCCGACTTGGGGTTACGACCAGTACGCGGCGGCCGATAGTTGAGCGCAAAGCTGCCGAATCCGCGGATCTCGATACGATCCCCTCGCACAAGTGCTTCGGACATCGCATCGAGAATCATCTTGACCGCAAAATCAGCATCCTTCGCCACCAACTGCGGAAAGCGCTCCGCCAGCCGGGCGATGAGCTCGGATTTGGTCATGCTTTTGCCTTATCAGCCTTGCTGGTTGAGCTTGGCCTTCAACAGGGCACCCAGGTTGGTCGTACCGGAAGCAGCGGCAGAAGATTCAGCAGAAAGTTTCTGCATCGCTTCGTGCTGTTCGGCGTTGTCCTTGGCCTTGATCGACAGGTTGATACCACGGGTCTTGCGATCGACGTTGATGATCATCGCTTCAACCGTATCGCCCACCTTCAGGTGCTGCGACAGGTCGTCGATACGATCACGCGAGAACTCGGAAGCACGCAGATAACCTTCGTTCTCACCATCCAGCGTGAGCACGGCGCCACGAGCGTCAACCGACTTGACGGTGCAATTGACGATGCTGTTCTTCTCGTGGGTGGCGATGAAGTTGGTGTAGGGATCGCCTTCCATCTGCTTGATGCCGAGGGAGATGCGTTCTTTTTCGACATCAATGCCGAGAACCAGAGCTTCAACTTCGTCGCCCTTCTTGAAGTTGCGGATGGCTTCTTCGCCAGTCGCGCTCCAGGACAAGTCGGACAGATGAACCAGACCATCGATGCCACCAGGCAGGCCAATGAAGATACCGAAATCGGTGATCGACTTGATGGCGCCACGGACCTTGTCGCCCTTCTTGTGGTTCATCGCGAAGTCGTCCCACGGATTCGGCTGGCACTGCTTCATGCCCAGGGAGATACGACGACGCTCTTCGTCGATTTCCAGAATCATGACTTCGACTTCATCACCCAGGGAAACAACCTTGGACGGATGAACGTTCTTGTTGGTCCAGTCCATTTCGGAGACGTGCACCAGACCTTCGATGCCTTGTTCGATCTCGACAAATGAACCGTAGTCGGTCAGGTTGGTGACCTTGCCGAACAGGCGGGTACCGGCCGGGTACCGGCGGGCAATACCAACCCACGGATCGTCGCCCAGTTGCTTCATGCCCAGCGAGACGCGGTTCTTCTCGGCGTCAAACTTGAGGATCTTGGCGGTCACTTCGTCACCGACATTGAGTACTTCGCTCGGGTGACGGACACGACGCCAGGCCAGGTCGGTGATGTGCAGCAGACCATCGATACCGCCGAGGTCGACGAATGCGCCGTAATCGGTGATGTTCTTGACGATACCCTTGACGGTAGTACCTTCCTTGAGGTTCTCGAGGAGCTTTTCGCGATCTTTGTCAGCGGTGGCTTCGAGCACTGCACGACGCGACATCACCACGTTGTTGCGCTTGCGATCAAGCTTGATAACCTTGAATTCGAGGGTCTTGCCTTCGTACGGGGTGGTGTCCTTGACCGGACGCATGTCGACCAGGGAACCCGGCAGGAATGCACGGACGCCGTTGGACATGACGGTGAGGCCGCCCTTGACCTTGCCGGTAATCGTACCGGTGACCAGGGAATTGTCGTTCAGGGCTTGTTCCAGGAAGTTCCAGGCGGCGATGCGCTTGGCGCGATCGCGCGACAGGCGCGTTGCGCCGTAGCCGTCTTCCAGCATCTCGATGGCGACTTGAACAAAATCACCCACCTTGACTTCAAGCTCGCCCTGATCATTCAGGAATTCTTCGAGCGGAACATAGGATTCCGATTTCAGGCCGGCATTGACCACAACGAAATTGTGATCGATGAGCACCACTTCTGCAGTGATGACTTCGCCTTGACGCATTTCCTGGCGAGCCAGGGATTCTTCAAATAGTTGAGCAAAAGATTCCATTGACGGAGAGAACTTTCGTGCCGCGAACCGTGAAATTCACAGCGGGTTAGAGTTTGAATCACGTTACCGACCACATGGCCGGCAACACCTTACTGCAATGCTTCCCTGCTCCATATCAACACCTGATTCACCGCCTGTTCGATCGTCAGCGACGTGGTGTCCAGCAGCTTGGCATCCGCTTCCTGCCTGAGCGGAGCCACGCTACGCTCGGAATCCCGGGCATCGCGCTGCTGCAGATCAAGCAGAAGGTCGGGGAGATTAGCAGAGAAACCTTTTTCGATCAACTGCTTATAACGGCGTTCCGCCCTGGCTTCAGCACTCGCTGTCAGGAAGACTTTAAGTCGAGCCCGCGGAAAAATGACTGAGCCCATATCACGCCCATCGCCAACCAGCCCGGGCATCTTGTTGAAAATTCGCTGGCGGAACAACAGCGCTTCGCGGACGGCTGGCAGAGCAGCCACTTTCGAAGCGCCAGAGGAAATTTCCTCGGTGCGGATGGCATCGCCAACAAATCCACCATCCAGGAGAATGTCTGTTTCCGAAAATTCGACATCAAGTTCTGCAGCAATCGCCGCCACAGCACTTTCGTCGTTCCAATCCACCCCGGCTCGCTTTGCCGCAAGAGCAGTCAACCGATACAAGGCACCTGAATCCAAGTAGGCAAAGCCAAGCGCCGACGCGACTCGTGCCGCCACGGTTCCCTTACCCGAGGCAGAAGGCCCATCAATGGCGATAACCGGTGCAGCCGTGGTTACATCGGAGAGCCTCTGAAAATAGTCAGGAAAGGTCTTCGCCACGCACTTCGGGTCATTGATCCGCAACGGCGTGCCGAAAGCTGCAAGCGAAAAGCACATCGCTATGCGATGATCGTCATAGGTATTGATCGCCGCGGGCTTCAAGCTTACAGGCGTGACGCGGATAAAATCATCACCCTCCTTAACATCCGCCCCCAGCTTTCGCAACTCGGTTGCCATCGCGGCAATACGATCCGTTTCCTTGACCCGCCATGAAGCGATGTTGCGCAATGTCGTCGAACCTTTGGCAAACAGCGCCACGACCGCCAGCGTCATCGCTGCGTCGGGAATATGGTTGCAATCAAGATCGACCCCAACCAAACCTCCGACCGGCGCTCGGGACTCCATCCAGTTAGGGCCCACCTCAATCTGCCCTCCCATATCGGCCAACGCATCAGCAAACTTCACATCCCCTTGAATTGAGTCGCGCCCGACGCCTTCCACACGAACCGGTCCACCACCGATCACTCCCAACGCAAGGAAGTAGGAAGCGGAGGAGGCATCGCCTTCTACATAAACCACCCCAGGCGAAAGGTAACGGCTACCTGCCGCCACGGTAAATCGCTGCCAGCCGTCATGTTTAACAAGGACGCCAAAACGCGCCATGATCGCCAGCGTAATTTCAATATATGGCTTTGAAATCAGCTCGCCGATCACTTCAACGGTAGCCGTTTCACCAATCAACGGTAGCGCCATCAACAGGCCTGTCAGAAACTGGCTGGAGACATCGCCCCGCACCTGAACCACACCGCCATGCCTGATCATTGCCGACTTCAGACACAAAGGGGGAAAACCATCATTGCCGAGGTAGGCAACATCCGCCCCCAACTGACGCAATGCATCGACCAAGTCGCCAATTGGCCGCTCGTGCATGCGCGACACCCCCTTCAATACATAGTCACCACCAGCCAGAGCCAACGCAGCTGTTAGCGGCCGGAAGGCCGTACCAGCGTTACCAAGAAAGAGTTCAGCCTGCTTGACCGGAAAACTGCCGGCACAGCCTTTAACCAACCAGCCATTACTGCCCAAGGAGCTGACGCAAACGCCTAGCGCCTTAAGCGCCTCAAGCATCCGCTCAGTATCGTCGGAAACCAGCAGGTCGCGAACTTCGGTCTGGCCGCTAGCTAATGCCGCCAGCAGAAGAACGCGGTTGGAAATACTCTTCGAACCGGGCAAACGAACAATTCCAGTAGCCGACGTCAATTGGGGAAGATCAAGAAACTCGTGAGTCATACAGCCACCATAATCATTATTGCGCAGCACTCGCTGCAAGTTTTTTTCAGGAGAGGTTGAGCGCCGGATGGTATTCAGGAACCCAGCGCATTAAAACTTCACGCACCATTTCATCGCTTTGACAGGCCTCAGCAAGCCAAGGGCGTAACTTTTGCAAAAAATCGTCATCAACTGCTCGCGCCCGCGCAATACGCAACTTCGGATGAGGGGTCCGACGAGTTTGCTCGGCATCGGCCAGTAATTCTTCAAAAAGTTTCTCACCCGGTCTCAGTCCGGTGTACTCGATACGAATTTCGCCATCCGAGTAACCGCAAAGATGAATCATCTTGCGGGCCAAATCGACAATTCTGACCGGCTCTCCCATGTCGAGCACAAATATCTCTCCCCCCAACCCCATTGCTGCTGCCTGCAGCACCAACTGTGCCGCTTCGGGAATCGACATGAAATAACGGGTAATCTCAGGGTGGGTGACAGTCACCGGCCCCCCCCGCGCAATTTGTTCCTGAAATTTTGGAATGACGCTGCCGGTGCTACCCAGGACATTTCCGAAGCGCACCATTCCGAATTGCGTGCAACAGCCCTGACCATGCAGCGCCTCACAAACCATTTCAGCCAGCCGCTTGGTTGCTCCCATTACATTAGTCGGATTCACCGCTTTATCTGTCGAAATCAAGACAAAGCGATCCGCATTAAAACGGCTTGCGGCCTCAGCCACCCGTAACGTGCCCATTACGTTATTACGCACCGCCTGCCAAGCATTTCCCACCTCCATAAGTGGCACATGCTTGTATGCGGCAGCATGAAAAACCACTTGCGGCAGATAAGCAGCAAACACCTCATCCAAGCGTGCCGCATCTTTGACATCACCAGCCAGGGGTACCAGAACAATCTCCGGCATATGCAATGCAAACCACTGCTCCAGGGTGTATAGGGCAAACTCGCTCTGCTCATACAACACCAGTTTTTCGGGCCCAAAGCGCGCCAACTGCCGACACAACTCACTACCAATAGAACCGCCCGCACCTGTTACCAAAATTACCTTACCAGCCACCATGCTCGCCACATGCTGGGTGTCAATCCACACCGGCTCCCTACCCAGCAGATCCTCAATCTCCACAGGCCGAATCGATGAGATGGCAACCCTCCCTGCCATCACATCCTCCAGCCCCGGCACAGTGAACACATGCGCCCCAGACTCAACCGCCAAATTTGTAGCCAAACGTCGCGCTTCTGCTGCTGCCGACGGCATCGCCAAAATCACATGAGCCGCCTTCTCGGTAGCTAGGACATCAGGCAAGCCTTCAATTCCACCAACCACCAAATGCCCGGAAAGCTCTCTCCCCCACTTACTGCGATCATCATCAACCAGGCAGACAACACGCCAGTCGGCGCTGCGCTCCAGTTCTCGAACCAACATTGCCCCCCCCCGGCCAGCCCCAACAATCACCACAGGTTTACCCTGGGCAATCAAGCCACCATATAAGCGATGCTCCTTCCACATCCGGTAAGCAGCTCTGCCCCCACCCATATAGAGCATCATCAACATTGGATAAAGCACCAGCAAGGAGCGCGGTACTACCTGATGCTCAAAACGGTACAAAGCAAAAAAAACCAGCAGGGCTGCTGTAGACAAACCGACTGCTCGCAGAACACGTTTCAGGTCCGGCAAGCTGGCAAACATCCAGATACCGCGGTACAACCCGGCAACACGACAAGCAATGGCGTGTGCGGGCAATAAAAATATCAAGCCCCAACTCATCACAGACACAAAATTGGCCGGCAAATCAAAGTTGAAGCGCAATAAAAACCCACCCACCCAAGCAAAAACGAGTGCTGAGAGGTCGAACAGAAAAACGCATAAGGAAAGGAGGACTTTGGTCACTTGAATACTATGGGATGGCCATACCGTTTACTGGAGTTAGCCAGCAATTGTAACCGTTCCCAACACCACCTCTGGCAAAAAACCAGCCCTGCTGTATTAGTGAGCGACGCCGTCTCGCCGGAGTACTTTGACAGCCGTCAACCAAAGAATCCGTATATCAAACCAAAAAGATCGGCGCTTCAGATATTCCACATCAAGCGCAACCTTTTGGGGAATCGGCAACTCATCTCGCCCATTAACCTGCGCCCAACCAGTCAGACCAGGAAGCAATTCATGTACACCGTGCTCGGTTCGCAACGTAACCAAATCGTCCTGATTGAACAAAGCTGGCCGAGGCCCGACAAAACTCATATCGCCGGTCAGAATGCTCCACAACTGTGGCAACTCATCGAGGCTGGATTTACGCAAGAAAGATCCTATCGGTGTCAAATAGGCATCAGGATTTATCAGCAAATGAGTTGCCAATGCCGGCGTCTCGACCCGCATACTGCGAAATTTCGGCATTTTGAAAATCTGGTTGTATCTCCCAATTCGATCTGACCAATATATGGCAGGACCAGACGACGTCAGACGTACCACCAAGACTATCGTGACTATCGGCACAGCCAGAACAAAACCAGCAAACAGAGCCAGACATAAATCAACAACACGCTTCATTTTTCTAGCATCTCAATCAAACCCGTAGATAAGGGAACCCTTGGCTGCCACCCAAGATCCCTCTCGATACGCTCTGCTGAATACCAAGCCGAATCCAACAAACGTTTTAGTACCTCGCCATCAAAGGGAAAACGCCGCTTGAATAACACCTCAAGGCCACTCCCCAGATGTGCCGCCCCCCTCAAAATGGCTACAGGAAGCGACCAGCGGCAGGGCGGCAAGCCTTGCGCTGTCCGTAGCGCGTCAAACAAAGCACGCCCAGAAGGGGATTCATGACCGGCAACAATATAAGTACGGCCAGCTGCCCGCTCATCATTTGCAACCAAACGCATCGCTGAAATCACATCGTCAATATGGACCAATGAGCGATGATTACCTGTTTCTGGAAGCGGCGGAAAAAGGCCAGATCGTACAAGCCGCCCCATACGTTCAAGATTCCCCCGCCCGCCAGCACCATAAACCATAGTCAAACGCAAATTAACCACGTGCATGTGATGCCGATTCCCCGCTTCCAACACGATTTCTTCTGCTGCACGCTTGGCGAGACCATAATCGGTTTCGGGCTCTCCGGGAAAATCCTCGTTGGCACAGATATCTCCTGCATCAGCCATTGCTTTAACAGAGGAAAGAAAGATGAGGCGTTTTACTCCCGCCTCGGCTGCGGCCAGAAGCAGATTCCGAGTTCCTTCATAGTTCACACGCCAGTGCAGTCCTGCATCGTCACCAAACGCAGCAAATGCGTGCGCATACCCAGCGCAATGGAACACAGTCTTGATGCCACTACACGCCTGACGTAACGATGCGACATCTTCTAGATCACCAACAACACAACCATTGCCCCCTCTCCTCCTGATCATACCGATGCAGGCAACTTTCTCAGAACGGAAGGTCCTTAATAATCGACTGCCGACAAAACCTGAAGCCCCTGTCACCAAAATACTCATTGAATGACCAATTCCAAGAGCTTTGCAGGATATTTAGAGAGAATTTTAAACATATTGGTCGAAATGCCATTTTCACGACACGCACGCAAGACCTCCCGATTAAGAAGCAACTTGCTGCGCCAACCGGAAGTACTGACACCTCCCGTTCGCATCTTAACGACCACCTCGGGCAGGTGCGCGTAGTGCAAATCGTTTTTACCAAAAGCACGTGCGACAAACTCGAAATCTCCGGCAATTCTATAGTCAGTACGAAACCCGCCAATACGCGAAAATATTGCACGCCGGATAAATAATGCTGGATGCGCCGGCATCCAGCCAAAAGCCAAACGGCTTGGTCGAAAGCGATCCGATCGATATCGGCGGACGACCCGAGCAGGTCTATCCGGGTGGAAAAAAGCCACATCGGCAAACAAGGCATCTAGCCCTTGACGATCGATCCTATTAGCGACCTCAGCCAACACATCCCGGTGCGAGTACAAATCATCAGCATTAAGAAAACAGACTATTTCTCCCGATGCGACAGCCAAACCTTTATTCATCGCATCATAAATTCCGTTGTCTGGTCCGCTGGAAAAATGCGCCAAGTTAGGCCTGAAGCGCTCGATTAATTCCAATGTTCCATCAGTAGAACCACCATCGATCACAATATGTTCAACATTTGGCCATGACTGCTCGCCAACCGAATGCAGTGCATCCTCCAGCGTTGCCGCACTGTTGAAGCAAACAGTAATAACGCTTACCTTCAGCGCCCCCTTAACGTTAGGTGCAATCGACATCGAGCAGACACTCAATACCTGATGAGCCGGTGCAATACGTCCTTGATTCGACGCGGAACGAACCGCTGAACCCAACGACGACCAGCAACCTGCGCAAAAGGTTTTAGCCCCCCCGAAAAACCAGGCTCGACAACACGCACGTCACTCAGCACCGAATTAAGCTGCGACTCATAAGCCTCATAGACAGCGAGCGGCTCATCACACTCGGAGGTGTAGAAAGCAGACAACCGGTCGAACGTTCCGTTATCCAACAGTTGGAACTGATGAAAATGATAAAAAATCAACGGTGCGCCGTTGACAGTGATCCGTCCAAACCTATCTTTTTCAAAGTGATACTGGGAATAGTTCCAAGGGGCTATGCCTGCACCTAGATGTTGCAGAATACGCACGGAGGTATAGAGATGGGGCCACTCATCGAGGTATTTCTGGTCTCCCATCCGCCCTTCTTCCAGTCGGTAAAAGCACCACTCAATACACTGGTCACGCCAGCGAGACAAACACGCCATCCCTTCATCATCTCGCCTGAAACTAACCCACTCAACGCAAAATCGCCCATTGACCTCTCTATCCTTCAGGCGGGGTGAAAATCGATGTTCGATAATGGTAATTGATGCATCACCAATTTCATCGAACAAATCCTCCACGGGTGAATAGAAAAGAAGATCTGAATCCAGATAGGTTATAAGCTCGATCTGCGGATTGTTCTGAAGCACATACCACGGCAGACAAGGTGATAGCGTCCAGCAATACTCGGCAATCCCCCGTTCTTTCTTCGCGAGAAGTAATGATTCGTCTTCGAGGTCTGACAAGGGTATGCATTGAATATTTGGCAGATCAAGTTGAGTCAGAATTTGTTCGGTTTTCGCATCCATGCACAGAATATAAACATACGCATCTGGGCAATACTTCGCCAAGGAGCGAAGCATCGCGACACCTTTAAGCAGATAGTTACTGTCGAAGAGCGTACAAAAATAGCGTTTGGTCATCTTTTCAATTTCCGGCATACATAGGTGCGATTCGCATTTATACACAGAGAATCCTCAGGGTCGCGTTCCTCGCTCAAGGTGTGAGTCTCGATCAACTCGAGGCCGTATTTGCGTAAACTTTTCAGAAAATCAGCTTCACCGAAGTGAATCTCTACTGTCTCGACTCCATAAGCCTTCTTACGGAAATATTTGTTGGGCCGCCCGACCACCACCGGTGTCCGATGAAAAACGACGTAGTCCCTTACGACACGGGCAGTCTCAGCAATCGCCTTTTCATATTCCGGAATATGCAGCAGGCAGCATCCCGAAATAACCACATCAAACATTTCATCGGAATAGCTCATCTCTGTCGCATCCTCAATGTCAAAACGTAACTGAGGATAGGTTGCCTGCGCCAACTGGATAAATGCGGCAGAATAATCACAACCGAAATATTCAACAGGTAACTGAGCGATCGAGAATACTTCGGAATAAAAACCACTCGAACAACCAATCTCAAGCACCGTTGTATTCGCGCCTCCATGTGTTAACTTGCGTAGAACATTGACCATTACATCAAACACATCGATGGGGATACCTTGTCGATAGTTCGCAAGCTGAGCATCCACCAGTTTCCGTTGCCGGCTTGGCAATTCATCAGCCTGCCAAGCGGACCGCAGGCGCATGGACTCGCTGGCAATATCAGCGTCCGGCACTTCCTGGTAATGTGAAGACACAGACCCACCCGGAAACAAGACCCTCCGTATTCGCCGTAGAACAGCTTTCAGACGCGGGAAGCGATTGAGCACGACACGAAGCTCCACCTTCACCTCGTGCCACCAAGGTGGCGTTGCAATATCGGAACCAATTCTTCCATGCGTCGCCGATAAGTATGGTCGCGTAACGTCCGCGCTTGACCGGCTTTCGCAATCACCTCCGCCTCCTGCGGATGCGCGAGATAGTAACGAATCATTTCTGCAGCCTCTTCCTTGCTTGAGTAAGCTACGACTTCCTTGCCAACTTCAAATAATTCACCAAGGTTCTCCTTGTGATCAGTTATCAGTAACGCCCCCACCCCTGTAGCCTCGTAAAGACGCATATTATTTGCATAATTCTCTGCGACATTAATATGGCGATTAAGTGTTACGCGACTTCGCGCAAGAGCGCGATACATATTCACACCCCAAACCTCACCGTTATGGCGTCGTCTTATTGGTGACGATCGTGGCAATGTCTTGGCACCGTATCCAAAAAATTGAATAGGCGTATTAACTGCCAAATGCTCTAGCAGCGGCATAGCTTTATCATGATGACGACTAACCCCTCCGACAAAGCTCGCCCCCACATCCTTACCCCCCCCCCCAATGAGTTCGAGTACACGAGTATCGAAACCAATCCTGAAATACTCTGAGGCTACTCCGAGTTTGCGAATACGATCGACAAAATGTGGGAAAGAAGTCAATATTAAATCGTATCCCTTCAAGAATTCCTCAGGAGGTAACGGACACGCAATCTGCCCGACAATCAAGCCGACGTGCCGCTTCAATTGTGTGAGTATATCCGCAGGGAAAAAACTCAAATCCTGGCAATACAGAACGTCCGGCCGATACGCGCGAATCTGAGCCAGAGCGATGTCCATTAATCCGGGAAGCAACGCAAGACGGTGCCCGACAAAAGGCAAACGAAATAAGCGGTGTGGAAGTTTAAGCGCAAGCGGGTTGAACGAAACGCCATTTTCCCGAGCCCAAGCTGACTGCAATTGGATTCCATTGACAATTAGATCAATCGTCTCGCAACCCATTTCATTAAGGTGCCTCGAATAGAAATCAGATGTTCCAAACGCGGATGAAACCAGAGAATCAAGCTGAACAGAGTAACTTTGATGCTTCAACTGCCGTTGAGAAGCGTAATGGGCCGAAAGGAACCTTGCATAATATGTATCAACAACAGCAATACGCATGACCTAGCCTCTCTCAGCAATCAGAAACAGGATTGCTCAATTCGATAAGGAGACTATCGCCCCCACCGACAGCATCAACAAAGCGATTAACCACAACCAAAAATACGCTGGCCATGCCGCCCGCCCTTCTTCCTAGCGCCTTACCGATACGATTAATAAGACGTCTCTTCTCTGCCCCCGCCTCAATCGAGCCCCAAGAACAAGAGGCTTGCCCTTCCGATGGATTCTCCGACATGGCTTTGATCTGAAGGAGAGTCCAGAGATTAGGAGTAATTGACCGTGCCTTAATCACGGAAAGCCCTTCATGCTTGGCGAGGAGAGTGAATGACTGACGTGTAAAATGATGCTGATGGTATGGAACATGCCAATTAATCCAGCGCCGCCCCGATAGCTTACGCTGCCACGAAGCAACATTTGGAAAAGACAAAACAATGCGCCCCCCCGGACTCAAACGCTCCTTGACGATTCGCAACAAAGCCCGAGGATCAGGAACGTGTTCGATGACCTGATTCAAAACGATAAGATCGAATTTTTCAGTTTCGAATGGCTTGTCATGAATACTACCGATGTGAACACGCAGATTATAACGATCAGCAATTGCTCTCACATTAGGGTCTGCTTCCACACCCCAAGCCTCAACGCCCATAGCACGCAATTCTAGCAACGCCAGACAGGAACCACTTCCGATATCAAGAACTCTTTGACCGGGCTTAGCCAGATAATGCCCCTGATTGTCAGTGCCGCTCAGCCAACGGTTTATTCCTGCTCGGGGAGCTAAAACAGCTGCAGCCTCCATTTCCAAAGCGGAAAAATCGATGTTTCGCCTCGGATAGTACTGACTATATAAGGCCGGCAAATCCTCTTCTTTCAACCGAGGAATCGTAGCCATCTGACCACAGACTACACAACGTTTAATAGCAAATATACCTGGGCAGCCATATCTGTCATCCCAGATATGATCAATAACCGTTTCCAAACCCGCTCCGCAGGAAATACAATCCTGTAACTCAGCTTGATCCATATATAATTTTTTAATTCTTAACCTTTAAAAGTTAATAGCTTGCGCCACACTCCAAAACCGAGCAACCTTAACGGCGCCGTTACCCGCTGCAAAGGGGTTCCCACCAATATATAAAAAGCAACTCGATGAAATATATTGCTGGATGAACGCATGCTAAACAGGCGATCCCACAAGCTTAAATTTAAAATATCATTTCCGTACACAGGGGGCGAGAAAACAACTGCTTCGCTGCTAACCAGCAAAGAAACTCCGTTCCGGGCAAATCTCATGGCGATCTCATAGTCTGCCATATAGTGAGGGAGAAAATGCAATCGCATTCCACCGAAGCGTCTAAATAGTTCAAACGGATATAACGTCCCACGACCGGATAATGCATCTACCTGATAAATCTTCTGCGGATTCCATTTTTCAGCATCAGATATCTCATTAAACTTATCCCAGACAGCAAGACGATTTATATTGACCCGTGGTCCAATGCTAACCAGTGAAGGATTCCGATCCTCCTCGTGAACCACGCTACCGACAGCAGCGTTACCGGCCTCAATACTGACGCGCAGCAGAGTTTCTACATAGTTGGGCGCAAACCAAGTATCGTTGTTGAGAAACAGTACGAAATCATCAGTTCCGGCTTGCGTGTATACATACTCCAAACCTTTCTGGATCGCTCCTCCCCACCACAAATTTCCATCACCGATCAATTCGACTACGTCCACCTGCTTTTGCAAATAAGCAGAAGTCCCATCCGTTGAGCCATCATTGATGAAAACCATACGAATCTGATTGGCAACTGATTGACAACGTAGCGCTTCAATAACTCTCTGCGTATGCTGTAAGCGATTGAATACAGGAACGAGAACAAAAATATTCACAATTAAGCCTGTCGACGAAGAAACCAACTCATGTATGGAGCCTGGAAATCATCAGGCCCGAACATCGAGCCAGGATAAGGATCGAAGGAATCAACAATCTCATAACCATATGCCTTGATACATTTTTCCAATTCGTCCGCATTCAGCAGCCATACGGGATAAGAGGCATCATATATCGACGCAGGCACATGCTGAACGGCAAGTCGATCGCGTCCAAAACGATGCGCCATAGTGCGATCAATCAGAACATACGGCAGGCCTTGAGCCAGCAGAGAGCTGAGCAAAACCCATGGTCTCTCGATATATTGCAGCACCCCTGAGAGAAGAAGAAAATTGGGCTCCAAAGCTTTTTTACATGCTTCCGGTGTATAAAAATACTGAAGCGTGTCAGTCTCAAATTCATTAAGGCCAGCGGCCACAAAATTTGACTGTTCGACAACCCCCCAGCGCAACTCAACCAGTTGTTGCAAAAAAATTCGATTCTGGAAATAGGAACTCCCGAGAGCCCCGCCAAAATCCATTACACGCAAACTACCTGAAGAATTTGATGCACAGTAGAGCAGCCAGCATAGGAGGGAATACGATACCTCCTGATGATCAAAAACTACGGTATCCCTCTCAAAGCAGGCCTCGCCATCGCGCACCTTGCGCATCGATGAAAGGGCTTTTTCAAGGATAAGTGGAGAGTTATACCCTGTCGCATCGGCAACTGCCTCCGACCAGCTAGAGTAATCCCCTGTGAAGTAAATATTATGCTTGCGAAACTCATGATTCTGTCTAATTCTGGATGACTCAGGTGACTCCCTAGAAATTGAAACAGCCGCATGCACGCCAAACAAATTGGCCGAAAAAGTCTTCATCGGCTTCCTCCCAACAATACCTTCAAATTCCCGCGCTGAAATTCATCAAGTTGTCCACCTGGTGTCACATTCACAATCGATACCCCATTTGCCTCAGCAATTTCCCGCAATACTCGATATTGCCGCCATAGCCGAGCCAATGACTGAAAATCGTCATACCAAGAAGTAAGTACTTTGCCATCAGTGGAAACTGAAAAATCTTTTCCTGCTTGGGCTTCAAGCCTGAAAGCATAATCATACTTCTCAGTCTTGAAATGATCGTGGTCGACACCAATCAAATAAATTTCACTAAACCCCATGTACATGGCCGTTATCAAGCACATTACCGGTACAGACTCGACCCGCGGAATCGGATTTGTTAGATCGATAATTGATCGTTTCTTCAATTCATCAAAGCTTTCCCGCAAAGCAACATAGTGCACAACCCGACCGGGAAAAAGCCCATGCCTTTGTACTAAATCTGCCTCTGTTTCATTCAGGAACAACTCCGCACCACCAAGTTTGGCATGCATCTCGTCAAACCATGCAACCACATCTTGCTCAGTCATCCGACCATAAGTAATTTGGGGCACACAATGATAGCGAGGGGAGATTTCTGCATAGTCAGCATGTAGGTAACCATTCGACACACTAATAATTGTTTCGCCCTTGAGTGTGTGCAAATCGACCTTGCCAGCGCTAGGCCCATTACCAAGAATGAAGCAACGCTGGCCTGCGTAGCGATTCATTAATATAGAATTTCCTGCCAATACTTTACGCGACACGAATGCTCGAGTTACGACATGCTGCCTCAAGCGCTGAAGTAGCAGGTAAACAAAATGTGGCAAACACAGCAATACACACTTTAATAAAAATCTCACAGTTGCAACCACTTCACTACTTCATACACCTCCGCATAGCGAACACCGATTCTCTGCCCGGCATTCTCTGCTTCATTATGGAAAAAGCTGATCCATTTGGCTCCCGTACGCGCCATTTCTGATTCATGCGCCTGAATCGCCTTCTTCTTCAACTCCCAGCAATTAGTGATATCAATATAAAAATTACCGCGAAAATCTAGCGTTGAGTGATACCAGTTACTCCGATACATCAATAGTTTTGGCACGTGTCGGCAACTATGCAGAGAGGCTCGAGCCACTGCCAAGTGATCGTGATGGATATCGCCAGTCCAGTGAGTAAAAACAAGATCAATTTCTTTCTCTTCGACGATTCTAAGTATCTCGACATTCAAGTCATCGACAAATTCAACGGCGAGAGTGTTGAATTTGCCACAAATCATCTCCTTGACCCCGATCAGTTTCATCGCTGCACGAGCTTCAGCTAGTGCCGTTTCGTTGGAACGAATGGTTTCCTTGTTGTAATTGGTAAAACCAGAATCAGTAGCAACATAAACATATACGTCATGGCCTTGCTTGGCATATTTTGCTAGTGAGCCACCACAGCCGAGTTCAACGTCGTCAAAATGCGCACCGATGGCGAGAATATTCATCTATCTGGTCCTTACTGGATGAGTGTGTGAAGTGCTTGATATACCCGACCGGTGCCTTCAAGGCTGAAATTGGCAATAGCGGCTTGGCTCATCTTTGGAATATCGAGCATCATATTAAGGATGCTGAAGTCGGCTGTGTCGCGAAAACCGCTATAGTGCGAACAACCAATAATCTGCAAATATTGGCAATGGCCAATTTCATGCGGCTCATTAGCAACAGTCAAAGTCGGCAACCCGGCCGCTGCCGCTTCGAAAGCGGTCAAACCTCCACCGGTGATCGCCAAATCATAGTTCGCGAACTCGGCGACCAAAGATGGTACAGCAGATTTTATGGTGATCTGGCAGCCCCCCGCGTCAGCCAGTTCGGCATGATGTTCGAAGCCAGGCCCCAGAATGATGGTGGCCGAGATCGATTGCCTGCGCAACCAAGGCAATAACTTAATGGTGACACCATGGGTATCGGTGGCTCCCAAGCTAACAACCAGACTGTGACAATTTGAGCGTAATCGGCGATAGCGGGCAATGCTATCTGGCAAAATCAGATAATCAGTGCCGGTCAGTACCAACGCCCCTTGTGGTTGATCACCGCGCATCGGTGCCAATGCAGCGACATGAAGATCGCTCAGCGCAGCACCACTACCATTGTCGTCAAATGTCACGCTCTTGATGCCATGTGCCTGAAGATAACGGATGTGCTCGATATCCGTATCCAAACGGTCGTTAATCCATAGCCGCACCGGAAAACGCCTAAGGATCTGTGCCTCCCAGCCAAGCGAAGTGTCAGTGACGGTGAGGTAAGGTACTTGTTCATCGGTCAAAAAGGCTTCACTCGGTAAATGCTGGCCAAGCAGCACAAATAGAGCCTCCCGGCCTGCCCGGTGAATTTCCCGATAGAGAGTGTGCATGCGAAACAGGTGGCCCATCCCCATTTGATGGGAGGACTTCAGACAGAGGATGAACATAACGCTATTAGTTGTTCTGTGCTGATGGCTGGTCCATCCAAGCACAGCAGATACCCACTAATACGCCGGAAGTCGGCTAGCGTATCAATAGTTAGTCTCAGTCCAGGGGCATGTTTCCTGGCCGCTATGCCCAGTTGATGAATGCGAAATAGCTCCGGATGTTCGAGGACATATTCATTGACGTGTTCGCGATGCGAGGAGGCTTTGCCCTCTTTCCAACTGGTCGTCAGGGCGTTAGCAGAAAAAATTTCGGCGCCAACACCAATTGGCAATTGGCCCAAACTATGGCTGTAGTCGAAACCTTGCTGACAATGCGAGATAACCAGTCGTTGCAACTCGTCCACATCGGGAAAAGGGTTATCTGCGGTCAACCGTATGACGTGTTGAAAACCGTAGGTATTCATACACTTCCAATAGCGGTCGAGTACGTCATTTTCGTCGCCACAAAAACACTCGGTTTGACAAGCTAGAGCATGCTCAATAATCGGCTGATCATGGGGATTAGTTGTGGTCGCAACAATCACCGGCCAAGGGAGCGGACCGAGACGGCGCAAGATCCAACCAAGCAGCGTCGTATCAGCAAATGGCATCAGGACTTTGCCGGGCAAACGGGTAGAACCCATCCGGGCTTGCAAGATAATGCCAACGTTATTTTTAGCGCGATCAACCATACTCATTTCAGCGTGCTACGAAGAACATCGGCCGAGGCCTTGCCGCAGTTGAACAACACGTCCAGGCAGGACAGCATGGGAGTAAATTCCTCGTGCAGTTGAGGATAAACTGGGTGGGAAAACTGCTGCCACTGGACGGCGATTCCAGCAGCCGAAAAAAGCTGTTCATCAAGATAATCGCGGGCTCCGGTTCCCGAGATGTACTGGGAAGCACTTATTTTCAGTACCAAGTCAACCAAACGAGCGCTACTGGCAGTGGTGATGGCATAATCCGACGCCAGAGTGACAGGCAACGAAATCTGGAAATAAGTAAAAGCCAAGTCCAATATTGCCCGATTAAAATCAATCAACCGCGAATACCCGGCGCGGTAAATTTCTTCAACCAAGGGGAATATTTCTTCGAAACAGGCAGAATGCCTATAGCACTCGCGCAATAAATTGAGATTATCGTCAATCCACTTGGGGTCGTCAGCAAGTCGGACTTCATTGATACGCTGCTCATACTCGCCCTTAGCCAGTGACAGGGTGAGCCAGACTGGGCCTTGCTTACTTTTGATCTGGTCTCGATGCTGCCAACCACGACGGATAAATTGTACGTCATCAAGCAGAATGAAGTGGTCAACCAGCAGTAGGCGCTGAAAAAAACCAAGATATGGCGCAAAATCCGGCTGATGAATGCAGACCCTAGTCAAGAGCGTATCTGGATTCAAAGCATATCCCATTGGATCAGGGTGTTGGCAGCGATAAAAGTCTTGGTTGGTCGGCCGAGTAGCAAGGGAAGATGTTGTGGATGAATGCCATCAGAAGGACGGCGGATGGCAATATGGCTTTCCTCGAGGATTGTACCGGCAGCAATATCGGTAGCGGAGAACAATGATTTCCGTGCTGCTTGTCGCCACTTTTGCTCAGTCGGCAGGATGCTTTTGATGCCATTCCCCAAGGCGCGGTTCACCAACCGAACGCGGTCGACCAACAATCTAAATTGAACCGGATCTAGTGAGGCTTCGTGATCCGGAAGTTTTAATGCATGATCCAAGGTCAAGTGCTTTTCGATAACCACCGCCCCCATCTGCGTCGCCAAGACACTGGTGAATTCGTCTTGAGTGTGATCAGAGAGGCCTACCGGGAGGCCGAAAGCCCGTTGCAGGGTTTCAATCACCCGCAGATTGGCATCCTCGACCTTGGACGGATAGGAAACGACACAGTGCAACAAAATGAGTTGCTGGTTGCCAGCAGCCTGAATGGCGTCAACTGCCATTTCAATTTCAGCAAGGGAACACATACCGGTCGATACCAGCATTGGCCGCCCCTTACTCGCAACGGCTTTGAGAAAAGGTAGGTTTGTGAGGTCGTCGGAACCTGTTTTATAAAAAGGCAACTCGTACTTCTCGAGCAATGCCAAATCCGTCACATGGCTCGGCGTCGATAGCCACTGGATGCCCAGTTGCCGACATAGTGCATCAAGCTCATCATGATCCTGCTCACTAAGTTCGTGCTTCTTGAAAAAATCGAACTGCGATACTTGGCTACCATCCTCAAAAGTGAAGAAACTGCCGGGAGTAGCGATGGTTTCGGCTCGATAGGTCTGAAACTTGACCAAGTCGACGCCGCAGGCGGCAGCCGCCCGAACCATCGCCTTGACAATTTCCATCCCTCCATAGTTTGCCCCTATTTCGGCAATGATCAGTGGCCAGCCGCGATTTTGGCACTGTTCCAGTAATTCATTGTTCATAGTTGGTTCCTGCGCACCAACGATGGAGGATAACCTCGGCGCTGGCAACGGTAAATTGATGTTGCAGATAGAAATTGAAAGCACGGACGTTACTGGCCATGACACTGGTTGTCACAGGCAACCGCAATTGCTCGGCTAAGCTAACAACCTCGTACACCAAACGTGTTCCCAAGCCGCGGTTTTGGCAATCCGGGTGGGTGGCGACAAGAAACATATCCAGAGACTGCTGCTTATGCAAGCAACTGATAAAAGCTCCCAGTCTTTGTCGCTCATCGGTAGCACAGACAACCACATCAGCAAATTCTTGACAATGATCGCTTATCACATGATCCCAGAAGTCAGCTGACAGGCGTTGCCGGCAACGTTCATCGAGCATGAAGCGGCTGTCGTCAATACGAAAGCCTGCTATGGAGAACTCCGGCAAACTCCGTCGGCACTGCTTGATCTGCAAGCCAGGTGCCGTTGGCACAAAAACCGGCGGCGGCACCAAACCAGAGCGGAGCAAGGCAACATCAAGGCCTACGTAGCGAAAACCTTGCTGTTCCAGTTTGACAATGCTTACGCGCTCTTGCTGGAGCTTGCGAGCAACAATCAAGTCGTAGTCATCGAAATCAGCGCCTTCCATTTCGCCGACAAGCTTGCCAACCTTGACACCAAGCATCTGGGAATCCCAGGCCAGCAATTCGATCATAGGCAACGGCCTAAGGTGTCGACCACCAAATCCATTTGTTCATCAGACAAACTGGGAAACAGCGGCAGGGTAAGAATGGAGCCAGCAATACGCTCACAAACAGGCACCTCGACAACAACATCCTGGTAGGCGGTAAAGGTATGGATGGGCCGATAGTGCATGCTGCACTGGATCCCTTGTTGGCCCATATTGCGTAGGACTTCGTTGCGGCGCTCGGCATCACAGGGAAGTAATACCGGGAAGATGTGGTAACTAGCTTCACCCTGGTAGTCGGCAAAAGGCACTCTGACTTCGGGCAGTCGTTCGGCAATCAGCTTGCGATAGCGTTCAACGAGCTCTTTTCGCTTGGCGTTAAAAGCCGGTAACTTTTGCATTTGCACTAAACCAATAGCTGCCCGTATCTCATCCATCCGATAGTTGAAGCCGGCTTCAGCGACATCATAGCCGTAAGCATGGCCCTTAAAGCGCTGATAAGTCGAGGCGGTAATGCCGTGCGAACGAAGGATACGTACTCTTTCAGCCAAGGCTGGCTGACGCGTGATGAGCATGCCCCCTTCGCCGGTGGTCATATTTTTATTGCTGAAGAAGCTAAAACAACCAGCGTCCCCAAAGGTGCCAAGAGCACGACCTTGCCAAGTACCGAGGACAGCATGCGAGCAATCTTCGATGAGAAGCAAGCGGTGTTGCTGGCAGAGATCGACAAAAGCATCCATGTCACAAGGGTAGCCAGCGTAGTGCACGATCATAACGGCACGGGTACGCGAAGTAATCTTGGCCGCCACATCGGCGACGGAAATATTCCAGTCGAGTTCACTGGTGACGTCGGCAAAAACAGGCGTGGCCCCGACGCTGCGAATAGTATTAGCACAAGCCACAAAGGTCAGAGACGGAAGAATCACCTCGTCTCCCGGACCAATATCCAAGCCGAGCAAAGCAAGGTGCAGAGCAGCGGTTGCACTGGACAAAGCAACGGCAGTTGCCCCCCCCCCCACGGATAGCGCAAAGGCAGCCTCAAACTCAGCGATTCGCGGACCAGCGGTCAGCCAATTCGATTCGATGACAGCAATAGCTGCCAATTTTTCCTCGTCACCCAGAACTAGGTCGAAAAAAGGGACTTGCCAGTTCATACCTTGATATCCGTACGTTTAAATTTTTCTGGGGTGTGCAGCTCAATGACCTTTTGCGTGCTGGCCACGTATTTTTCGGCAATGACACGTCGCTCGCCAACCTCTACTTCTTCCTCGTAGGTCTTAAGCGGCAAGTAGCATTCGGCGCATGCTGTCAGTTCCTTGGTACCGGCACAACGCTGGTGCGTTGCACGGATTTCTTCCATCTTGCTACCGTGCCAGATGTCGTGGAGAGTCTGTACGTTGGCATCACCAACGATGATTTTCCCTTCCTCGTCATTGGCGCACATCATGCACAAGCCATCGGCGCCAACAACCAGTCGTTGATAGATTTGCGGGCACACAAAATTATCTATCTTGGGCAGATCGCGCTTGCTTTGCATGAAGTCAATCAGCGGATTGGCACTGACCATATCGGTGATCGGTGCGAAAACATCGTAAAACGCTTGTGGATCAGATTCAATGGCAGGGAGAATGCTTTGAATCTTGATAACCGGTTTGATGCGACCAGCTTGCTGTTTGATAGCTGCGTAATTTGCCACTTTCTCGACAGCACGGGCATATTTTGCCGGTCGCCGGATCTGTTCGTAGGTCTCGCCCAAGCCGTCAAATGAAATGGTGATCCAATCAATGCCGGCCTCCATCATCTGGGTGAACATCTCTTCATCGAGACGCAAACCATTAGTCAACGTGGAAACTTCCTTTATGCCCTTTTCTTTAGCATAACGAACGCACTCAACAATCCGCTTGTGCAGAAAGGACTCACCGCGAAAACTGAGACGAATCGAATAGACTCCGCCGGCTGCACATTCGTCCACCACTTTTGTGAACAAATCGAAATCCATCAATTTGGCGTTGACCTTCTTCTTGAACTCCGACGAAATGGTGTAGCACATCGGACAGTGCAGATTGCACACCGAGGCTAGCTCAATATCGACATGCAAAGGATATTCGGAAACATATTGCTGCTGCGCATACTCGGTCCACAGCCGCCGGTTCTCCTGATAGGCATCGCTCACCCCAAAACCACGGTTACGCTCAAAGGCTGCGATTCTCTCGGGGGGTTCTAGGGAGAACTGGCCTTTGTTAATCGGTGTGAAGGTCGTTTTTTCGTTACTCATGGTGGGCTTATGTAAGGAAAACAGTGCTGTCTTTTTCGAAAATATCAATCGCCGTCATGTAGTCGTCGGGGCGTCCGATGTCCAACCAATAACCAGCGAATCTGCGTACTGCCACGCTCTCTTGAGCAGCAACCAAGTTAAGCATCAGTTGGTCGAAACCGTAGGCGGTATCAGCCGGAATAAAGTCCAGAGCAACTCTGGACATCATGTATACCCCCATACTGACTTCGTAGTTCATGCGCGGCTTTTCGCGCAACCCAAGCAGGTTGCCATTCTCAGTGTCAAGAACTCCATAGTCGACCAATTGTTCGCGGACATGTGATGAGATGGTGAATATTTTTCCGCTTTGGGTATGCTTTTCGTAAAAATCGGAGTAATCAAGATTAGTCAGAATATCGCCATTCATGACTAAAAACGTTTCGGGCAAATCAGAGATCTGTTTGAGTGGCCCCATCGTACCAAGCGGTTGATCCTCCAACGAATAGTCAATACGAATACCCCACTTCTGACCATCCATGAAGAAGGCCTTGATAATCTCTGCTTGGTGGTTAACCGCCAGTGTGATGTGGTCAAACCCGTTGGCAACCAGTTGCTTGACGATAACTTCGAGAATCGGAAACTCGCCAATGGGCATCAGCGGCTTGGGCAAGACGATAGTGTAAGGGCGCAAACGGGTCCCTTTACCACCGGCCAGGATGACCGCGCGTTTAGACATTGAATACATCCGCTTTATAACGTTTCAGATTTTCTGGCAACTGGAGCCACTCGATCGTTTTGCGCAATCCCTGCTCCAGGTCGTATGCAGGAAGAAATCCTGTCAATTCACGGATTAATTTGTTGTCACAACAAAGCCGCTCAACTTCGCTGGCGGCGGGGCGAAGTCGCTGATCGTCGCACTCGATATCTACATCCATACCGATCAGGCGTGCAATCAGGCGAACGGTATCACCCACGGATATCTCGCTACCGGAGCCAATATTTACAGTCTTCCCGACTGCTGCATCGCAACCTGCTAAAGCCAAAAATCCGGCGCAGGTATCCAGCACAAAGTTGAAATCGCGTGTAGGCGCCAAACTGCCAAGTTTTATTTTTTTCTTACCAGTCAGAATCTGGGTAATTACTGTGGGGATAACTGCTCTAGCCGACTGCCGTGGACCATAGGTATTGAATGGCCGTGCGATAGTTACCGGCAAACCAAAACTACTGAAGAAACTGAAAGCCAAAGCATCGGCTCCGATCTTGGTCGCCGAATAAGGCGACTGAGCTTGAAGTGGATGCTCTTCGTTAATCGGTACAAAACGCGCCGTCCCATACACTTCGCTGGTCGAGGTGTGAATAATCCTGCCAACCCCGGCATCAAGGGCAGCCTGCAGCACATTTAGCGTTCCTTGAATGTTGGTATCAACATAGCTGGATGGAGCTTGGTAGGAGTATGGAATGGCAATGAGGGCTGCAAGATGGAAAATGGTATCAATGCCTTTGGCAATCGAGTGCATTTGTGCAGGATCGCGGACATCGCCAAGTACAACTTCAACCTCGTTACGGCAAGGTGACTCATCGAGCCATCCCCAGCTGGAAAAGGAGTTGTACTGGCATAGCGCTCGGACTGAATACCCTGCCTTGACCAGTTCTTCCACTAAATGGGAGCCGATAAATCCATCTGCACCTGTCACCAGAACTTTATGTATTTTTGACATACGTACCCAAAGCCATTCACAAATTGAGAATCAAACCCGCTCTATTACCCAGGGTAACTGGAGAGCGGACAAAGAAGGTTTTCGGCTTTGACCGAGCATCTGAATAATTCCAACATTATCGAGAACCTCAAATCGAATTCCCTCGACTACTGAGTAGATTGAAAATCTAGAAGAAATTCCAACCCGCACAGAATATGTGCCTGTATTCAGCAAACTAGCGGGGAAGCGAATAGTAGAGCGATAATGTCCTGGCTCTCGCATGTCCAGTCGAGAAGGCTCCAACTCCGGGTCAGATAAGCTAAACAAGCAAGTAAACCCATCATCAGCCATAATTTGAAGGCCGACGCTAAGCCCACTTAGCGCCGTACGCAACTCGTATTGCACTTCGATAGTAAAAGGCTCTGTCAATTCCAGAGTCCCACCCTCGACTTCATCATTATTGCGAACCACAACACGAAAGATGACTGCTTTTCCTGCTAAGGAGTCAGGGGAGACAATATATGTACCGCCTAATCCTGTCTTTTCGTCAGAAAGATATTCTTGGAGAACACTCTGAGTTTCACCAACTGCCGTCACCCTCCCATCCGCTACCAACATCGCCTTTGGGCAGATACTGCTCACCGCTGTGAGGTTATGGCTGACAAAGAGAATCGTTCGTCCGTCTTTTCCAACTTCCTGCATCCTCCCTAAACACTTCTTCTGAAAATTGATATCACCAACAGCTAAAACCTCATCAACGAGTAAAATTTCAGGTTCAAGGTGTGCAGCCACCGAAAATGCAAGGCGTACGTACATCCCGGAAGAATAGCGTTTTACAGGTGTGTCGATAAATTCGCCAATTTCCGCAAATTCCACTATTTGCTCGAATTTACTGGAAACTTCACGGCGACTCATCCCAAGAATTGCACCATTAAGAAATACGTTCTCGCGGCCAGTCAACTCCGGGTGAAAACCAGTGCCAACCTCAAGCAGGCTTGCTACCCGCCCTTTCAATCCTATGTAACCGCTAGTGGGCGCTGTAATTCTTGAAATCACCTTGAGCAAGGTTGATTTTCCAGCCCCGTTACGCCCGACAACCCCAACAATATCGCCTTGATTGACCTCGAACGAAACGTCATCGAGAGCATGAAAGCGGTCACCTTCTATGCGAGCGTGGTCACGTCGGTGCCCAGAAAGATCGCTAATTTCAGCGTTTGGATCACCCCGGCCGCGAAACTTAGCCCACCAGCTCTGAAGATCCCGATATAACGTACCGTGATTAATAACCCCTAACCGGTATTCCTTACTAACGTGTTCGGCTCGAATCACTACATTATTGGCCATGCTCTTCTCCTCAAACCGTATCCATAGCGTTAGATTCCGCCCGGGAAAAAAGAACGAGACCAGCGAACAGCAGGCATACCGTAACAACCAAATTAGATATCCATACGGTACCTCCTACCCCCTCAACACCGAACATGATTGAGCGCAGCGTCTCAACAGGAGCAGTCATGGGATTGAGATTAAAGAACCATTGATACTTAACTGGAATCTGAGAGTATGGATAGACAACGGGTGTTGCATACATCCACAATTGGGTCACAAAGCCTGTTGCATAAGCAAGATCACGGAATCGAACAGTAAGAGCCGAAACGATCAACCCCACTCCCATCCCAAGTGCGGCGACATAACAAATCAACAGGGGCAATAGAGCGAATACCGGCAAATGAAGCGTCACTCCACTGCCGGCGAACGAAAATCCGAGAGTCGTAACAACCAAGAGGGCAAACTGTATGCCAAAAGTAACAAAACTGCTCATGGCAACGGAGATGGGCACCACCAAACGAGGAAAGTACACCTTGCCGAACAACGAAGCATTTTTTGAAAACACTTCTGAATTATTGGTCAGACAGGCAGAAAAGTATGTCCACATGACGATGCCCGACATGTAGAAAAGAAATGGTGGTAGGCCATTGGTCGAGATGTTTGCGATCTTGCCAAATACGACAAAATACGTCAGTGATGTCAGGGTCGGTTGGATGAGATACCAGAGAGGACCGAGAATAGTTTGTTTGTAGAAAGTGATGAAATCACGTTTGAAAAACATCCAGACCAAATCACGATAATTCCAGACACTACGCAGATCTATCGCGACAACTTTCCCCCGCGGACGAATGACGACATCCCATTCGCCATTCCCTCCGTTGAGAATAGATGGGCTGGTAGCTGCAGGTGAAGAGGTTAAAGGCATACTTTAGTGGTCCATTTCCCTAGCAGCCTGATTAATGCAGGCGCAGACTTGTTTTATTTCGGCAACTTGGTGCCCCACCGATATCGGCAAGCTAAGTTCAGTTGCGTGCACTTCGTCGGCAATTGGGTACTCGCCGGCCAAAATACCAATCATGGCTTGTTGGCGATGCGGGGCAATTGGATAGTGAATCTCTGTCTTGATTCCGTTTTCAAGCAGATATTGTTTCAACACGTCCCGACGCGGGTGCCGGACTGCAAATATATGAAAAACATCGAACTCGTCTGAAAATCGTACTGGCTGCACAAGCCAGTCTGGCAAACAGGCAAAATAGACCTCGGCCAACTGTCTCTTGTATCGGGTCATTTCGTCTAAACGACGTAACTTCACCCGCAACAGCGCTGCCTGAAGTTCATCTAAGCGAGAATTCACCCCCAAGTAGCGATTCATGTATTTCTGTTTCGAGCCGTAGTTCCGTGTGTAACGCAAACGATCCGCCAGTTCGTCGTCGTCAGTGACCACTGCACCTGCGTCACCAACTGCTCCAAGATTCTTGGTAGGATAAAAACTGAAGCACCCAGCATCACCGAAAGTACCGGTCACCTTCCCTTTGAGTTTTGCTCCATGTGACTGCGCGCAGTCCTCAATCAGCTTCAGTCCATGCTCTCGAGCAAAAGCACCTATAGCGTCCATTCGACATGGCTTACCAAACATGTGCGTTGCACAAATCGCGCGCGTACTTGAAGTCAGCGCACCTAAAAGTCGCGCGGGGTCCATGTTGAAGGTTGCCAACTCTGGTTCCACCAATACGGGACGATGCCCAGCCCTAATGATGGCCAGAATAGTCGCGATATAGGTATTGGAAGCAACCAGTATTTCGCTCTCCTTAGGTAAATCGAGAGCCTCAATCGAGAGAATCAGGGCATCAAGTCCGTTAGCCACACCAATACAATGTTTAGCACCAATATACTGGGCAAACTCTGTCTCAAAAGCAGCCACCTCACTCCCGAGAACATACCAACCTGAGCGAATCACTCTCGAAGCAGCCTGTTCCAACTCTGCCATATAGTCAGCGTTGGAACGTGCAAGGTTCTCATATTCGATAACAGATGAATCAGTCATATTTTGTATCAATATATTCGCTGCGATCATACGGATGTGATGACATGATCAAGAGAACAGAACCTGGGCCAAAAGTCATTGTGTGCCAGTCTTTAGGCTCAACCAAAAGACATCTGCTTGGCGAGTCCAAGACAATATTGTCGCTGATAACTCCATCGTTCATATAGATACTCACCGATCCGGTGATCGCAATTAGTGCCTGGCGGGTTCTCTGGTGGCGGTGGCCGCCACGAACCTGACCATCAGCACCATATATCCAGTATGTACGTTTGATCAGAAATGGCAATGCACCATCAAGCACCGTCAGCGCCCCACGAGGGTCGCTAAATGTTGGCAAATCAAGTATCGCGAAATGGGTCAATATTTCCTCATTTTCGAAATCAAAGGGTGCATCCGGTTGACAGGTAGCTACAAAAGCCTGCGAAGCGAATGACATCCACATAAAAGTTAACGAAAAAAATTATTCAAGACTAACCGCAACGCTATAGCCATGCTGATTAAGCAGTGCATGCCGTTTAGCCTGCTCAAGGTCATACTCTGCCATCTCTTTCACCATTTCATCGAGAGTTATTTCCGGCACCCAGCCAAGCTTATCTTTCGCTTTCGTCGGATCGCCAAGCAGTGTTTCCACCTCTGTGGGACGGAAGTAGCGTGGGTCAATACGAATTACAGGCTTGTCGTTCCAATACCCAACCTCGTTAACCCCCTGACCTTCCCAACGAAGTTCCATGCCAAGAGCTGCAGCAGCCTTTTCAATAAATTGGCGAACGCTGTATTGGATGCCCGTGGCGATGACAAAGTCATCAGGTTGTTCCTGTTGCAGCATTAGCCATTGCATACGTACGTAATCTTTGGCATGCCCCCAGTCACGAAGTGCATCCATATTGCCCATGTAAAGACACTCTTCGAGCCCTTGGCTAATATTGGCCAAGCCGCGAGTGATCTTGCGCGTAACGAATGTCTCCCCACGTCGCGGACTTTCATGGTTGAAAAGAATACCGTTGCAGGCATAGATACCATAGGCCTCACGGTAATTGACAGTAATCCAGTAGGCGTACATCTTAGCCACCGCGTATGGACTGCGCGGATAGAAGGGAGTGGTTTCCTTTTGCGGCGTTTCTTGTACCAGACCGTAGAGTTCCGAGGTAGACGCTTGATAGAAACGGGTTTTCTTTTCCAAACCAAGAATACGAATGGCTTCAAGAATGCGTAGCGTGCCCATGGCATCTACGTCAGCGGTATATTCGGGGCTTTCAAAGCTCACAGCCACATGGCTTTGCGCCCCGAGATTATAGATTTCGTCAGGCTGAGTTTCTTGAATAATACGAATCAGATTGCTGGAGTCGGTGAGGTCGCCATAATGCAATTTGAAGTTGGCGTTTTCAATGTGAGGGTCTTGGTAAATATGGTCTACACGCTGCGTATTGAACAAACTCGCACGACGTTTTATGCCGTGAACGATATAACCTTTTCCGAGCAAGAATTCGGCAAGATATGATCCATCCTGACCGGTAACACCGGTGATGAGGGCAGTCTTTTGGGCTATGGTCACTATCGATTCCTAGATCAAACTGTTTTTTGGGAGCTTATTTGCCACAATTCAGGTAATCGGCATAGGCTTGCCGCAAGCCATCAACGAGTGTGGTACGTGCTTTCCAGCCGAGCATTTCCAGACGTTGGCTATCCATCAATTTTTTAGGCGTACCATCAGGTTTACTGATATCAAATTCAATATTGCCGCGATAACCAACGACTTCAGCTACTGTTTTTGCGGCTTCGTGGATGGTGAGATCGCTGCCGAATCCAACATTAATGTGGCTCAGCATGGGTTGCGTATTAGCAGCGAAGGTGGTTTTGTCCAACTCCATGACGAAGACGCTGGCGGCGGCCATATCATCAACGTAAAGAAACTCACGATATGGGGTACCAGTACCCCACAGCATAACGCTACTTTTCGGAGTGATTTTGCTACCAACCGTAACTGGCTTATCAGACTCGAGACCGATCATGGCCTTTATATCGGCGGGGATATTACCGTAGCGTTGCTGATCTTCGATGATGCCTTTGATTTCACCCAACCCTGCCAATTTCGCTAGGTGAAATTTGCGGATCATGGCTGGCAGGACATGGCTATTGACGAGATCGTAGCCATCACCAGGACCATAGAGGTTGGTAGGCATGACGCTGCGGTAGTCACGACCATATTGGCGGTTGTAGCTTTCGCAGAGCTTGATGCCGGAGATCTTGGCAATGGCGTATGGCTCATTAGTGGGCTCCAGCGTACCAGTAAGTAGTGCTTCTTCGCGCATGGGTTGCGGCGCTTGTTTCGGGTAGATACAACTGGAACCAAGAAACAACAGTTTTTGTACCCCGTGCGTATGTGCGGCGTGGACGATGTTGGCTTGAATCATCAGATTTTCGTAGATGAACTGGGCCGGGTAGGTGTTATTGGCTAATATTCCACCGACTTTTGCGGCGGCAAGGTAAACCTGATCTGGCGCTTCTTGCTCAAAAAACGATCTGACTGCTGATTGATCAGTCAGATCAAGTTCAGCACGGGTTCGGGTAATGATATTTGTGTAGCCACGCTGCTGCAGTTGCCTAACGATGGCCGAACCAACCATGCCTCGATGGCCAGCAATGTAAACTTTGGGTTGTTGATGCATAGATGACATAGCGACTAGAGAAAGAAGGCACCAATTTGAATGATGCTACGTTTCTTACGGAGATAATCGGTTTGACTGAGGCTCACGAAATACCTAACGTTGAGTCGAGCAGGTCACCGCGGAGAGTTTCTATTTCATTCTGAATTGCTTCATATTCCGCTTCCTTACGTTGAAGAAAACCACGAACAATGCGGGCTTTTTCTTCAACGCCACTGGGAGTTAGCAGATAAGCGTATGCCTGCTTATTTTTGTTTTGGCAGAATTTGCTAAGCTTAACGAAGCCTTTTTCCACCATAGCTTTGAGGCAGTAATTGGTTTTACCCAGACTCACGCCCATGGCTTGGGCAAGCTCCCGCTGACTGAAATTTGGATTTTGTTCGAGAAGCTTGAGCAGCGCGAGGCGCTGGGTTTCTTGAGGCATGAAAAGGCTGAAGGCCACCGTTCAAGTTAGGGGGGCGAATTGTACTTTGTCCCGACCTGACTTTCAATTTTGCTTAGAGAAAGGACGTGCCCCCCCTCCTCATAGCTTTGTCGAGAGGCTACTATCGAGCCAAGAAAATCGAAATACCCAGTGCGTCTCCGAGCATCTATATTGAAGCTAATCTGCCTCCTTGGCGATCCTTTAAAGAGAGCAGAGGCTCTGTGGCCAATGGCCATTTGATGCCGATTTCCGGATCGTTCCAGGCGATACATCGCTCGTATTCTGGCGCGTAGTAATTGGTAGTTTTATACAGGGATTCAGCGCAGCCACTCAAAGTCAGGAAACCGTGTGCGAAGCCTGGAGGTATCCATAGCTGCCTTTTGTTCTCAGCACTAAGTATGAGGCCAACCCATTGACCGAAAGTACTAGAGCCTCTCCGGATATCTACCGCGACATCAAAAACCTCGCCCAAGACAACGCGAACGAGTTTTCCTTGCTCTTTCGGTGCTATTTGGTAATGCAAGCCACGGAGGACATCTTTGGCACTTCTTGAATGGTTATCCTGAACGAATTCGATCTTCTGTCCAATTGCTTCGCTAAAAGCTTTCTGGTTGAAGCTCTCATAAAAAAAACCTCGCTCATCACCAAATATTTTTGGTTCAACAATGAGAAGGTCGGAAATTTTTGTTGGGATGATATTGATCAAAATACCCGCTCTTTCAAAATCCCCATCAGGTATTGTCCATAAGGATTTTTGAGCATAGGTCGAGCAAGTTGCTCAAGTTTTTCCGCATCAATGTAGCCCTGACGATAGGCGATTTCTTCTGGGCAGGCAATTTTCAGCCCCTGCCGTTTTTCGATAGTAGCGATGAACTGGCTGGCGTCGAGCAGGCTTTCGTGAGTACCGGTATCGAGCCAGGCATGACCTCGGCCCATGACCTTTACGTTAAGTTGGTTCTTTTCCAGATAGATACGATTGACGTCGGTGATTTCCAACTCGCCACGAGCAGAAGGCTTAAGGTCGCGGGCGATGTCGATCACTTGATTATCGTAAAAGTAAAGCCCAGTGACAGCATAGCTGGATCTCGGCTGAACTGGCTTTTCTTCGAGACTGATCGCCTTGCCGATCGGATCGAATTCTATGACGCCGTAACGTTCAGGGTCGTGCACATGATAGGCAAAAACTGTGGCGCCAATACTTTGCGAACCGGCTGCTTTAAGGTCATCAGCAAACTCGTTACCATAAAATATATTGTCGCCGAGAACCAAGGCACTGTTGCTATTTCCAAGAAACTCTCGGCCAATGATAAATGCCTGAGCCAAGCCATCCGGACTGGGCTGTACAGCATATTGGAGGGCAAGCCCCCACTGACTACCATCGCCCAGCAATTGTTGGAACCGCGGGGTGTCCTGCGGGGTGGAGATGATCAGGATGTCCCTTATACCGGCCAGCATCAGCGTGCTGAGCGGGTAGTAGATCATGGGCTTGTCGTGAATGGGGAGCAGTTGCTTCGAGACTGCCAGGGTGACCGGGTAGAGCCGCGTGCCGGAACCACCGGCGAGGATAATGCCTTTGCGGGTACTCATGCGTTTGCTCCGTAGTTTTTGTCCATCCATTGCCGATAGGCGCCGCTGGTGACGTTTTGGACCCAAGCTCGATGCTCAAGGTACCATTGGATGGTCTTGCGAATTCCTGTTTCGAAGGTTTCGGCTGGTTTCCAGCCGAGTTCGCGTTCGATCTTGCTGGCGTCGATCGCGTAACGGCGGTCATGGCCGAGACGGTCGGTAACGTACGTAATCTGATCCTTGTAGGAACGTCCATCGGCACGTGGCAGAAGCTCGTCGAGAATGGCACAGAGAGTATGGACAACATCGAGATTGGGCTTTTCATTCCAGCCCCCGACGTTGTAGGTTTCCCCGACTCGCCCTGCTTCGAGAACGCGGCGAATTGCCGAGCAGTGATCTTTAACATAGAGCCAGTCGCGAATTTGCTGACCATCGCCATAAATTGGCAGCGGCTTACCGGCCAGCGCATTGTGGATGACCAGCGGAATCAGTTTTTCCGGGAAATGGTAAGGACCGTAATTGTTGGAACAGTTGGTGGTCAGCACCGGAAGACCGTAGGTGTGGTGGTAGGCGCGCACCAGATGATCGCTGGCCGCCTTGCTCGCTGAATACGGACTGTTCGGCTCGTAGCGATTGGTCTCGGCGAAGGCTGGATCATCCTTTGCCAGGGAGCCGTAGACTTCGTCGGTTGAGACGTGAAGAAACCGGAAGCGGTCCTTTCTCTCCGGATCAAGAGCCTGCCAATAAACGCGAACCGCTTCGAGCAGATGAAAAGTCCCGACGATATTGGTCTGGATAAAATCTTCCGGGCCGTGAATGCTGCGGTCCACGTGGGATTCGGCGGCGAAATTGATCACCGCCCGTGGCTGGTGCTCGGCCAGCAGTCTGCTTACCAACTCAACATCGCCGATATTGCCATGAACAAAAATGTGGCGTGAGTCACCCTTCAGGCCGGCAAGATTCTCGAGATTGCCGGCATAGGTCAGCGCATCGAGGTTAATCAGCGGCTCAGGGTTAGGAGGCAGGTCATCGCGTTGCTCCAGCCAGTCGAGAACAAAGTTGCTACCGATGAAACCGGCGCCACCAGTAACGAGGATCATGAATTCTCTCTTTCATACATAGGTTATTCTCCCCGTAACCGCATGAAGCTGGCAAACCGAGGCAGACCACGGATGGTCAGATTGCGATAGCGGTAGGTCACTTCGCTACCAATGGCCGGCGGATTACGGCGTTGTTCGTCAGAGAACCCGGTGCCAAGCGAAAACTCACGGCCATCAGCGCTACGCACGCGCAAGGCACCGAGCATTCCAGCGTACTTGCCCTTGCCAGGCAAATGCCCGATGACCACAGCCTCGGTATCGTTCCACGGCTTGAGTTTAAGCAAGGTATCGCTGCGCCCGGTTTCATAGGCGGCGTCGGCGCGATGCAGCATCAAGCCCTCACCACCGCCCTGAACGACGCTCTTCAGGCGCTTTTGCAGACTGGCGCGGTCGACCACGTCGAATTGCTCAATTTCCTGCAGCCACGGCACGTTAGCCTGGCGGACTAGTTGCGAAATGGCTGCGGCACGCTCGCGAAACGAACCTTGCGCTCCCGGCAACTCGAAAATCATATAACGCACAGAGCGCCATTCCGCATCGTCTGGCTGCTCGCGACGAACAATGCCGGACAGCGCCTCGAAGCGGCCCCGCCCGAGCCACAGTTCACCATCGAGCGGCGTTTTCGGCAGGCCGGCGATAAACCAGACTGGCGCCTTGATATCCCGGCCGCTGCGAAAACGCAACCGCTCACCATCCCAGACCGCCCGAACACCATCAAGCTTTTCGCTGACCAGATAGCGGGTTACGTCAATCTGGTCGCGATAGACCTCGGCCAGCAGGATAGCCGGTGCTTCTGCTACGGCCATCACCGGCATCGCCAACACAACACCGAGCAGCAAGGCGCGTAGCAGGCCTGACATCAGCTCTCACCGGCCCAGTTACGCCGCGCCTGCCGGGCGATGCCGAAGACTTCCTCCAAACGTTCGCCGTCGTTCTGGGCCAACGCCAGCCGGAGTTCGTCGAGTTGCGCCCGGTAGCTATCCAGTTCGCCGAGCAGCGCCTCGCGGTTGGCGAGACAAATGTCCCGCCACATCTCCGGATGACTGGCGGCGATCCGGGTGAAATCACGGAATCCCGAGGCGGCAAAAGTGAAGAACAGATCGGCATCCGCCCGCACGGCCAGATCGTGCACCAGCGCATAGGACAGCAGATGCGGCAGATGGCTGACCGCGGCAAACACCCGATCATGGGCCTCCGGCGTCAGCTCGTAGATATCGGCGCCGCACAAGGACCAGGCGCGCTTGATGCGGTCGAGCGAGTCGTCACTGTTTTCCGGCAAAGGGGTGACGACCACCTTCTTACCCTGATACAGATCCCAGCGCGCCGCCGCTGGGCCGCTGTTTTCTGCGCCGGCGATCGGGTGGGCCGGGACAAACTGATTGATCCGGTTGCCGAAAGCGGCACGGGCGGCAGCAACGACATCGCCCTTGGTCGATCCGCCATCGGTGACGATGGTGTGCGGACCGAGATAGGGTTCGATGCGGGAAAATATCTCCGGCATCTGCGCAACCGGCGTCGCGACCAGCACGATGTCGGCCTCTTCGATTTCATGCGTCGGGTTGATCCCGGCCCGGTCGATCACCCCAAGTTGCTGGGCGGCCCGAAGCGTCGCCGGGGTTCGCCCGAAACCGACAACCTCTTCCACTGCGCCAGCTTCCTTGAGGGCCAGCGCGAAGGAGCCGCCAATCAGGCCGGTGCCGAAAACGACGACCTTGCCGAACTCGGGCGAACGGGCTGTCATTTAAAGCGCCTTCTCCAGCGCCTCCAGGAAGCGGGCGTTCTCCGGCTCCGAACCAATCGTCACGCGCAGCCAGTCAGGCAGGCCATAGCCGCCAATCGGGCGGACGATGACGCCCTGCTTGAGCAGCTTCTGGTTGATCGCCGCCGCATCCGCAATCTTGAAGGTAACGAAGTTGCCATGTGACGGGATATGTTCGAGCCCGAGACGCTTCAAGCCGGCCACCAGTTGCTCCATGCCGCGCCGGTTGAGTTCGTAGCTTTCGGCAACGAACAGGTGGTCATCGAGGGCTGCAACAGCCGCTGCGAGAGCCAGGTTGTTGACGTTGAACGGCTGGCGTATACGGTTCATCAGATCGGCAACCGCGACGGAAGCCAGCGCATAACCAACGCGCAAGCCGGCCAAACCGAAAATCTTCGAGAAGGTCCGGAGCACCACCAGATTCGGAAAATCATCGATCCAGCCCGCGGTATCGACGCGCTCGGCAGGCGGCAGATATTCGTTGTAGGCCTCGTCCAGGACAACTACTACGTCCGGCGGCACAGCTTCGAGGAAAGCGCGCAGTTCGGGATAAGGCAGAAAAGTGCCGGTTGGATTGTTCGGGTTGGCAATCCAGATGATGCGTGTATCCGGCCGGATGGCGGCACGCATTGCGTCCAGATCATGGCCGTAATTCTTGGCGGGCGTCGAAATCAACTCGGCGCCGGTCGACAGCGTGGCCAGCGGGTACACCGCGAAGGCATACTGGGCGAAAACAGCCGAGCGACCGGGTGCCAAAAAGACGCGGGCAATCAGATCGAGCACGTCGTTCGAACCGTTGCCGAGGACCACTTGATTCTGGGCCACGCCAGTCCGCTCGGCGACGGCGCGAATCAAGTCGAACTGGTCCGGATAGCGCTCGATACCGCCGATCGCCGCCTCGACGGCCCTCTTCGCCTTCGGGCTCATGCCCAGCGGATTCTCATTGGAGGCCAGCTTAACGATCCTCTCGACCGGAATGCCCATTTCGCGGGCCAGTTCGGTGATCGGCTTGCCCGGTTGATAGGGCGAAATGGCGCGCACGTAGGACAGTGCTTGCTCGACAGGGCTCATCGCAATTCCTTAGTAAACAGCAGCCGGGTAGGACCCGAGAATTTTCAGATAGGCGGCATGGCCGGCCAATTCGTCGAGGGCCGCCTTGATCGCCGGCTCGTCGCGGTGACCTTCGATATCGACGTAGAAGACGTATTGCCACAGGGCGTTGCGCGCCGGCCGGGATTCCAGCCGGGACATCGAGACGCCGGCATGCGACAGGGGCAGCAACAACTCGTGCAGGGCGCCGGTACGATTCGGCGCCGACATGACCAGCGAGGTTTTGTCGCGGCCGGACGGGCCGGCATCGTGCTTGCCGAGAACCAGAAAACGCGTCGTGTTGTTCGGCTCGTCCTCGATATTCTCGACCAGCTTGGGCAGCTTGAAGCGCTCGGCTGCCGCTACGCCGGCGATCGCCGCAACGCCCGGCTCGTCTGCCGCCATCTGCGCGGCCAGCGAGTTGCTGGCCACCGAAATACGCGGGATGCCGGGCAGGTTGTGATTCAGCCATTCGTGGCACTGGGCCAGGGACTGGGCATGCGAATAAACCTTGCTGATCTTGCCCAGATCGCTTTCGTTGGACAGCAGGTTCTGGTGGATGCGCAGCACCACTTCGCCGCATATTTTCAGTTGGGTGCCGAGCAGCAGGTCCATGGTCCGACCGACTGCGCCTTCGGTCGAGTTCTCCACCGGTACCACGGCATAGTGGGCGTGACCCGATTCGACTTCGCGGAAGACATCGTCAATCGACGATTGCGGCAACAGGCGCGCGGCATGCCCGAAATGCTTGGTCGCCGCACTGCCGGTAAAGGAGCCGAGCGGGCCGAGAAAAGAGATGCCGAGCGGCTCTTCCAGCGACAGGCAGGCCGACATCACCTCGCGGAAGAAGAAAGTGATGTTTTCCCCGGGCAACGGGCCGGGATTGCTCTCCTGCAAGCGGCGCAGCACCTGCGCCTCACGCTCCGGACGGTAGATATGGCCGGCTTCGCCGTGTTCCGCCTTGATCTCGCCGACCTTCTGGGCGCAGCGCGCCCGGGCATTCAACAGGCGGAGCAGTTCGGCATCGATGCCGTCGATTTCGGCACGGACGCCGGCCAGGGCCTTTTGCAGATCGTCGCTCATCGCTACTTACCCGTTGCGTTTGGCGAAATCGTTCATGAAATCGACCAGGACCTGCACGCCTTCCAGCGAAACGGCGTTGTAGATCGAGGCCCGCATGCCGCCAACCGACTTGTGGCCCTTCAGCGAAACCAGCCCGGCCGCCTTCGATTCGGCGAGGAAGGCAGCATCGAGTTCGGCATCGGCCAGCGTGAAGGGCACATTCATCCGCGAGCGGCAGTCGGGATCGACCGGGTTATGGTAGAAACCGCCGGACTCGTCGATACAGCCATACAAGATGCGGGCTTTTTCGGCGTTCACCGCCGCAATGCCCGGCATGCCGCCCTGCCGCTTCAGCCACTGGAACACCAGGCCGGCAATATAGATCCCGTAGGTCGGCGGCGTATTCAGCATCGAGCCGTTTTCCGCCATCACTGCGTAGTCCATCACCGTCGGGATGGTCAACGGCGCCATGCCGAGCAGTTCTTCGCGCATGACGACCAGCGTCAGACCGGACGGGCCGATATTCTTCTGCGCACCAGCGTAGATCAGGCCGAATTTCTCGACATTGACCGGCCGCGACAGGATATGCGAGGACATGTCGGCAACCAGCGGCACGCCGGTATCGGCGATGCGCTCGGCGGGAATCTCGACGCCATGGATGGTTTCATTGGTGCAGACGTGCAGGTAGGCGGCGAAGGGATCGAGCTTGATCTCCTCGGCCGTCGGCAGACCGGTAAAACCGCTGCTCTCGGTCGTCGCCGCACAGCGCACCGTGCCGATGCGCTGCGCTTCCTTGAAGGCCTTCTTCGACCATGAACCGGTCACGATATAGTCGGCCGAACGTCCGGCCAGCAGGTTCATCGGGATCTGGGCGAACTGCTGCGTCGCGCCGCCCTGCAGGAAGAGCACCTTGTAATTGGCGGGAATACCCAGCAAGTCGCGCAGGTCGGCTTCGGCCTGCTCGAGGATACCGGTGAATTCCTTGCCGCGATGGCTCATTTCCATGACGCTGCAACCCGCGCCATGCCAATCGAGCAATTCGGCCTGCGCCTGCCGCAGCACTTCTTCCGGCAGCGCGGCAGGGCCGGCGCTGAAATTCCAGACCCGACTCATCATTCCTCCCCGGCGGCCTCGCCGGCCGCTTCGCCATTACCCTCGACGCTGTCGGAACCTGCCGCATCGCCGTTGGCTTCAATGTTTTCCGCTTCACCGTCAACTTCGCCGACGGACTCGACAACCTTTTCCAGACCTGCCAGCTTTTCGCCGGCATCGAGCGAAATCAGCGTGACGCCCTGGGTCGCCCGGCCCATGCCGCGAATCTCGGCAACCCGGGTGCGAATCAGCACGCCACCGGTAGTGATCAGCATGATCTCGTCTTCGTCGTTAACCAGCTTGGCGCCAACCACGATGCCGTTACGCTCGCTGTCGGCAATGGCGCGCACACCCTGGGTGCCGCGTCCGGAATGGCGAAAATCGGCCAGCACGGTGCGCTTGCCGTAACCGTTCTCGGTCGCGACCAGCACGGTCTGTTGATCGCTTTCGGCGACCAGCAGCGAAATCACCGACTGCCCGGCCTGCAGTTTCATACCACGTACCCCACGGGCGCCACGGCCCATCGGGCGGACATCTTCCTCGTCGAACCAGACAGCCTTGCCGGCATTCGAAACGAGCACGATATCGCTGCTGCCGGAGGTCAGTTCGACGCCGATCAGGTAATCGCCTTCGTCCAGCGCCACGGCGATGATGCCGGCCTTGCGCGGGTTGGAGTAATCGGACAGCGGCGTCTTCTTGACCGTACCCATCACAGTGGCCATGAAGACGTATTGGTCGTCGGAGAATTCCTTGACCGGCAGTACGGCATTGATCCGCTCACCCTCTTCCAGCGGGAAGAGATTGACGATCGGCTTGCCGCGGCTGTTGCGACTGCCCTGCGGCGCTTCATAGACCTTGAGCCAGTAGCAGCGGCCACGGTTCGAGAAACACAGGATGTAATCGTGGGTATTGGCAACGAACAGGTGATCGACGAAATCCTCGTCCTTGATCGCCGCCGCCTGCTTGCCGCGACCGCCCCGGCGCTGGGCGCGGTAATCGGCCAGCGGCTGGGCCTTGACGTAGCCACCATGGGACAGCGTCACCACCATGTCCTGCGGCGTAATGAAGTCCTCGATACCCAGTTCCTGCGTATGCAACACAATCTCGGAGCGGCGCTCGTCGCCGAACTGCTCACGAACTGCCGTCAGTTCGGTAACGATGATTTCGGTGATGCGGGCCGGCTTGGCCAGGATGTCGAGCAGATCGAGGATCTTGGCCATCACATCCTTGTACTCGCTGACGATCTTGTCCTGCTCCAGCCCGGTCAGGCGCTGCAGGCGCAGCTCGAGAATGGCCTGGGCCTGGGCATCGGAGAGGCGGTAGCCTTGTTCCGAGAGACCGAACTCCGGGGCCAGACCGTCCGGACGCGAGGCATCCGACGAGGCACGCACCAGCATCTCCTCGACCACGGCACTGCGCCACTGACGGCCCATCAGGCCAACCTTGGCATCGGCCGGGGTCGGCGCCGCCTTGATCAGGGCGATGATTTCATCGACATTGGACAACGCGACGGCCAGACCTTCGAGGATGTGACCCCGTTCGCGCGCCTTGCGCAACTCGAACACGGTACGCCGCGTCACCACTTCGCGGCGATGCGACAGGAAGCATTCGAGCATCTGCTTCAGGTTGAGCAGACGGGGCTGGCCGTCGACCAGCGCCACCATGTTCATGCCGAAGGTGTCCTGCAACTGCGTCTGCTTGTACAGGTTATTGAGGATGACCTCGCCGACTTCGCCGCGCTTCAGTTCGATGACGACGCGCATGCCCGATTTGTCGGACTCATCGCGGATATCGGAGATACCCTCGATTTTCTTCTCATTGACCAGCTCGGCGATCTTTTCGATCAGCGACTTCTTGTTAACTTGGTAGGGGATCTCGTCGACGATCAGCGCCTGACGGCCATTGCCCTTTTCCATGTCCTCAAAGTGCGTACGCGCCCGCATGATGACGCGGCCGCGGCCGGTCCGGTAGCCTTCGCGGACGCCCATGACGCCGTAAATCAGCGCTGCCGTCGGGAAGTCCGGCGCCGGGATGTACTCGATCAAATCATCGATGCTGATCGCCGGATTTTCGAGCAGGGCCAGACAACCGGCGACCACCTCGTTCAGGTTGTGCGGCGGAATATTGGTCGCCATGCCAACCGCGATACCGGAGGAACCGTTGATCAGCAGATTGGGGATACGCGCCGGCATGACCAGCGGCTCGTGCTCGGAACCGTCGTAGTTCGGCCCGAAATCGACCGTTTCCTTGTCCAGGTCTTCGAGCAACTGGTGGCCGATCTTGGCCATGCGCACTTCGGTGTAACGCATCGCCGCTGCGCTGTCGCCATCGACCGAACCGAAGTTACCCTGACCATCGACCAGCATGTAGCGCAGCGAGAAATCCTGCGCCATCCGGACGATCGTTTCATAGACCGCGGAGTCGCCGTGCGGGTGGTACTTACCGATCACATCGCCGACGATACGGGCCGATTTCTTGTAAGCCTTGTTCCAGTCGTTATTCAGCTCGTGCATTGCGAACAATACGCGGCGATGCACCGGCTTCAGGCCGTCGCGCGCGTCGGGCAGGGCCCGGCCGACGATCACGCTCATCGCGTAATCAAGATAGGAACGCCGCATCTCGTCTTCGAGGCTGATCGGCAGTGTTTCTTTGGCGAATTGATCCATGTCTCACATTCGCACCGCTTGCGCGATGCCTGATTGGTTGAATTGAGCGTAATTTGCTATTTTAACACGCCACCATCACCGGATAGACGCCGTTTCATGACATCAAAACCCGAAGATATCGACCTTCTGATCGAAGCCCGCTGGATCGCTGCAGTCGACCCCGACGTGGTGCTGAAAAACCACGCCGTGGCCGTCCGCGACGGGAGAATTCTCGATGTCTTGCCAAGCAATCAGGCGCGTACGCGCTACCAGACAAAAGAGCGCGTCACACTGGATGAACACATCCTGATTCCCGGCCTGGTCAATCTGCACACCCACGCCGCGATGACCCTGATGCGCGGACTGGCCGACGACCTGCCGCTGATGGAATGGCTGCAGAAACATATTTGGCCGGCCGAAGCCGAGCACCTGTCGGCACAATTTGTTCACGACGGCACCTGGCTCGCCTGCGCAGAAATGCTCAGGGGCGGCATCACCTGTTTCAACGACATGTACTTCTATCCCGAGGCCGCGGCAGCAGCCGCCTCGCAACTCGGCATGCGCGCCATGCTCGGCATCACCACGCTGGAGTTCCCGACCCCCTACGCCAGCGACGCCGACGATTACATCAACAAAGGCCTGGCTGTTCGCGAAACCTGGCGCGACAACCCGCTGATCGGCTTCTGCCTGGCCCCCCATGCGCCCTACACCGTTTCCGATGCGACATTCGAACGGGTGCTGACCCTCTCCGAACAACTGAACCTGCCGATTCATTGCCACATTCACGAAACCCGCCACGAACTTGAGGAGAGCCAACAACTGCACCGGCAAACCCCGATCGAACGCCTGCATCGCCTGGGCTTGCTTGGCCCGGGCTTCATCGGCGTGCACGGTGTACACCTGACGGAAAGCGAACTCGAACTGATCGCCGCCACCGGCGGCCACATCGCCCACTGCCCGACCTCCAATCTGAAATTGGCGAGCGGCTTTGCGCCTGTGGTGCGAATGCGACAACTTGGCATCAACGTCGGCCTCGGCACCGATGGCGCAGCCAGCAACAACCGCCTCGATCTCTTCGGTGAAATGCGTCTGGCATCACTGCTCGCCAAGGGAACCAGCGGCGATGCATCGGCACTGCCGGCCCGCGAAGTCTTGCGCATGGCGACCCTGAATGGCGCCATTGCGCTCGGCCTGGGCCATGAGATTGGCTCGATCACCCCGGGCAAGGCAGCCGACCTGTGCGCAGTGAGCCTGGGCGCCCTGGAAACCAAGCCCTGCTTCGACCCGGTGTCCCACCTGGTGCATGTTGCCGGCCGAGAATCCGTCAGTCACGTCTGGGTTGCCGGAAAGTGTTGCGTAGACCACAAATGTTTAGCGAACAGCAAGCAAAATGACTTGGATTCGGCAATTGCCCTATGGCAAAATAGGCTGGAATTCCGCTTGGAGCCGTAGTTTCAAACTCTGGCGCGGGTTAAAAGTTTCCAAATTTTCTTCAACGAGGGAAAACAATGATCAAGAATATCGCCAAGAAATCACTGGTTCTGGCACTGCTGGCCGGTATCGGCTTCGGTGCCGCTGTTGCACAAGCACAAGAGCGCGTTTATGTCATCGACCAGCGCGATGTCGTCGCCAAGAGCGGCTTCGGCCTGTGCTGGCGTACCGGCTACTGGACCCCGGCTGCCGCTGCCAAGGACGCCGCCGGTTGCGAATGCGACAAGGACCTGCTGCCGAAGGAAGCCTGCGAACCGAAGACCAGCGCTGCAACCGGCGCCGCTCCGGCGAAGACCGGCATCGTTGGCGAAAAGGTAACCGTCGCCGCTGACGCCCTGTTCGACTTCAACAAGGCTGTGCTGCGTCCGGAAGGCAAGGCCAAGCTCGACGAACTGGTCTCCAAGGCCAAGGCGATCAAGCTCGAAGTGATCCTGGCCGTCGGCCATACCGACCGTATCGGTGGCGACGCCTACAACCAGAAGCTGTCCGAGAAGCGCGCTGCCGCGGTCAAGGAATACCTGGTTGCCAAGGGTATCGAAGCCAACCGTGTTTACACCGAAGGCAAGGGCGAAAAGCAACCGGTCACCGGCAACAAGTGCAAGGGCGAGAAGAAGTCCAAGGCGCTGATCGATTGCCTGCAACCGGATCGTCGCGTTGATATCGAAGTCATCGGCACCAAGTAATTCGCCGACGCTTCAACGAAAAGCCCTGCTTCGGCAGGGCTTTTTCTTTTCCTTTCCGAATTGATACAGACCATGCTCAACGCCGACCCTGCCGAACTGGAAAAATTTGGTGATCTCGCCCATCGCTGGTGGGATCCAAGCAGCGAATTCAAACCGCTGCATGACATCAACCCGCTACGCCTCGACTGGATCGATCGCCATGTCGGACTGGCCGGCAAGCGCGTGCTCGACGTTGGCTGCGGTGGCGGCCTGCTGTCGGAAGGGATGGCGGTGCGCGGCGCCGACGTAACCGGCATCGATCTGTCGGAAAAACCGCTCGGCGTTGCCAAACTGCACTTGCTGGAAAGCGGCCAGAAGGTCGATTACCGCAAGATTGCAGCCGAACAGCTGGCCGATGAAATGCCAGGGACTTTTGACGCCGTGACCTGCCTGGAAATGCTCGAACACGTGCCGAATCCGTCGAGCATCGTCAGCGCCTGCGCCCGGCTGGTCAAACCCGGCGGCCAGGTGTTCTTCTCGACGCTGAATCGCAACCCGAAATCCTACCTGTTCGCCGTGGTCGGCGCCGAATACGTACTGAAGATGCTGCCCAAGGGCACGCACGACTACGCCAAGTTCATCAAGCCGTCCGAACTCGCCCGCTGGGCGAAAATGGCCGGCCTGGAACCGGAAGAAGTGATCGGCATGAGCTACAACCTGCTCAGTCAGCGCTACACGCTTGGCCAGGACAGCAGTGTCAATTACCTGATGCGCACAACCCGAAATGTATGAAGCCGTTCTTTTCGACCTTGACGGAACGCTAGCCGACACCGCGCCGGATCTCGGCGGCACGGTCAACGTCCTGCTACGCGAAGAAGGCCGGCCGCAACAGCCGCTGGAAACGCTCCGGCCGTGGGTCTCGCAAGGGGTGCGCGGGCTGCTCCAGGCCGGCTTTGGCATCGACAGCGCAGATCCGGACTACGAACGGCTGACGCAGCGTTTTCTCGATGTTTATGCCATGCGGCTGTGCGCCGAAACCCGCCTGTTCGATGGCGTTCCGGAATTGCTCGATGCGCTGGAAAGCATGGGGCTTGGCTGGGGCATCGTGACCAACAAGCGGATGCGCTTTACCGATCCGCTGGTCGAGTTGCTGGATCTGGCCCAGCGCACGCCATGCGTCGTCAGCGGCGATACGACAGCGGCAGCCAAGCCTTCGCCGTTGCCGGTGTTGCATGCCTGCACGCTGCTGCGCTGCGCCCCCGAGCGGACGCTGTATGTCGGCGACGACCGGCGCGATATCGAGGCCGGCCGTGCCGCCGGCTGCCTGACCGTCGCCGTATCCTACGGCTACCTCGGCGACAGCGGCCCGCTGGACACCTGGGGAGCCGATCTGATCATCGACCACCCGGCCGAACTGACGGCCTTTCTCGCTAGCCGAGTCGGGCCGAAATAAGCAGATTGCGGGGCGTCAGCCGGCGCTCGCAAAAACTGCCGATATCCACCGCATAGCCGCGCTCTTCGAGGAATACGCCAAGATCGAGGCCCAGCCAGATTTCCAGGGCACGGCGAAAGGCATGGCGGACAATCGACAGCCGCATCACTTCCCGCTGCCGCTGCCAGCCCGCCGCCTCGAACGCCGCGACTTTCCCTGCGGCAAGTGCCGGCAAGCCTTCGCGGCAATTCATCCGGGCCAGGAAATCGGCAAAGCGGCCACGCACCCACGATTCGGGAACCGGTTTGAAACTCTTGTAGGTATCGCCGCTCACCGTCCGCCGGTAGCTATCGAAACCAAGCTTCCAGGCGATCGCCCGGTCACGCTGGCGCGTTTCGCGGGGCGCCGCGGTGACCGACTCAGTGACGGCCAGGCGGGTATCGTCGCGCTGCAGGACAAGCCGGAGCCCACTCGAAAGCGGTTGATAGCGTTCCGCCACACCCCGGTAGTAGCAGCAGGGCGCGATATCGAAACGTGCTACCTGCGCCTTGGCCCCCTGCGTGATCAGCCGCCGGTGCAAATCGCCGCAGGCATGCAGCGCAACGGCGTGCTGGCCGGCTACTGGCACGTTTGCGGTGATCAGGGCGTCGGCCACGACAAATTCGTGCGCAAACCCTCCCCGCCGGGCCAGCGCGTCACCATCACTACACAGCACCGGGTCGATCTCCAGCGTCTGTACCGGCATCTGCCACTGCTGCGCCAGCAAGCGCCCGAGATGCCCCTTGCCACCACACCAGTCGAGTACCGGCCGGCCACAACAGCGGGCGGCGGCGGCAAAAGCTTCGATCTGCTGCAGCTTGCGTCCGGGAATTTCGCGAGCCCAATGCGGGCCGTAGTCGGTCAGAGCGGCGCCCGGCCGCGCCGGCACGTCGACCAGCGCAGCCAGGGCCGCCACCTCGGGCAGATGGCGGGCGAGCAGGGTCAGCGCCGCCGCGCCATCATCGTTCAGGTGCACGACGGCTTCGTCGGACAGGGCGAGCAGTTCGGCAGTCAAAGCCGGCCACTGCCGGCACCACGCCGGACGGATTTCGCGAAAGGGCTGGGGGTGCCAGAGCGCATGAAAATTCAGCAACAAGGCATCAAGTTGGCGCTGCCGGTCGAGCAGCCTCACTTGACGGCGGACCGCCGCTCGCGCCGGCGGTAACCGACGACGGCCGGAATGAAGGCAAGGGCCAGAATGACAATACCTACGGCAAGCGGCCAGAGCACCGGACGGTTCCAGGCGCGGCGGGCGGCAGTGCGTTCAGCGGCATCGATCCGTTGATACTTCAGGATGTTGTTGCCGACATCGTTCGGCTTGCGGTTCTTCAACCAGCGATGACCGAGGGTATAGCTCTTCGGGTGAAAGCCGAAGACCCAGGGTGCGTCGTGGTGCAGGATGCGATTCATCTGGCGGATGATGGCCAGCCGTTCCGGCGTGTTCTCCATGTTCTTCATCCGGACAAACAGCCGATCGAATTCCGGATTGGCGTAATTGGAGGAATTCTCACCGCCCTTGCCGACCCGCGACTCCTCGCCGTGCAACAGGAAGAAGAAGTTTTCCGGGTCCGGATAGTCGGCATTCCAGCCGAGGTAATAGAGCTGGACATTGCCCTTGCGGATCTTGTCCTGAAAGCGGTTGAAGTCGGTCGAGCGAACGACGAGCTGGATGTCGATCTTGGCAAATTGCCGGGTCAGCCAGTCGAGGCGGGATTTTTCGCCCGTGCCGCCACCGGTGGTGTCGAGATTGACGACCAGCGGTTCGCCGGTTTTGGCCTCGCGGCCGTTCGGGTAGCCCGCCTCGCTCATCAGCTTTTTCGCCACCTCGACCGATTTCCGCTTGGCCTTGCCATCGACCCAGTCATAGACCGCGCTGTCGATGCCGGCTTCGCCATCGTCGTAGCCGAAGATGCCCGGCGGCAGCGGGCTCTGCGCGGCGATGCCGCGCCCGTTGGAGAAAATCGAGATGAACTCCTCCTGATCGATGGCGATCGATATGGCCTGGCGGAGCTTGGCCGACCGCTCGTTCAGCCCGCCGAGTACCGGGTCGAGCAGGTTGAAGCCCATGTAGAAGATCGAGGTCTTGACCGAAGTCAGCAGGCGGATGCCCTTGTCGCGCATTTCGTCGGAGAGCGCCACGTCGCCGCCAACATTGACCCGCACGGCCTGGTCGAAGCTGTCCGAGGAAATACCGGAAGCGTCGAAATAGCCTTGCAGGAACTTGTTCCAGTAGGGAATCGTTTCCTTTTCCCGGGTAAAGACCGCCTGTTCGATGAACGGCAAGGGTTTGCCGCAATCGGCCAGCAGGCCGGCCTCGGCATCACCCGCCTCGCCTTCACAGGGATAGCTCTGACCATGGAAGTTGGGGTTGCGCGACAGCACCATGCGGCGGTTGGGGTCGTTCTCGGAGAGCATGAACGGCCCGGTACCAACCGGCCACCAGTCGAGCGTCAGGTTCTTGGCGGCCATGCCCGGCTGGGCAAAAAAGCGGTCGACCTCGCGCGGCACCGGGGCAAAGAAAGGCATGGCCAGCCAGTAGAGGAACTGCGGATACTTGCCCTTGATGCGGATGCGCCAGGTGTGGGCATCGACTTTTTCAATGCCGGAAAGCGGATAGGCATCGAGGTCCAGCCAGGCATTCGCCGGCAAAACCTTGGCCGCCTGCTGCAAGGCGCCACCCAGTTCCTTCAGCCCGACGATCTTGTCGGCCATCATGCCGAAAATTGGCGAATGCAGACGCGGATGGGCCAGGCGCTTGATCTGGTAGATGTAATCGTCGGCGGTCAGTTCGCGACTGCCGGTAGCCGGAAAATCGGCGATCACCTGCCGCCCGTCGGCCACCCTTTCGCCGAGATAGCGCGGCTGCCCTGACGCATCGAGCGCGAAGGCCGGATGCGGCTGGTAACGAATGCCCGGCTTCAGTTTCAGCTCATAAACACTCTCGGCAATCTGCTCCACCGGCGCCTGGGCTGAAAGCTCCCGCCCTTTGCTGTCGTAGAAGCGGGGCACGGGAACCTGTTCCAGCGTCGCGGGAATCAGCTCGTAGGGGCGCTTCAGATAGTGGTATTGCAGCGGCGGTTCGTAGATCTGCGCGGTAAAGGTGATTTCGTCTTCGGAATAGGACTGGGCCGGATCGAGATGCTTTGGACGATCGGTAAATGCGGTGTACAGGATGTTGCGTTCACTCTCCGCCGCCGGATAGGGATCGTTCCACGACTGGCCACAGCCGGCCAGGGCACTGATGCAGACGAGACAGGCGCAAATTTTTCGCATGGCCTGCAGTTTAGCAAAACACCGGTTGACCGCCGCGCAGCGATTTGCTGACAATGGCTTCAACCAAACGACCAAGAGGCAGTGACATGCTCGACAGCAAAATCCCCGACTTCTCCCTGCCGGCCACCAGTGGCCAAACCTTCAATCTTGCGGCGCAAGCCGGCAAGGTCGTCGTGATTTATTTTTACCCGAAGGACAGTACGCCGGGCTGCACCACCGAAGGCCAGCAATTCCGCGACCTGCACGACCAGTTTGCCGCTCTCGACGCGGTGATCCTCGGCGTTTCCCGCGACAGCGTGAAATCGCACGAGAACTTCAAGACCAAGCAGAGCTTCCCGTTCGAGCTCGGCTCCGATGCCGACGAAGCGGTGTGCACGCTGTTCGACGTCATGAAAATGAAAAACATGTATGGCAAACAGGTGCGCGGTGTCGAACGCAGCACCTTCGTCATCGACCGCAGCGGCGTCTTGCGCCGCGCCTGGCGGGGCGTCAAGGTGCCCGGCCATGCCCAGGAAGTTCTCGATTTCGTAAAAACCCTCTAAACCCAACCCAAGGCCCATTCCATGCCGCGCAAGCCCGCCGCCGCCAAGAAGCCCGCAGTTACCAAACTTTTCGTCCTCGACACCAACGTGCTGATGCACGACCCGAGCAGTCTTTTCCGCTTCGAGGAACACGACGTCTTCCTGCCGATCATGACGCTGGAAGAACTCGACAACAACAAGAAGGGCATGTCGGAAATTGCCCGCAACGCGCGCCAGACCTCGCGCATGCTCGACGAGTTGCTGGCCGAGAACGGCGACGACATCGATGAGGGCATCGATCTCTACGGCCCCTCCAGCAAGCTGGCGAGCGGCCGTCTCTACCTGCAGACCGAGGCGATCAGCAGCGAACTGCCGCAAGGCCTGCCGACCTCGAAGGTGGATAACCAGATCCTGTCGGTGGTCATCCACCTCCAGAAGAAATTCCCGAAGCGCCCGGTCATCCTGGTGTCGAAAGACATCAACATGCGCATCAAGTCGCGCGCCCTCAACCTGCTGGCCGAGGACTACTTCAACGACAAGGTGCTGGAGGATACCGACATCCTCTACACCGGCACCCGCGCCCTGCCCGAAAACTTCTGGACCAAGCACGGCAAGGGCATGGAGTCGTGGAAGAAGGAGTCGAAGACCTATTACCGCGTCACCGGCCCGCTCTGCCAGCAGATGCTGGTCAACGAGTGCGTCTGGCTGGAGAGCGAAAACTTTACCGCCATCGTCAAGGAAACCGCTGGCAAGAGCGCGGTGCTGGAAACGCTGGTCGATTACACGCATCCGAAAAATGCCGTCTGGGGTATCACGGCGCGCAATCGCGAACAGAATTTCGCGATGAACCTGCTGATGAATCCGGATATCGATTTCGTCACCCTGCTCGGCCAGGCCGGTACCGGCAAAACGCTGCTGACGCTGGCCGCCGGGCTGACCCAGGTACTCGAGAGCAAGCAGTTCGCCGAAATCATCATGACCCGCGCCACCGTCCCGGTCGGCGAGGATATCGGCTTCCTGCCCGGCACCGAGGAAGAAAAGATGGCGCCGTGGATGGGCGCCCTCGAAGACAACCTCGACGTCCTGACCCATACCGACGAAGCGAGCAGCGGCGCCTATGGCGGCGACTGGGGCAAGGCGGCGACGCACGACATCATTCGCTCGCGGATCAAGGTCAAGTCGATGAATTTCATGCGCGGCCGGACTTTCCTGAAGAAGTACCTGATCATCGATGAGGCCCAGAACCTGACGCCAAAGCAGATGAAGACGCTGGTCACCCGGGCCGGCCCGGGCACCAAGGTGATCTGCCTCGGGAACATCGCGCAGATCGATACGCCCTACCTGACCGAGGGCAGTTCCGGCCTGACCTATGTCGTCGATCGCTTCAAGGGCTGGGCTCATTCTGGTCACATCACGTTACAACGTGGCGAGCGTTCCCGCTTGGCCGACCACGCAGCCGAAGTGCTATAATCCGCCGCAATTAAGCAAAGGGGCCGTGTCTGTGACACGGCCTTTTCGTTTCAGCCACGGGTTGTTTCTGCCGGAGGAAATTCTTGAAACGTCGCGACTTTCTAACATCTGTTGCCGCCCTCTCATTGTTCGCCTCGGAAGCTTCGGCCGCCAAGGCGCGCCCCAAGCCAGCCCCGGCCAAAAAAGCGGCGACTGCCGCAAAAGGCAAAAAGCCGGCAGCCGGTACCGCCAGGAATATCTACCGTAAGCAGCCGGTATCGAGCCCGCCGCCCGGTCCGGTCGTGCATACCGCCGACGATTCGGTCGTTGAGAAGCCGCCGGTCGGCACTTCGGCCTCTCGTCTGCCGCCGGTCAAGGCGCCCGAACCGCCGAGCGAATGGCGGACCTACGAGATCACCACGACGGTCAATCTCAAAGCCAGCGGCGGCATCAGCAGGCTGTGGCTGCCGCTGCCCTTGAATCAGGACACGCTGTTCCAGCGCACGCTGGGTCATTCGTGGGAAGGCAATCCGGGCAACTCCAGCATGCGGCGCTTGCCGGATGGCGACCTCGAGGTCTTCCAGTGCGAATGGCGCGATGGCGTCGACGGCAAGCTGCAGTTCAAGACCGTGGTGACGACGGCCGACCGCCATTTCGATGTCACCAAGCGGACGGTTGCCCCCGAGCGCAACGACATCCTGCGCCGCAATCTTCAGGCCTCGCAACTGATTCCCAACGACGGCCTGGCCTTCCAGCTCGGCGAGCGACTGATCGGCCGAATCAAGGACCCGGTGGCGCAAGCGAAAATGATCTACGAGTGGGTGGTGGACAACACCACCTATGATCCGTCGCTGCCCGGCGGCGGCACCGGCGACATTCGCCGGCAATTCATCAATGGCCAGTATGGCGGCCGTTCGGCCGACATCAACGGTTTGTTCGTCAGTCTCTGTCGGGCCATCGGCATTCCGGCCCGTTGCGTCTATGGCCTGCGTGTCGCCCAGTCCCGCCTGTTCCGCAGCCTCGGCCTGGCCGGCGACAATGCGACGCGCGGCCAGCATGTCCGGGCCGAATTCTACGTGCCCGGTTACGGCTGGATCCCGGTCGACCCGAGCGACGTCCGGCGGGCCATCGCCATCGAAGGATTATCGGATCGCGACAGCAAGTTGCTGTCCTTGAAGAAAATCCTCTTTGGCGTCTGGGAGATGAACTGGATCGCCTTCAATGTCGGCACCGACGTCACCTTGCCCGGCCAGAACGCACCGATTCCCTTCCTGCTGCTGCCGCAACTCGAATCGCCGAAAGGCCGTTTCGATGGCAGCGACCCGGCCGCCATCCAGTACGCCATCAGCGCCAAACAGGTCGAAATCTAAGGCAACGCGCCGGCGATCAAATCGGTGACAGCAAAGCGACGATCCGTCCCGGCTCGATGCGCACCGATTTGAGCAGCCAGCGCGCCGCCTGCTCCTCGGACGACCCGTCCTCGCGCAAGACATAGACCGGCTTGGCCCGCAAGTAGCTGGCAATCAGCTGGCTCACCGCTTGCCGGGCCAGCGGTTCGTTCTCCCGGGACAGGGCCGGCGACTGCACCGCCTCGACCACCGGGCTGGTCAGGAAGAAGGCCTTGCTCCGGTCGTCGTAGCGCAGACCGGCCCGGGCGACGACGTCGACCGGTACCGGGCGGTTGCCGAGCCAGACGATATCCATGCGCGCCGTGATCCCGGCCCGGCCATCCGGGCTGTCCAGTGAAATCTTCGGCGGATCTTTCAAGGACACGGTGATCACGCCGCCATAGCTTTGCTGCAGCGGGCCACTCCTGAGCAGCGCCGCCTGGATCTCCGCTTCGGAGATGACGACTTCGCGCCCAAACAGCCCGGCTCCCCAGGCTGAAAAGCAGGTCAACAAGACCAGGACAAAACCGGCGAATCGCGTCAAGTTGGGCACCTTTGTGTGATCAGTGCTGGCGAGCCAGCCAGGCCTCGAGGGCGCTGCGCTCGATGAAGGTTTCCAGCCGGTTGAGATTGCCCGGCAGCTGTTTGCCTTCCCACTGCTCCGTCGCCCAGCGCTTGATGTCGGCGTGCAACTCGCCGTGTTCGATGGCTTCGGCCAGCATCACCTCGGCGGCATGCGCCGAGCGCGTCGCCGACACCAGCTGCTGGGCGGCTTCCTGAAGATTCGGTTTCGAGTTGGGCGCTTGGTCGCTCATAGCTGGCTCCATCGGGATTGCAGGCATTCAATTCTACGCCCTGCCACGGCGAGCCGCCGCGCATCGCACCCTACGCAATTCATCGTATTCCCCGCCGCCGGCCCGAACCCTAAGCTGACGCTGCACTGCACAAATTGCGGACGGACCCTTTGATGACCAAACTTTTGACTATTTTGCTGCTCTACGCCTGCACCCTGCCGGCCCATGCCGTGCTCGATGCGGGCCAGATCCGCCAGCTGGCGGCTGACGACTCGACCGAGAAGGTGGCGGCCATCCGGCTGCTGACCCAGACTGCTGACCCGGATGCCGTCCGGGTGCTCAAGGCGATGGCCGCGGACAGCCTGTTCCTGGCCGGCGACCAGGCGGTGATCATCGATGGCGACCAGGCCTTCGATGCAGCCAGCGGCGTAGCGGTCAAGATGCCTGGTGCGCCGGAAAGCATTACCGTCAACAACCGGATTCGCGGCGAACTAGCCGGTGCGCTGGCCGCGCTCAAGCTGTTCGATGCCGAGCGCGAAGTACGCCTGGCCTCGGCCCGCGAACTGCAGAGCAAGGTCAGCCCGGAGATGGCGCCGCTGCTGGCCAAGGCGCTGGAAAAGGAAAGCGACCCCGAGATCACCGCGCTGCTCACCCTGGCCCATGCCCAGGCCAGCCTCGGCCATGCCGACCCGGCGGTCCGCCTGGCTGCCGTCAAGGCACTGGCCGAAACCACCTCGCCGGCCATCAAGAGCGTGCTGCTGCCGCTCACCGACAAGGCCAGCGAGGCCGACGACAAGGTGCGCTATGAGGCGATCGCCGCGATCAAGGCGATCGACGGCCGCCTCGCCCTGGCCGAGAACCTCGGCCGGGTCTTCTCCGGCCTGTCGCTCGGCAGCATCCTGCTGCTCGGGGCGCTCGGCCTGGCCATCACCTACGGCGTGATGGGCATCATCAACATGGCGCACGGCGAACTGCTGATGGTCGGCGCCTATTCGGCCTACGCCATGCAGAGCGTCTTCCGCGCCTGGCTGCCGGATTACATCGACTGGTACCTGCCGGCCGCCATCCCGGTCGCCTTCTTCGCCGCGGCACTGGTCGGCGTGGTGATGGAACGCACGGTGATCCGCTGGCTGTACGGCCGCACGCTGGAAACCCTGCTCGCCACCTGGGGCCTGTCGCTGGTGCTGATCCAGTCGGCGCGCATGCTGTTCGGCGCACAGAACGTCGAAGTCGCCAACCCGAGCTGGATGTCCGGCGGCATCGAACTGATGCCCAACCTGATCCTGCCCTGGAACCGCATCATCATCGTCGGCTTCGCGCTGTTCGTGCTGCTGCTGGTCTGGCTGCTGATGAACAAGACGCGACTCGGCATGTTCGTCCGCGCCGTCACCCAGAACCGGGCGATGGCCGGCTGCGTCGGCGTCCCGACCGCACGCATCGATACCATGGCCTTCGCGCTCGGCGCCGGCATCGCCGGGCTGGGCGGGGTAGCGCTTTCGCAAATCTCCAATGTCGGACCGGATATGGGCCAGGGCTACATCGTCGATTCCTTCATGGTCGTCGTCGTCGGCGGCGTCGGCCAGCTCGCCGGTGCGGTCTGGGCAGCGCTCGGCCTGGGCATCTTCAGCAAGCTGCTGGAGGGCTGGGCCGGCGCGGTCATCGCCAAGATCAGCATCCTCGTCGCCATCATCATCTTCATCCAGAAGCGTCCGCAGGGCATCTTCGCCCTCAAGGGCCGCTTCGTCGATAACTGAGAACAGCCATGCGCCAACCTCTCACTCTCCGCATCCTGTCCGCGCTGGACACCAGGAGCTGGCTCGCCATCGGCGTCTTCCTCGCCCTGGCGCTGGTTCTCGTGCCGGTACTGCATCTGGCGGTGGCGGAAGACAGCGCCTTCCATCTGTCGACCTATTTCATCACGCTGATCGGCAAGATCATGTGCTACGCGCTGGTGGCCGTGGCGATGGACCTGATCTGGGGCTACGGCGGCATCCTGTCGCTCGGCCACGGCCTGTTCTTCGCGCTCGGCGGCTACGCCTTCGGCATGTACCTGATGCGCCAGATCGGCCGCGACGGCTCCTACGGCGCCGACCTCCCGGACTTCATGGTGTTCCTCGACTGGAAGGAAATCCCGTGGTTCTGGAGCGGTAGCGACAGCTTCGGCTGGGTCGCGCTGCTCGTCGTCATCGTCCCGGCACTGGTCGCCTTCGTCTTCGGCTACTTCGCCTTCCGCTCGCGGATCAAGGGCGTCTATTTCTCGATCATCACCCAGGCCCTTACCTACGCCGCGATGCTGCTCTTCTTCCGCAACGAAACCGGCTTCGGCGGCAATAACGGCTTCACCGACTTCAAGCGCGTCCTCGGCTACAGCATCACCTCGCCGGAAACCCGGCTGGTGCTGTTCGGCCTGACCGCCGTGCTGCTCGCCGTGACGCTGGTTTTCGCCGCCTGGCTGGTCAAGTCGAAGTTCGGCCGCGTGCTGACCGCCATCCGCGATGCCGAATCCCGCGTCATGTTCATCGGCTACAACCCGCTCTGGTACAAGCTGACCATCTGGGTGATCTCGGCCGTCATCTGCGGCATCGCCGGCGCGCTCTACGTGCCGCAGGTCGGCATCATCAACCCCTCGGAAATGAGCCCGGCCAACTCGATCGAGATCGCCATCTGGGTTGCCGTCGGTGGGCGCGGCACGCTGATCGGCCCGATCATCGGCGCCTTCGTCGTCAATCTCGCCAAGAGCTGGTTCACCGTCAGCTTTCCGGAATACTGGCTGTTCTTCCTCGGCCTGCTCTTCATCGTCGTCACGCTGATGCTGCCGCAAGGCCTGGTCGGCCTGTGGAAGAAACTGATGACCCAGAAACAAGGAGGCGCCGCATGATCCTCGAAAACACCCTCGACGACCGCCCGGAAGGCAGCGACGGCACTGAGCAGATGGGCCATTTCGTCACCGGCGAACTCGACCTGTCGCACGGCGTCGCCCTCTACCTTGAAGACATCACCGTCAGCTTCGACGGCTTCAAGGCGCTCAACAACCTGACGCTGAACATCGGCGCCGGCGAACTGCGCTGCATCATCGGCCCGAACGGCGCTGGCAAGACGACGATGATGGACGTCATCACCGGCAAGACCCGACCAGATTCAGGCAAAGCCTATTTCGGCCAGTCGATCGACCTGACCCGGCTGACCGAACCGGAAATCGCCCACATCGGCATCGGCCGCAAGTTCCAGAAACCGACCATCTTCGAGCAGCACACGGTGTTCGAGAACCTCGAACTGGCCATGAAGACCGACAAGCGGGTGTGGAAAAGCCTGCTCGCCTGGCTCTCCGGCGACGACCGCGACCGCATCGCCGAAACCCTGCGCCTGATCCGCCTCGATGGCGAAGCCGACCGGCAGGCCGGCCTGCTCTCGCACGGCCAGAAGCAGTGGCTGGAAATCGGCATGTTGCTGATGCAGGAACCGAAGCTGTTGTTATTGGATGAACCGGTCGCCGGCATGACCGACGACGAGACGATGCGCACGGCTGAGCTGTTTGTTTCGCTAGCCGGCAAGCATTCGCTGGTGGTGGTTGAACACGACATGGCGTTTGTCGAAAAGCTTGGCGGACTGGTGACGGTGTTGCATGAGGGGTCGGTGTTGGCGGAAGGGGATCTGGCGACGGTGCAGAATGATCAGCGGGTTATTGAGGTTTATCTTGGGCGCTGAGATTTTGGACTTTCCCGATATCGAGCTTGGGGTTCCGCCTTGCGGGCGGGCTTACTTTCTTTTGCTTCGCCAAAAGAAAGTAGCCAAAGAAAAGGCGACCCCGGGTTACGCGGCCGGCGTTGCCGGCTTCCCTGCGCTACTCGCTGTCGGCGGGGGCTGCGGAACTCGGGGCTACGCCCCTCAGACAGTCCTCGCCCTTTTTCCGCCGCCAGCTCCGTTGCTCGGCGCTCCACATGGGGACCCGAAGGGCAAAACCGAGCCAGGCTTCAAATATCGTTCCTACCAAAGCATTTGTAACCGGCACTCAGCTTCAAACCTGCCGGGTTTTCCGGGCCCCTTGCGAGGTGCCGAGCAACGCAGAAATGCCGGGGGCTTTCGGCTGGCGTTGTCTGAGCCGCAGGCGAGTTTAGCCAGCCGCCCGGCGTTTCGAGTAGCGCAGGGAACCCGGCAACGCCGGGCACCGACCCAGGGGTGGCCTTTTCTTTGGCTACTTTCTTTTGGCCACACAAAAGAAAGTACGCCCGCCCACAAGGCGGAATCCCAAGCCAATCAACACGGGAAATCAAAATGCTAACAATCGAAAACCTCAACCAATCCTACGGCGGCAGCCACATCCTCCGCGGCCTCAGCTTCGAGGTAAAAACCGGCGAAGTCACCACCCTGCTCGGCCGCAACGGCGTCGGCAAGACCACCCTGCTCAAATCCCTGATGGGCCTGGTCAAAACCCAATCCGGCAGTATCACCTTCGACGGCCAGGACATCACCCACGCCGCCCCCCACCACCGCGTCAAGGCCGGCATCGGTTACGTGCCGCAGGGCCGCGAAATTTTCCCCCGCCTGACGGTGGAAGAAAACTTGCTGATGGGCCTCGCCACCAAGCCCGGCAGCACGAAGATCCCGCAACGCATCTTCGAGATGTTCCCGGTCTTGAAGCAGATGATGCATCGCCGCGGCGGCGACCTGTCCGGCGGCCAGCAGCAACAGCTGGCGATCGGCCGGGCGCTGGCCATGGGGCCGAAGCTGTTGATCCTCGACGAGCCGACCGAAGGCATCCAGCCGTCGATCATCAAGGACATCGAGCGCGCCATCCGGATGCTCGCCGAAACCGGCGAAATGGCGATCCTGCTGGTCGAGCAGTATTACGACTTCGCCGAATCGCTGGCCGACCAGTACCTGTTGATGGAGCGCGGCGAGTTCATCATGCGCGGCCGCGGCGAAACGATGCCGCAGGACGGGGTGCGCGAGGCGCTGGCAGTTTGAGACAGGGTTCGATTTGGTGCCGATGTCGCCGCGTCGCCCATGATTGGTGCGACGACCCCCGGCGCAAGCCTTGTGGCTGGCGGCTTTTGGCGCCTGGCAGCGTTCGTTTTCCGGGCACTGTTTTTGCTGATAGTTACTGCTAACAGCATAACGAAGGGTAAGAAATGGCTGCGACATGTTCCTGGGAATCGATCGACGTTCATCTGCTGCAGGTATTGCATGCGTTGCTGACCGAGTGCAGCGTATCGAATGCGGCACGCCGCCTGAACCAGTCCCAGCCGGCCGTCAGCACGGCGCTGCGCCGCTTGCGGGATATCACCGGCGACCAGTTGCTGGTCCGTAGCCGCAACGGCATGACACCGACCGAGCGCGGCCTGAGCTTGCTCGAACCGGTCAAGATCGCACTGGCGCAGATCGAGGCGATCGGTTCGCAGCAGGTGCGTTTCGATCCGCAAAAGTCGCGGCGGGTGTTCAACATCGCGACGCCGGATTATCTGAATTCGATCCTGATCGGCACCGTTGTCGCCCGCATGCGCAAGTTCGCGCCGCATTCGCAGGTCGTGCTGCATTCCTTCGGTCCCGATTACGACTACGCCAAGGCGCTGGAATCGGGCGAGCTGGATATCGTCATCGGCAATTGGCCGCAACCGCCCGAACATCTGCGCCTGGCGCCGCTGTTCGACGACGACGTGGTCTGCCTGATGCGCAAGAGCCACCCGCTGGCCGGCCGCAAGTTGAGCCAGGACGATTACCTGAATGCCGAACATCTGGTCCCGACGCCCTACGCGGTCGGCCAGCGCGGCGTCATCGACATGCAGCTGGCGCGCGACCGGCTGAAACGCAATGTGGTCGCCAGCGTGCCCTACTTCAATCTGGTGCCCTATGTGCTGTTGCAGAACGACATCATCTTCTCGGCGCCGCGCATTTTTGCCGAGTATTGCTGTTCGGTGGGCGAGCTGTGCATTGCCGAGTCGCCGCTGGAATTTCCGAAAATGCGCTTCTACCTGCTCTGGCACGAACGCTCGCACCATTCGGAAGAATGCCGCTGGTTCCGCGAGCAGATCGTCGACGTCATCCGCGAACGGGTCGGCAAAGTTCAGTTGACCGAGACGGCGCCGAAACCGGCGATCGGCCAGCGCGCGCGGGCCTGAGACGAGGGCCGGCTCAGTCGCCGGCGATCAGCTCGTCGAGCCGGAAGCTGGCGATGCGGATGATCTGGCCCAGCGCTTCGGCAAACTCCTCGTCGGCCGGACGCTCTAGGCGGCGGCTCATCTCGGCGATGATCAAGGGGCGGCTCAGCCCCTTGACCGCGATGATAAACGGCCAGCCGAATTTTTCCCGGTAGGCGTCGTTCAGCCGGCGAATGGCGGTGAATTCCTCGGGCGTGCAGGCAGCGAGTCCGGCCCCGGCCTGTTCGCGGGCCGAATCGGCCGTCAGCTCGCCGCGAATGGCGGCCTTGCCGGCCAGTTCCGGGTGGGCATTGATCAAGGCCAGTTGCCGTTCTCGGCCGGCCTCGTTCAGGGTTTCGGCAAGCCGGGCATAGAAGGCCGGCTTGTCGGCAAAGGGGCGCTTTTCCCAGGCCCGTTCGATGACCCACGGCGAATGCTCGAAGACGGCGCCCAACCGGCGGACGAACTCCGGGCGTTCAAGGCGGGAAAGCTCGGCAAGAGAAGTGGCGTCGGTCATCGGATCAAGGCTGGGTTGTCTGGCTTCGAAGCTTACGGAGTCCAGGCCCCCGGCAACAAGCCACGCCGCAAGATAATGATCTTCTGTGCTTTCGTATATCCGGAACAATCAAGTACTTGCCGCAGACCGGACAGCAACATCCGAAATAACCGATAGCCTTTATAAAACCCCACGCCGGACAAGCTTCCTATAATCGCCCCACCAACCCTCAGTCACCGGAGAAAGCCCATGGGGCGCCTGACGACCCACGTACTCGACACCGCCCACGGCCAGCCGGCGGGCGGCATGCAATTCACCCTGAACCGGGTCGACGGCGACCGGCGCACTCCGCTGCTGGTCGGGCAGACCGACAGCGATGGTCGTTGCGCGCAGCCGCTGCTGGCCGACGAAGCGATGCGGCCCGGCGTCTATGAACTGGTTTTCGCGACAGCCGACTATTTCCGTCGCCTGGGTGTCGATCTGCCGGAACCGCCCTTCCTCGACCAGGTCAGCCTGCGCTTCGGCATTGCCGATGCGAGCGGTCACTATCACGTACCGCTACTGATCTCGCCGTGGGCCTACTCGACCTACCGGGGCAGTTGATGGACAGCGCCTACCTGATCGAAATCGGCTCGCTGCTGCTGCGCTGGTTGCACCTGATCGTTGGCATCGCCTGGATCGGCTCGTCGTTCTACTTCATCTGGCTCGACAACACGCTGAAGGCGCCGAGCGACCCCGACCTAATCGCCAAGGGCGTCGGCGGCGAACTGTGGGCGGTGCATGGCGGCGGCTTCTACAACCCGCAGAAATACCTGGTCGCCCCGAAGAACCTGCCGGACGACCTGCACTGGTTCAAGTGGGAGTCCTACTCGACCTGGATCACCGGTTTTTTCCTGCTCGGCGTGCTCTACTACTCGCAGGCCGCGACCTACATGGTCGATCCGGCCAAGGCGGCACTGACGCCGGGCCAGGCGATCGGCATCGGGCTGGCCACGCTGGCCGGCGGCTGGCTGGTCTACGACGGCCTGTGCCGGCTACTGATGAAGCGCAGCCTGCTGCTCTTCGCAGCGCTCTATTTCATCTTCGTGGTCGCCGTCGCTTATGTGCTGACCCATCTGCTCTCCGGCCGTGCCGCCTTCCTGCATGTCGGCGCGATGATCGCAACGACGATGAGCGGCAACGTCTTCTTCTGGATCATTCCCGGCCAGAAGAAGACCGTGGCGGCGATGCAACGCGGTGAAACGCCCGACCCGATCCATGGCTTGCGCGCCAAGCAACGCAGCGTGCATAACAACTACCTGACGCTGCCGGTCCTGTTCTGCATGATCTCCAATCACTACGCCTTCACCTACAGCCACCCGCAGGCCTGGGCGGTGCTGGCGGCAATCATGCTGGCCGCCGTGCTGATCCGCCATTTCTTCAACCTCAAGCACAAGGGCATCCTGGCCTGGCAATACCCGCTGGCTGGCGGGGCAATCCTGCTCGGCGTCTTCATCTGGCTGGCCCCGGCCCGGCCGGCCCTCGCCAATGCCGCCACGGCGCCGACGCTAGCCGAAATTCAGCCGCTGATCACGGCGCGCTGCACCGGCTGCCACGGCGCCGCGCCGACCCTGATGCCGGCCGCGCCGGCCGGCGTTCTACTCGATACCCCGGACGCCATCCGGGCCAACGGCCCGCGCATCCTGACCCAGGCCGTGCAACTGAAGGCCATGCCGCTCGGCAACATCACCGCGATGACCGATGCCGAGCGCGCCAAGCTGGCCGCCTGGGCGGCCGGCGGTTACCGCTAGATCAGGCGGCGGGGGCGAAATGTTTCTTGATCGGCGGCACGAACTGGTAGTCGATGTCCCAGGGAAAGTAGATCCACTTGTCCTGGTTGAATTCCTTGACGCACACATCGACCACCGCGCGACCCAAGGGTTTGGCGTAGAGCGTCGCAAAGTAGGCCTTGGGCAGCAACCGACGGATGACGCGGGCGGTGTTGCCGGTATCGACCAGATCGTCGATCAGCAGATAGCCTTCGCCATCGTGGGCGATGCCCTTGAGGATTTTGACTTCCTTGCGCGTCGTCTGGGCGGCGTCGTCGGCCGCCGCTTCATAGCTCGAGGCACATATCGTATCGACCAGCTGGATGTCCAGTTCGCGGGCAATCAGCGCCGCCGGAATCAGGCCGCCCCGGGCGATGGCGATGATGCCCTTGAACGGGCCTTTTTCCAGCAGCTGATGACAGAGCAGGCGCGTGTCGCGGTGCAGTTCCGGCCAGGAGATCACGATGTCGTCGCGATACGGGCTGGTGGGTGAGTTTTCCATGCCTTATCCCTTGAAAAATGATGGGGCGCAGTATAGTTGGAGCCAGGAATGAGCCATATACGCAAAGACGAATACCCACGCGATCTGATTGGATATGGTCGCCGCCCGCCGCATGCCGCCTGGCCCGGCGGCGCCCGGATTGCCGTGCAGTTCGTGCTCAATTACGAAGAAGGCGGCGAGAACTGTGTGCTGCATGGCGACGCCGGTTCCGAGCAGTTCCTGTCCGAACTGTTCAACCCGGCCAGCTACCCGGACCGCCACCTGTCGATGGAGTCGATCTACGAATACGGCTCGCGCGTCGGCGTCTGGCGCATCCTGCGTGAATTCGAAAAACGCGGCCTGCCGCTCACCGTGTTCGGCGTCGGCATGGCACTGCAACGCCACCCGGAGCTGACCGCCGCCTTCGTCGAACTCGGCCACGAAATCGCCTGCCACGGCTGGCGCTGGATTCACTACCAGAACGTCGATGAAGCCACCGAGCGCGAACACATGCAGCTGGCGCTCGATAGCATCCAGAAAATGACCGGCCAGCGCCCGCTCGGCTGGTACACCGGCCGCGACAGCCCGAACACCCGCCGCCTCGTCGTCGATGACGGCGCCCTTCTCTACGACAGCGACTACTACGGCGACGATCTGCCCTTCTGGACAGAGGTCACCAAGAGCGACGGCACGCCGGTACCGCACCTGATCGTGCCCTACACGCTCGACACCAACGACATGCGTTTCAGCCTGCCGCAAGGCTTCAGCCATGGCGATCCGTTCTTCCAGTATCTGAAGGACAGCTTCGACGTGCTCTACGCCGAAGGCGACGAATCGCCCAAGATGCTGTCGATCGGCATGCACTGCCGCCTGCTCGGCCGGCCCGGCCGCTTCCTGGCGTTGCAACGCTTCCTCGACCATATCGAACGCCACGACCGGGTCTGGGTCAGTCGCCGCCTCGACATCGCCCGCCACTGGATCGCCACCCACCCTTACCGCAAGGACTCCGCCCAATGAGCGACGCTGCGCCCATCGTTTCCGCCCCCGCCACCCTGCCCGACTGGGCAACCCGTTCGGTCAACCTCGCCGACGCCCGCATCGGGGCGCGCGCCATCGCCGCCAGCGACGAATTCTTCGCGCCGCTCGAACGCCTGCTCAACCCGGAACCGGCGGTGTTCATTCCGGGCAAGTACGACGCCAACGGCAAGTGGATGGATGGCTGGGAAACCCGCCGCAAGCGCACCGCCGGCTACGACTGGAGCCTGGTCAAGCTCGGCCGGCGCGGCATCGTGCGCGGCTTCGACGTCGATACCAGCCACTTCACCGGCAACTTCGCACCGGCCATCTCGATCGACGCCACCGACTGTGAATCGGACGACCCCGCCGTGCTCGCCAACGCGCGCTGGACGCGCATCCTGCCGTCTACGACCTTGTCGAGCAATAGCCATCACCTGCTCGAAATCGCCAGCACCGACACCTGGAGCCACCTGCGCCTGAACATCTACCCGGACGGCGGCATCGCCCGCCTGCGCGTTTATGGCCAGCCGGTCGGCGTTTTCGATGCGAATGATCCGGAACGCACCTACGACCTCGTCGCGCTGGAAAACGGCGGCCGTGCCGTGGCCTCGAACGACGCCCACTTCGGCTGCGCCGCCAACCTGATCGCTCCGGGGCGCGGCATCAACATGGGCGACGGCTGGGAAACCCGGCGCCGGCGCGAACCCGGCAACGACTGGTGCATCCTGCAACTGGGCACGCCCGGCCTGATCGAGCGCATCGAAGTCGACACCGCCCACTTCAAGGGAAACTACCCCGACCGCTTCTCGCTGCAGGCGGCGCGCATGGACGGCGGCACCGACCAGTCGGTGATCACGCAAAGCATGTTCTGGCCCTTCCTGATCGGCGAACAGAAGCTCTCGATGGATGCCATCCACACCTTCGGCGAAGGCTTGGCCGAGCTCGGCCCGGTCACGCATGTGCGCCTCAACATCATCCCCGACGGCGGCGTCTCGCGCCTGCGTCTGTGGGGCAAGGTGGCCTGGTGAAAAAGCTCGTTCCGGAAGCGTTGACCGCTGCCGCCTTCGCGCCCTTCGGCGAGGTCATCGCGGTCGACGCCGCAAAAATGCCGATTTCCATCAACGCCGGCAACACCGAGCGCTACCACGACCTGGCCAGACTCGACGCCGGCCCGGACGGGAAGCTGATCGTCAGCATATTCCGCGGCCAGCCACGGTCGCTGCCCTTCATGATCGAAATGATGGAACGCCACCCACTCGGCTCGCAGGCCTTCATGCCGCTCGGCCCGCAGCCCTACCTGGTCGTCGTCGCCCGCCCCGGTGCCGCGCCTGGCCCGGACGACCTGCGCGCCTTCCTCGCCCGGCCCGGCCAGGGCGTCAATTACGCAGCCGGCGTCTGGCACCACCCGCTGCTTGCGCTCAATGAAATTGGCGATTTTCTGGTCGTCGACCGCTCGGGACCGGGCAACAACTGCGACGAAGTGAGCATCGAACCACCGGTCAGCCTGAGCCTGGATTAGGCTGAGGAACAAGACGGGCGAACAGGGCAGGCAAGCCGGGCAGCGTAAAATGGCGGCGCCCTCCGCCCTCACCTTGTTCCCCGCCCCATGGCCCAGACTCTCGCCGCGCCCGTCCATAGCGAACTGCTGATCAAGAAAAGCCGCTTCCTTGGCTGCGTGCAACCGGTCGCCGACCGCGCCGCAGCGCAGGCTGTCGTCGCCCAGCTGCGTGCTGCCCACCCCGGCGCCGCGCACGTCTGCTGGGCCTTGCTCGCCGGCGGCCAGTCGGCCGCGGTCGACGACGGCGAACCGAGCGGCACCGCCGGCCGCCCCATGCTCGAAGTGCTGCGCCACCAGGATTTCGACGGCGTACTCGCCAGCGTCGTGCGCTACTACGGCGGCATCCAGCTCGGCGCCGGCGGCCTGCTCCGCGCCTACACCGACAGCATCGCCCAGGCCCTGCGCGACGCCCGCAAGATCCCCATCGTCAAGCAACGCGAGCTGAGCTGCGAACTGCCCTACGCACTGGAAGGCCTGCTCCGCCGCGAGATCGAGGCAGTTGGTGCGAGCCTGAAAAGCATCGAACACGGCGAACAAGTGAACTGCGCTTTCCGGCTGGCCGAAAGCGAAGCACCTGCCCTTGTCGCCCGCCTCAATGAGGCTGGTCAGGGACGGGTTGTGTGGCTGGAGGACGGGGTCGGGCTTTAGAGGTGAATGTAGTTGGGTGCTAGCGACCAACGGGCGGTCGCCCCTTCCAGAAAGCAGCCAATCGAACGACAGCCCAACATCTGGAACCTGCCAGAAGTCCAATTCACACAATTCGGCCTTTTCTGACGTTCGGCCCTACGCAATACGCCGACGGCTGATCAATTCAAAGCTGTCCTTCAAGACAACCACAAAAGTCCGGGCGATTCAGTAGGCACGGAAGCGCTGCGCCAGCTTGCGCTTGCGAAAATGGAACACGACGAAATCGATGAATGCCCGGGTCTTGGCCGGCAGTAGTTTTTGCGCCGAGAAGTAAAGCGAGAGAGCGCCGGCATCGGCATACCAGTCAGGCAAGACGCGGACAAGCCGTTTGCTGGCGAGATAGGATTGGGCGTTGGGCATGCTGGCGACGGCAATGCCCAAGCCCTGCTCGGCCACTTCGAGCGCAGCGGCTGGGTCGCTCATAGTCATGCGAATTTTCATGTCGATCGGCATCTGCTCCTTGCGGCGCACATCCTTGCTATTGATCAGGGCCCACGGACGGATACGCCCGGTTTGCGGCGAGCGAATGAAAATGCCGGCATGCTGCTTGAGTTGATCCGGGTGCGTGATCGCCGATCGATCAGCGAGGTAAGCCTCCGAGGCGAGCAACACGATGTGCGCCGGCGCAAGTTCGCGGGCGACCAGGCCGGGCGGGAGTTCGAAGCCGCCGCCAATGGCAGCGTCAAAGCCTTCGGCGATCAGATCGACCTGGCGATTGTCAAAGTGCCAGTCGGGCACGATGGCCGGATGCTGGGCGAGAAAGTCGCCTAGCAGGGGCACGATGTACTCGCGCCCGAAAGCGTTGCCCATACTGACCTTGAGCGTGCCGGCGGCTTGTCCTTCGGCATCGGCCAAGTTGGCGACCGCGCTCTGTATGGTTGCCAGGCTACCGCTGACCTCGGCCAGGAAGCGCGTGCCGGCTTCGGTCAGGCGCAGGCTGCGCGTGCTGCGCTGGAACAGACGGATACCCAGGCTGGCCTCCAGCCGAGCCACATTCTTGCCCACTGCAGCCGGGGTCAAACCCAGGCGCCGCGCCGCTTCGGAGAAGCTGCCGGCTTCGGCGCTGCGGACGAAGCATTCGATGCTGCCTAATGTTTCCATGCGCATTTCAGGCCAAATCCGGCCTGCCTATTTAAAACCATTGGTTTAAAAAGAATAAAGATATTCATGGCTTATCGCAATGCAATGATCGGCGGATAGTTCGCCCCATGGCCTAGCGATATTGCGCAGCCAACCCACCCAAGGAGAAACATCATGTCGAAGCAAGCTCAAAACGTACAAGCCCAAGTCAATCATCTGGCCGGCAAGGTCGCCTTCGTTCAGGGCGGTTCGCGCGGCATTGGCGCGGCCATTGCCAAGCGGCTGGCGCGCGACGGCGCCGCCGTGGCGCTGACCTACGCCAGCTCGGCCAACCAGGCGCAGGAAGTCGTCCAGGAGATCGAAACCGCTGGCGGTCGCGCCATCGCGATCAAGGCCGACAGCGCCGATGCTGTGCAGATCAAGGCCGCCGTGCAGGTAGCCGCCGATACCTACGGCAAGATCGATATCCTGGTGAACAACGCCGGCGTGCTGGCCTTGGGCAATGTTGCCGAAGCGGAGATCCCGCTCGAAGATATTGATCGCACCCTGGCCGTGAATGTGCGCAGCGTCATCGTCGCCTCGCAGGCGGTGGTCAAGCACATGGACAAGGGCGGCCGCATCATCACCATCGGCAGCACCAACTCCGACCGCATGCCCTTCCAGGGCGGCTCGGTGTACGCCATGAGCAAGGCCGCCATCGTCGGTCTGACCAAGGGCCTGGCGCGCGATCTCGGTCCGCTCGGCATTACCGTCAATAACATTCAGCCCGGCCCGATCGACACCGAGATGAATCCCGACAGCGGGGATTTTGCGCAGACCTTGAAGGGCCTGATGGCGCTACCGCGTTACGGCACGGTGGAGGAAGTGGCGAGTTTCGCTGCCTATCTGGCCGGCCCCGAGGCGGCCTACATCACCGGTGCCAGCCTGTTGATCGATGGCGGATTTTCCGCCTGATCGTTGCAAATCAGACAAACAATAAATCCAGCCTTGGCTGGATTTATTGGTTTTAGATCGTGAATTGAATTGAACCGGCTCTTATAGGCAATCGGAGGTCTGCTTTAACTCGCAGAGCAGTCGGCCTCAAGAAAGGTGTCGAACGTCTGCAACGGCCGAGATCCGGCCTCATGCCAGCGGCAACAGGCAGTTGGTCGGCCAAAGCCGACCCTGGACATCATCCGAAAGCCCGGCGGCATTGGGGCGGTTACCCGCCGCTCGAAGATTTCAAAAGCGGCCATTCAGGGTAACGCTACGCCAAGCGAAAGCTACCGTTTGCTGGGCTAAGGTACCCCTTGCTGTGAGTGTTCGTTGTAAGCGTTTGACCGACTCGCTCATCCGTTCATCGCGTGCGCCATGAAGGCCTGGTGCAGCCAGCGTGGTGTTGCCCAGGTCAGGATCACCAGCGCCTTGTTCGCCCAGCCCGCCACGACGCTGATGCGTCCGGCCTGCAAGGCGCTGATACCGGTGCGCACGACGGGCGCCGGCTGCATCATCAATAACTTCAATGCCGGCGTCAGCTTCTGCTGCGCGGCGGCGGCGAAGCCGGTAGCCGACATGCCGGGGCAGAGCGTTGTCACGGTGACGCCATCGCGCCTGAGTTCGCGATGCAGCGCTTCACCCAGACGCAACACGTAGGCCTTGGCGGCGGCATAGACGGCGAAGTTCTGCACGCCCTGGTAGGCCAGCAGGCTGGCGACCAGCAGGATTTTTCCATGTCGGCGCGCCCGCATGTCCTGGGCGAAGACATGGGTGACCGCTGTCAGGCTGGCCACATCGAGTTGCACCATCGCCAGGGTTGCGTCCAATGGGTTGTCCAAAAACGGACCTTGCAACCCATGGCCGGCGTTGTTGATCAGGATGTCGATGGTAATGCCGCGCTCGCGGAGGCGCCGATGCAATTGGGTGATCGCTTCAATATCGGAGAGATCGACCTGCTCGACCACGATTTCGATGCGGTATTGCCGGCGCAGCTTCTCGGCGAGCGCTTGCAGCCGGTCCAGCCGGCGAGCCACGAGGACCAGCGAGTGATTTTGTTCGGCATATTGGCGGGCGAATTCCTCGCCGAAGCCGCTCGATGCGCCCGTAATGAGTACCCATGAATTATTGGTTGTGATCATTTTGCTTTCCTCAAGTCGTTGGTGGAGAGTTTGCCGGAGAGGCGGTTGTTGTTTGCCGATGGAGTATCCCAGCCGCCGCCCAAGGCCCGGAAGGAGGCGATGGCGGCACGCGCCGCCTCGGTTTGTGCCTGGGCCTTGGCATCGCGCGCCTGCAGCAGGTTGCCGTCAGCATCGAGCACCTCGATCAGGCTGACGACGCCGCCCTGGTAGGCGGCAAACGAGTTCTCGCGCGCCTTGGCAAACGACGACTCACCCCGGGTCAGGATGCCGACCTGGGCCTCGCGGTTGACCAGGGCGGAGAAGGCGTTCTCGACATCCTCGGTCGCCCGCAATACGGCCAGCCGGTAGGCTGCCAGGGCTTCGGCCTCCTGGCCGCGCGCGGCAGCGATCTGCGCGTCGACACGACCGAAGTCGAACAGCCGCCAGCGTAGCCCGAGGACGCCCTGGGCCTGGCTGGCGCCCCCGGTAAACAGGTTGCCGCTCGCTATCGCGGTGGCACTGCCGAGCAGCGCGCCAAGCGAGAACTTGGGGTAATACTCGGCGACCGCCACGCCGATGCGCGCGTTGGCGGCAGCCAGACGCCGTTCGGCAGCAATGAGGTCCGGCCGGCGGCGCAGCATCTCGGCAGGGTTGCCGGCCTCGGCCAGGGCCGGCGCGGCCGGGATCGGCTTTACCGGCGCCAGTTCGGCGCGGTGGGTTCCCGGCTGCACGCCGAGCAGTACGTCGAGCGCGTTCATCGCCGAATCGAGGCCGGCTTGGAGGACGGGGATCTGTGCCTCGGCCTGGGTCAGCGAACCCTCGGCCTGGTTCTTCTGTAGTTCGGCGGCGATCCCCTTCTCGTATTGGAGCTGGATCATCACAAGTAAGCGGCGTCGGGTCTCCACCTGCTGTTGGGCAATCGCGAGGCGCGCCTGCAGGCCGCGGATCATGACGTACACGTCCGCAGTCTGCGCGGCGATGGCCAGCCGTGTCGCAGCAACGGCAGCTTCGGACGCCTCGTATTCGGCGCGCGCAGTCTCCCGCCCGCGCCGCAGACCGCCGAACAGGTCGATCTCCCAACTCGCCCCGAGATTGGCCTCGTAAGTGCCGCCCCAGCGGTTGAAGCCGGGCGAGCTATTGAGCACCTGCCCGAGCGGGGTCTCAACCGACAGGTAGCCTCGCCCGGCGCTCGCACTCACGTTGCCCGCGGGTAGCAAGGCCGCATCGGCGTAGCGCAATGCGGCACGCGATTGGGCGACGCGCGCCGTCGCTTGGGCGATGTCGAGGTTCTGCTCGAGGGCTAGGGCGACGTAGTACGCGAGCAAGGCATCGTCGAAGGCGGCCCACCAGTGTTGCAGGTCTGTCTTGCCTTGCACCGGACGTTGCTCGATGCCCTTCTGCCCGAGAAAGCTGGATGTCAACTCGACCAAGGGCGGCCGATAGTCGGGGCCAACAGCGCAGCCCGACAAGATGCCGGCACTCAGAAACAGGACGAGAGAGCGGGGATGGGTGAGCATGGGAGTCCTTCGGGGTTTGGTTTGTTTTTGTGACTATAACCCAATTTAGTCACTAGTTGTCAACCGACAGCAAACGCGGTATTGTTTTCCCATGAGCGAAATCGAATCTTCCACCCCACAGGCCCGCGGCCCCGTCGACCACAGCGTTCGTGATCAGATCGTCGAGGCAGCCGAGGCGCACTTCAGCCACTACGGCTACGACAAGACCACGGTCTCCGACCTGGCCAAGGCGATCGGCTTTTCCAAGGCTTATATCTACAAATTCTTCGATTCCAAGCAGGCAATCGGCGAAGCCATCTGCAGCAAGACCTTGAGCACCATCGTCGCTGCGGTCGATGAAGCGGTGGCCGGCGCCAGCACGCCGACGGAGAAATTCCGTCGATTATTCAAAGCCATGGTGGCGACGAGCGTGGAAATCTTCTTCAATGATCGCAAGCTGTACGACATTGCCGCGCATTCCGCCGGCGAGGGTTGGCCGTCCGCCGTTGCCTACGGACAGCGCATTCGGCAGACCCTGACAGAGATCGTCCGAGAAGGGCGGGAAGTGGGCGAGTTCGAGCGCAAGACGCCGCTCGACGAAACGGTGCATGCGATCTATCTCGTCATGCTGCCCTTTGCCAATCCGTTGCTGCTCCAGCACAACCTCGATCTCATCGAGGACGCGCCCAGCCAGTTGTCGAATCTGGTGCTGCGTAGCCTGGCACCCTAGAACGCCGCCTGAGAAAAAAGTGACCATTGACAATATTGGTCACTAGATGGAAGATAAAGGCCTTCGCGTTAAAGGAGGTCGTCATGTTTCAGCGCCGCTATATTCCCTTCCTCGCCGTCGTCGGTCTGTTGCCTTTCGCCTTGGCAGCCTGCAGCGACGCCACTTCTTCACTCGATCCGCGGACCCAGGCGCCACTCGTCCGGATCGCGCCGGTAGCGACCGCCATCCAGGCCGAGCCTTCGTTCAGCGGCGTCGTCGCGGCACGGGTGCAGAGCGACCTGGGTTTCCGCGTTCCCGGCAAAATCCTGGAGCGCCTGGTCGATGCTGGCCAGACCGTCAAGCGCGGTCAGGCGCTGATGCGCATCGACCCCACCGATTTGAAGCTCGCCACGCGTGCCCACGACGAGGCCGTTGCCGCCGCCACGGCGCGCGCCCGCCAGACCGCGGAGGATGAGTCGAGATACCGCGATCTTGTTTCGGCCGGGGCGGTGTCAGCCTCCGCCTACGACAAGATCAAGGCGGCCGCCGATTCGGCGAGAGCGGAGCTCAAGGCAGCCCAGGCCCAGGCCGACGTTGCCCACAACGAAACGGGCTACGCCGTACTGCTCGCCGATTCGGACGGGGTCGTGGTCGAGACCCTGGGCGAGCCGGGTCAGGTGGTCGCTGCAGGCCAGGTCGTCGTCCGGGTGGCCCATGCCGGGCGTCGTGAAGCGCTCATTGCGCTCCCCGAAAGCCTGCGTCCGGCGATCGGCTCCGCAGGGCGCGCGACCCTGTATGGCAGCGGGCTGACAGGCGCCGCGAAACTGCGTCAGTTGTCGGATGCCGCCAACCCCCTGACACGTACTTTCGAGGCTCGCTACGTACTGGAGGGCCGGCTGGCCGACGCGCCCCTCGGCTCGACCGTTTCTATCGAAATTCAAAGCGGCCGCGCCACCCCGGCGCTCCAGATTCCTGTCAGCGCGCTCTTCGATCAGGGCAAGGGGCCCGGCGTCTGGCTGGTCAAAGGTCAGGAGGACCAAGGACAGGGGCTTCAGGCTACCTGGCGCGCCGTGCAGGTAGCCGGCCTCAGCGGTGAATCCGCTGCGATCACCGGTGGGCTGGCGGCGGGTGATCGTGTCGTTGTGCTCGGCGCCCATCTGCTGCACGAAGGCGAACCGGTTCGACTGGCTGACAGCAGCGCCGCACCTGGCGCAGCGGCGAACGGCGGGGCACAGAAATGAGTTCTTTCAACCTCTCCGCCCTCGCCGTCCGCGAGCGCTCGGTCACCCTGTTCCTGATGCTGGCGATCTTCATCGCCGGCGTCATCGCCTTCCTGACCCTGGGTCGTGCCGAGGACCCCGCCTTTACCATCAAGCAGATGACCGTGATCACCGCCTGGCCCGGCGCGACAGCCAAGGAGATGGAAGAACTGGTCGCCGAACCGCTGGAAAAGCGCATGCAGGAACTGCGCTGGTATGACCGGACCGAGACCTTTACGCGGCCGGGGCTGGCTTTCTCCACGGTAGTCCTGCTCGACAGTACGCCGCCGGCCGACGTCCCCGACCAGTTCTATCAGGCGCGCAAGAAACTCGGCGACGAGGCGCTCAAACTACCGCGTGGCGTCATCGGCCCGATGGTGAATGACGAATATGCCGACGTGACCTTTGCGCTCTATGCCTTGAAAGCCAAGGGCGAGCCGCATCGGCACCTGGTGCGCGATGCGGAAACCATGCGTCAGCGTCTGCTGCACGTACCCGGGGTCAAGAAGGTGAACATCATCGGCGAGCAGGCCGAACGGATTTTCGTCGAGTTCTCGCATGACCGCCTGGCGACGCTGGGCGTCTCCCCGCGCGACCTCTTCGCCGCACTCAACAGCCGCAATGTCATGACGCCGGCCGGCTCGATCGAAGCCAAGGGCCCACAGGTCTTCATCCGCCTCGAAGGCGCCATCGACGATCTGGAGACGATCCGTAATACGCCGGTCGCGGCGCGCGGCCGGACGCTGAAGCTCGGCGACATCGCCGAGGTCAAGCGCGGCTACGAAGACCCGGCCACCTTCCTGATCCGGAACAACGGCGAACCGACCCTGCTGCTCGGCGTGGTCATGCGCGAGGGTTGGAATGGCCTCAATCTGGGCAAGGCGCTGGAGGCGGAAGCGGCGACGATCAACGCCGAAATGCCACTCGGCATGAACCTCTCCAAGGTGACGGACCAGTCTGTGAATATCCAGTCGGCGGTTGGCGAATTCATGGTCAAGTTCCTGGTCGCCCTCGGCGTGGTGATCCTGGTCGGCTTTCTCAGCATGGGCTGGCGCGCCGGCGTCGTGGTTGCGGCTGCAGTGCCGCTGACCCTGGCCGCCGTCTTCATCATCATGGCGGCGACCGGCAAGAATTTCGACCGCATCACGCTGGGTTCCTTGATCCTGGCGCTGGGGCTGCTGGTCGACGACGCGATCATCGCCATCGAGATGATGGTCGTGAAGATGGAGGAAGGCTACGACCGCATCCGTGCCGCAGCCTATGCCTGGAGCCACACCGCCGCGCCGATGCTGGCCGGCACCCTAGTGACGGCGATCGGCTTCATGCCCAACGGCTTCGCCAAGTCGACCGCCGGCGAGTACACCAGCAACATGTTCTGGATCGTCGGCACGGCCTTGATCGCCTCGTGGATCGTAGCCGTCGTGTTCACGCCCTACCTCGGGGTCAAGCTGCTGCCAAACTACGAGAAGCATGCGGGTGGGCACGGAGCCATCTACGGCACGCCGAATTACGAGCGCTTCCGCCGGCTGCTGGTCTGGGTGATCCGGCACAAATGGCTGGTCGCGGCGAGCGTGATTGGCGCCTTCGTTATCGCGATTCTCGGCATGGGCGTGGTCAACAAGCAGTTCTTCCCGACCTCGGACCGGCCGGAAGTGCTGGTCGAGGTGCAGATGCCGTATGGCACCTCAATCGCGCAAACCAGCGCCGCGACAGCCAAGGTCGAAGCCTGGCTGGCAGAACAGCCAGAGGCCAGGGTCGTGACGTCCTACATCGGCCAGGGCGCGCCCCGCTTTTTCCTGGCGATGTCACCTGAATTGCCCGATCCGTCGTTCGCCAAGGTCGTGGTCCTGACGGGCGATAACAAGGAACGCGAAGCCCTCAAGTTCAGATTGCGCCAGGCGGCAGCCGACGGCTTGGCGCCCGAGGCGCGGGTGCGCGTGACCCAGATCGTCTTCGGACCCCCGTCGCCGTTTCCCGTGGCCTACCGTGTCATGGGGCCGGACCCCGACAAGCTGCGCGACATCGCGACAGAGGTGCGTGGCGTCATGCAGGCCTCCGCCCAGATGCGGACGGTCAACACCGACTGGGGCGAGCGCGTGCCCGCACTGCACTTTTCGCTCGACCAGGATCGCCTGCAGAGCATCGGCCTGACGTCTGCCGATGTGGCGCAGCAGCTGCAGTTCCTGTTGAGTGGCATCCCGATTACGGAAGTGCGCGAGGACATCCGTTCGGTGCAGGTCACGGCCAGATCGGGCGGCAACACACGGCTCGATCCGGGCAGGATTGGCGACTTCACCCTGGTCGGTGCGGCCGGTCAAAAGATTCCGCTGTCACAGGTCGGCAAGGTTGATGTCCGCATGGAAGATCCCATCCTGCGCCGCCGCGATCGCACCCCAACCATCACCGTGCGTGGCGATATCGCCGAGGGCTTGCAGCCGCCGGACGTCTCCAGCGCCGTGTGGCAGGAACTGCAGCCGATCATTGCCAAACTGCCGGCTGGTTACCGGATCGAAATGGCTGGCGCCATCGAGGAGTCGGGCAAGGCCAATCGGGCCCTGGCGCCGGTCTTCCCGATCATGATCGCGCTGACCCTGATCACCATCATCTTCCAGGTGCGTTCGATCGCCGCGATGATGATGGTATTCGCCACCGCACCGCTCGGCTTGATCGGCGTCGTGCCGACGCTGTTGCTGTTCGGGCAGCCGTTCGGCATCAATGCACTGGTCGGTCTGATCGCCCTGTCCGGCATCCTGATGCGCAACACGCTGATCCTGATCGGGCAGATCCGCGACAACATCGCGGATGGATTGGCGCCCTTCAACGCCGTCGTCGAGGCCACTGTGCAGCGCGCCCGTCCGGTCATCCTGACCGCACTCGCCGCCATGCTGGCATTCATTCCGCTGACCCATTCGGTGTTCTGGGGCACGCTGGCCTATACGCTCATCGGCGGCACCTTCGCCGGGACGATTCTGACCCTGGTTTTCCTGCCAGCCTTGTACGCGATCTGGTTCAAGATCAGGCCAACGGCGGGAGACGGGAAGGCCGTTCCTGCGATGGAGCCGGAGCCAGTCGCGGCCTAACACAAGAAATCGGTACGCCGGCCCCGCTGCGGATTGCCGGCGTACCGCCCTTTTTCTAGGTTCAGCGCTACTCCCTGAGTATGGCCTGGCATATCAGCGCTTTGCTTCGTGGAGTTCGCGGAGCTTAGACTTTTGACGTCTGCTTTGAACCGAGCCGAGTATGGAGGCTGCTGCTCACCAAGCCTTGACACTGACCGGCAGGTATCCAGCCAATTGCTGACCGCCACAGACTAACTTCTGAATGGCGGCATTGGCAGATAACCAGTCACCAACCATCCAGCCCCCTCCCCGCTTCAGATCGCACAACCATTAATGTCACAGACCGGCGCATCACCCGTACTCCCGCCCCCCGGCACCCGAACCTGGCTGCGCAACCAGTCCTGAAAGGCTTGCGGCTGGCCCAGATAGCTCCCGATATCGATGCCCTGCAAAACACCATCGGTTTCGAGTACAAAGCTGGGAAAGCCGCGGGCGCCGACCTCGGCCATCAAATGCCGGGTTTCCTCGATATGGCGCTGGACGGTGGCGCCGGATTGTTGCGCGAACGCTGCGACAAAGGCCTGCGTGTCGAGGCCGAGTTCGGCGGCGACTTCGCTCAGGGTGGCTGGCTCGGCAATCCGGCGGCCTTCGACGTAATGCGCGATCTGCAGTTGCGCCAGCATGTCCAGCCCGCGCCCGGCGATCGCTTCGGCGGCCAGGATGGCCGCCGTGGGCGGTTCGGAATCGAGCACGACGCCGCTGGCGTGTAGCAGACCGTCGGCGTAGGCCGGCCCGAAGGGCTGGCCGGTCAGTTGCGCGATGCGCGCGTCGTGCTGCTTGACGTAGGCGCGCAGTTGCGGCGTCACGCTCTGGCGGTTGGCACCGGTCATCATGCCGCCGCCGTGCGCCTGAACGGCGAGAATTTCGCGCGCCGCCCTGACCAGCGGCGCGGCGCCGTAGCACCAGCCGCAGAGCGGGTCGTAGATGTAATGCAGGGTGCTCATGTTCGGGACTCCAAATCAATCAATGGGTTTTGCGGGGTAAAGGCCGGTTTGCCTGGCCCGCACTGCCCGTCGGGGCGATGCGGGCCAGGCGGGGCCGATTACCACTTCATTTCGCCCTTGTTCACCTTGGCGCCGATCTCCAGCGCGAGACCCTCGCCGACTTGCGGGTAGGCTTTCTTCATTGCTTCGATCAGCTCGGCACCGGTCTTCGCCTTGGCCGCTTCTACCTCAAAGCGCTGCAGGTATTCGCGGGTATAGCGGATATTGCTGGTATCCAGCACCGTGCCGGCAGTCATGTGGCCGGGCACGACCGTCACCGGTTTGAGTGCCTCGATTTCATCGAGTTGGACAATCCAGGCCTGGCGTTCGCTCGCTTTCTGGGTGTCAGCGGTCCACACATGCAAATTGCCGAAAATGGCGATGTTGCCGGCGATGGTCCGGATCGACGGAATCCACACATAGGGGCGATGCGCGAGTTCGCCGCCGGTGTCGCGCACTTCGATGCTTTCGCCATCAACGCTCAGCGTGTTGCCTTGCAGCAGGTCCGGGACGATCGGCTTCTGCGGTGCGTTGGCGCCCATCTTCGGGCCCCAGAAGGCGAGCTTGCCGGCCAGCTTGGCCTCGATCTTGGCGCGCACGGCCGGGGTGGTCAGCACCTGCGCCTGCGGGAAAATGCCTTTCAGCACTTCGGCGCCGAAGTAGAAATCGGGGTCGGCATTGCTGATGAAGATCGTCTTCAGCGTCTTGCCGCTATCGAGCACATTGGCGGCAATGCGCAGCGCATCGGCGCGGGTGAAGCCGCTGTCGATCACGACCGCTTCGCGCTTGCCGCTGACCACCACGGCATTGACGTGAAAGCTGTTGGCGTCGGCGTTATAGGTCGTGATGCTGAGCGGCGCGGCGACTTCGGCACGGGCGCCGCTCGCGGCAACAACGCCGAGCGTGATCAGGGCGGGGAAAACGAAGCGGCCAAGTTGGCGGGTATAGGACATGTTGGTCTCCTTGAATGAATAAGCAAGCGGTGCGGAACGAACTTTAAGTTTTGCAAAATGATTGATAAAGTCCGTATCGGTTGATTGTTTATTGCATGGATCGATGAAATGGATCGCCTGACCGCAGTACGTGTCTTTGTCGAAGTCGCCGATCGGGGCAGCCTGACGCAGACGGCCGAGCATCTGGAAATGTCGGCCGCCATGGTCAGCCGCTATCTCGCCGCCGTCGAGGACTGGTTCGAGGCCCGCTTGCTGCATCGGACGACGCGCAAGGTCAGCCTGACCGATGCCGGTCTGGCGGCGCTGCCCGCCTGCCGGCAAATGCTCGACATCGCCGAGGAGGCTCGCCACATCGCGGCCGAACGCAGCCGTGAGCCAGCCGGGGTCCTCCGGGTTACAACTTCCAGCTCTTTTGCCGACGCTCAACTTACGGCTGCACTGATCGACTTTCAGCAGCACTACCCGCAGGTCGAAATCGTGCTGTCGGTGGGTGACAAGCCGACCGATCTGGTCGCCGAGCGGGTCGATCTGGCGGTGCGCATCACCAACACACTGGATCCGACAATGATTACGCGCCCCCTGGCGCGCTGTCGCTCGATGCTCTGTGCCTCACCCGACTATCTGCAACGCCACGGCCTGCCGCTTACCGCCGACGACTTGCGCCAGCACCGCTGCATCGCGCACGCCTTCGGTATTGGCAAGCAATACCGACTGACGCGGAGTGGCGAGACGATTACCGTACCGGTCAATTGGAGCTTCCACACCAACGAGACTGCCGTCTTACGACGGGCGGTGCTATCCGGCGCGGGTATTGGCATGCTGCCGACTTACTATTTGGGTGACGACCTGCGTGCCGGGCGCCTGGTGCACCTGCTGCCGGATCATGAGCCAGACGTGCTGGGAATTCATGCCATTTATCTCTCGCGTCGGCATCAACCGCTCGCCCTGCGCCTGCTGGTGGATTTTCTTGCTGCCCGCTTTGCCGGCGAACCGGCACCGTGGGATCTGGCGCTCAACGTGCAAACACAGGCCTGAATTGAAGGAGAACGACTTGACCTTTTTGCACCAGCCCCTTGCACTGATAGGCTAGGGCTGGTGTCAAACAGCTGCTTGATGATCGGCAAGCCGTCCGACTAAACGGCGAAGCGGCTGACCGTGCTTTGCATGCCGGTTGCCGTTTCGAGCAATTTCTGGGCGCCGAGCAAGGCTTCGCCGGCCACCGAATTGTTTTCATCCGACAGTCCGGAAATCTTTTCGACATGGGCGCGGATATTCTCGGTCGCCGTGCCCTGCTCCTGAAGCGCTCCGGAAATGCTCGCCACCACGGCGACCACCCTGGCCGCGCTGTCGCGGATGTGCTGGATCGCCACGCCGGCTTCGTTGGCCAGCGCCACACCCTTGTCCACCTGGGTCACGCCGGATTCCATGGCCTTCACGGCAGCGTGCATGCCGCCCTGGATGGCCTGGATCATCCCGGCGATTTCCCGGGTTGCCGTGGCCGTGCGCTCGGCCAGCTTGCGCACCTCATCGGCCACCACGGCAAAACCGCGCCCGGATTCGCCGGCCCGCGCCGCTTCGATGGCGGCGTTCAGGGCCAGCAAGTTGGTCTGATCGGCGATGTCGCGAATAACCTGGACGACCGAGGAAATCCGTTCCGACTGGTCGCCCAGCGCCAGGATGTTTTGCGTCGACAGGCGCACGGTGGCGGCGATTTCCTCCATGCTGCTGACGGCGTTGCCGATGACCGTCACGCCGCTCTCGCAGGCGTTGCCCGAGGCCACCGAAATGGCATGGGCTTGCGTGGCGTGGTCGACCACCTGCACCATGCTCGCGCTCACCTCTTCGGTAGTGCTCGCCACGCCGGCCGTGGACTGGCTCTGCGCCTGCGAGGTCAGCGCCACCTGATCGGCGGCGTTCACCATCAATCGGGCATGCAGGGTCACCTGATCGGCGTTGTTGCGGATTTCCGTCAGCATCTGCCGGAACATCTCGCGCAGGTGCTTGATCGAGGCGAGCAGGCTGCTCCGGTCGAGCGGATCGACCTCGATGCGCAGCCCGAGATTGCCGGCCGCGACATGGCGGGTGATTTCGCAGGCATAGCGAGGGTCGCCGCCGAGCAGGCGTTGCAGATTGCGAATCACCGCGCCGCCGAGGAGCGCGACGACAAGGGCAATGGCCAGTCCAAAGCCGCCGAGCCACAGGTAGTTGCTGCGGATGATTTCCGCCGCATTGATTTCGTCCTCGGCATTCCGGGCATTGGCCATGATCACCACTTGATCGATCACCGCCCGATGCTGCGCGTAAAGCGCCGCCAGCCTGGGCAGCAGACTCTCGGCGGCGGCGTGATTGTCGGCCTGCAGCGCCGGGATGAATTCCTTGTCGCGCAAATCGAGGAAGGCGATGCCCGGCCGGTAGGCATCCTCAACCATCAGGGTTTTCATTTGGCCGGCCGGCAATTGATCGACCCAGACCTTGTGGCGGACCTCGAAATCCTCGCGCAATTGCCGGCTCTTGTCGAAAAAGGCTGGCAGGGCCGCGCTCTCGGCACGGAGCATTTCCAGCACGACGAGATAGGATTCGATCAGATACTCGGGCGGCGGCAGGATATCGGCCACCAGATCCTTGCCCTGGACCACGCGCTGGTAGATCGGCCCATTGACCTGCACCTTGCCCAGGCCGTTGTAGACCATCGTTCCGGCAATGCCGAAGCCGAGCAGGAAAGCCAGCATCAGCAGCCGCAACTGGTGGCTGACCGACAATTCGAAAACCCGGCGAAAAACATTGAGATGGCTGAGCGCCGACTTGCTGACGACAGCACCGCCCTGTAGCCGGACGCTGGCCCGGCCTTCCCGGAACTGGCGATACAGCGCGTCGGCCGCCTCGACCTGGGCGCGCGTCGGCTTGGTGCGCATCGAGGTGTAGCCGACCACCTTGCCGCCCTCGTCGATCGGCGCGACGTGGGCATTCACCCAGTAGAAATCGCCATTCCTGCAGCGGTTCTTGACCACGCCGTTCCACGGCTTGCCCCGCTTCAGCGTCGCCCACATGTCGGCGAAGGCCTCGACCGGCATTTCCGGATGACGCACGACATTGTGGTTCTGACCGAGCAATTCCTCTTCGGGAAAGCCGGAGATCCGGATGAAATCCGGATTGACGTAGGTGATGACGCCGCGCAGATCGGTCTTGGTGACGATGGTCGCGCCCTCCTCCATCAGGACTTCCTGGCGCGTAATTGGCAGATTCGTTTTCATGGCTTTTTATTGTTGGTCCCTGACTGGCCCGACGAAAATGCGGCAAGGCTTTGTCGGGTGCGGGCAAAGACGACAAAAAGAGTGGAAAACGGCCTCGTCGGCGCATTAAAAGCAGGAAATACGCCTATCGCCGAGGCGGCCCGTTCCGAGCCGTCGTGCCTGGCCGAACCCCTTGCCGCACAAGCCAAGTGATCGACAGCGCGGGGTTCGGAGCGGTACGGAGGGCGATCTACAACCTTGTGCGAAAGACGACAGCCCCCGGGCCGGCCGGCAAACGCCCTCTTCCGGCTCAGTTGGCCAAGCTGCCGGCCGCCGCGAAATGGGCGTCGAGACGGGCGATCCAGCCGGCCTGGTCGGCCGGGCTGGCGAAACTCGCCTCGAAACTATTGCGCGCCAGCTGGTACCAGGTAGCCGCATCGAACTGGAAGGCGGCCTGCACCGCCCGGATGTTGTCGTTCAGGTAGCCGCCGAAATAGGCCGGATCGTCGCTGTTCAGCATGACCTTGACGCCCGCGGCAAGCAGCTTGCCGAGCGTGTGTTCAGCCATGCTCGGGAAGACGCACAGCCGGATGTTGGACAGCGGGCAGACGGTCAACGGAATGCCGTCGCGGACCAGCCGGTCGACCAGCGCCTGGTCTTCCAGCGCCCGCACGCCATGATCGATGCGGGCCGCGCCGAGCCCATCGAGAGCCTCAATGATGAAGGCCGGCGGGCCTTCTTCGCCGGCATGGGCGACGACCGGCTTGCCGAGTTCCTGGCAGCGGGCGAACAGGCGGGCGAACTTGCTTGGCGGATGGCCCTTTTCCGAGGAATCGAGGCCGAAACCATCGATCCGCTCGAGATGGGGTTCGGCCTCGGCCAACGTGACGAAACCCTCTTCCTCGCTGAGGTGACGCAGGAAACAGAGAATCAGGCGGCCGCTGATGCCCCAGCGCTGGCGACCGAGACGCAAGCCCTCGGCCAGACCGTCGAGCACCGTCACGAACGAAATGCCGCGGGCGGTGTGGGTTTGCGGGTCGAAGAATATTTCGGCGTGCAGCACGTTGTCGGCCGCGGCGCGCTCCAGATAGGCCAGCATCAGGTCGCGAAAATCGTCGGCGGTGCGCAGCACGTCGGCACAGGCGTAATAAAGATCGAGAAAGGACTGCAGGCTGTCGAAATCGTAGGCCGCCTTGAGCGCCGCTTCGTCGGCATAGGGCAGCGTCAGGCCGTTGCGGCGGGCCAGCGCGAAGGCCAGTTCGGGCTCCAGCGTGCCTTCGATATGAACGTGCAGTTCGGCCTTGGGCATGCGGCAGGCAAGGTCGAGAACGGAATCGGCAGGGGACGGGGTAATCATCGGCAGGTGCTCGGGATAGGGGTAACGGGGATTGTCGGTGGCTCGCCGGCATTGTGCAAACGGCCGGACAACGGCGGGTTCTGGCGGAAGGCCGGACGACCCATGACGTGGGTGGCGGCGACACAGCGTTCGTCACCGAGGATCATCATCGCGAACAGCTGGTCTTCCAGGCTGTTCCGCCGATCCAGCCGGAATGCCAGTTCCGGCGTGGCGCGTGGTTCGAGAACGACGAAGTCGGCTTCCTTGCCGCGCCTGAAGTTGCCGATGAAGGCGTCGAGATGCAGTGCCTGGGCACCACCTAGGGTGGCCAGGTACCAGGCCTGGAGCGGCGGCAGCGGGCTGCGATGCAGTTGCGACACCTTGTAGGCGTCGCCCAGCGTGCGGATCAGGCTGAACGAGGTACCGCCGCCGACATCGGTGGCCAGACCAACCTGGATGCCGGCATTCAGCGCCGCATGGTGGTTGAAGAAACCGCTGCCGAGAAACAGGTTGGAGGTCGGGCAGAAGGCGGCGGCTGCCCCGTGCCGGGCCATTTCGGCGATTTCGACGGGGGCCAGGTGGATGCAGTGGCCGTAGATGGTGCGCGGCCCGAGCAGACCGTATTGCGCGTAAACGTCGAGGTAGTCTCGGCAATGCGGAAACAGTTCGCCGACCCAGGCGATTTCGTCGGGGTTTTCCGCCAGATGCGACTGGACATGCAGGTCGGGCCGGCTGGCATAGAGCTCGCCGGCCAGCACCAGTTGATCGATGCTCGAGGTCGGCGCGAAGCGCGGCGTGATGCTGTAGCGCAACCGGCCCTTGCCATGCCAGCGCTCGATCAGGGCCAGGCTGTCGCGTTCGGCAGCGCGCACCGTGTCGAGCAAGTTGGCCGGCGCGTGACGGTCCATCATCACCTTGCCGCACAACATGCGCAGCCGGTGCCGCTCGGCCGAGGCCATGAAGGCATCGACCGATTCCGGATGCACCGTGGCGAACACCGAGGCGGTGGTGGTGCCGTGGGCGAGCAGCCGTTCGACGAAATAGTCGGCAGTCGTCTGGGCGACCTGCGGGTCGAAAAAACCGCTTTCGACCGGGAAGGTGTAGTCGTTCAACCAGTCGAGCAGTTGCCGGCCAAACGAGGCGATGATGGCCGACTGCGGATAGTGGCAGTGGGTATCGACCAGGCCGGGCAGAACCAGCTTGCCGGAGTAGTCGAAGACTTCGGCGCGGCCCAGCACGGCCGGCGGAATGCGGGCCAGGAGGTCGGCCCAGGGGCCGACATCGGCGATATGGCCGTCCTCGATCCACAGCGCCCCGTCCGGGAAATACTGGTAGCTGTCAGCCGCATCGGCGGCGCCGGGGTCCTTGAGAAAATGCAGGATCTGGCCATGCACCAGCTGGTAATGGGGTTGGGGCGTATCGTTCATGGCTGCTCAGCGGTTGCCGTTGACCAGTTGCCGGGCCAGGCGGTTGTGGGTGGCGACCAGCACCGGGAGGTCGAGCGGCAGCAGTTGGCCGTCGGCGACCACCGCTTTGCCGTTGATGATCGAATGGCGCACCGCCTGCGGCGTGCAAAAGACCAGCGCGGCGACCGGGTCATGCACGGCGGCGCCGGCCAGATCGAGACCGCCGGTCGAAAAGGCGACCAGGTCGGCGCTCATGCCCGGGGCCAGTGCGCCGATGTCGTCGCGGCCGAGGACTCTGGCGCCGCCCAATGTGGCCAGTTCCAGCGCCTGACGGGCGTTCATCGCCGCCGGGCCGTGGCTGACGCGGGCCAGCAACATCGCCTGCCGGGCTTCGCCGAGCAGGTGGGCGGCGTCGTTCGAGGCGCAGCCGTCGACGCCGAGGCCGACATGGACGCCGGCGGCGCGCATCGCCGGGATCGCCGCGATGCCGGAGGCCAGGCGCATGTTCGAGCAGGGGCAATGGGCGATGCCGGTGCCAGTACGGGCGAACAAGCCGATGCCCGGCGCGTCGAGCTTGACGCAGTGGGCGTGCCAGACGTCGTGGCCGACCCAGCCGAGCGATTCGGCGTATTCGGCCGGCGTCATGCCGAACTTCTCGCGGCTGTAGGCGACGTCGTTGTCGTTCTCGGCCAGGTGGGTGTGCAACGAGACGCCATGGCTGCGCGCCAGGGCGGCCGACTCGCGCATCAGATCGCGACTGACCGAGAACGGCGAACACGGCGCGACGACGATACGCTGCATGGCATGGCGGGCCGGGTCGTGCCAGGTCTCGATCAGGCGCTGCGTGTCTTTCAGGATGCTCGCTTCGCTTTCGACCAGCCGGTCCGGCGGCAGGCCGCCCTGGCTTTCGCCGACGCTCATGCTGCCGCGCGCCGCGTGGAAGCGCATGCCGATGGTCGCGGCGGCCTCGATCGAGTCGTCGAGACGGCTGCCGTTCGGGTAGAGGTAAAGATGGTCGCTGGAAGTCGTGCAGCCGGAGAGGATCAGCTCGGCCATCGCGGTCAACGTGGAAATCCTGATCATTTCCGGCGTCAGCCCGGCCCAGATCGGGTACAGGCGGCGCAGCCAGCCAAACAGTTCGGCGTCCTGGGCACCGGGAATGACCCGCGTCAGGCTCTGGTACATGTGGTGGTGCGTGTTCACCAGGCCGGGCAAGGCGACCGTGCCGGCCAGCGAGATCACCCGGTCGGCGCTGGCCGGCAGTTCGGCACGGCTGCCGACCGCCTCGATCACGCCGTCGCGGATGAAGACGCCGCCGCCGGGGATTTCGCGGCGGGCGGCGTCCATGGTGACGAGAACGTCGGCGTCTTTCAGTAGCAGTGTGGTCATGGCAGGAAAGGCTTGCCGAGCGAAGCCGGCAGGTTGAGTTGGAGCAGTCGACGGTCGCGCGAAATGACGACCAGCACGACGATGGTGGCGAGGTAAGGCAGCGCGGCGAGAAACTGCACAGGCACCGAAATGCCGAGCCCCTGGGCGTGGAACTGCAGGATGGTAACGGCGCCGAACAGGTAGGCGCCGAGCAGCAGCCGGCTCGGTTTCCAGGTGGCGAAGACGACCAGCGCGACGGCGATCCAGCCGCGCCCGGCGCTCATGTTCTGGACCCACAGCGGGGTATAGACGGTGGACAGGTAGGCGCCGGCAATGCCGGCCATGGCGCCACCGAAAGCCACCGCGCCGTAGCGGATGCCGAGCACCGGGTAGCCGATCGCATGCGCCGCTTCCGGCGATTCGCCGACCGCCTTGAGCAGCAGGCCGAGGCGGGTTTTGGCCAGGGTCCAGGCAACGCCGGCAAAGGCGATGAAGGAGAGATAGACCACCCAGTCCTGCTTGAAGAAGATCGGGCCGAGCAGCGGGATTTCCGAGAGCAGCGGAATGGCGATCGGCTGCAGGCCGGGCAGGCTGTAGCTGACGTAGTGCTGGCCGATGAAGGCGGAAAGGCCGATACCGAAGATGGTCAGGGCCAGGCCGCAGGCGGCCTGGTTGGCGGCCAGCGACAACGCGAAGAAGGCGAAGATCATCGCCGCCGCCGCGCCGGCCAGGGCCCCGGCCGGCAGGCCGGTGACCGCGCCGTAACCGGTTTCGGCAGCGACCGCAAAACCGGCGATGGCGCCGATCAGCATCATGCCTTCGACGCCGAGGTTGATGACGCCGCTGCGTTCGCTGACCAGTTCGCCGAGGCCGGCGAAGATCAGCGGGGTGGCGGCGGCCAGCGTGCCGGCAAAGACCGGGAGCAGGTGTTCGAGCATGGCGTTATCCTCGGGCAGCGGACAGTTGCGGGCGACGCAGGCGGTTATCGATGAAGGCATCGGCGCCGAGCAGGAAAAACAGCAGCATGCCCTGGAAAATGCCGGTAATCGCGGCCGGCATCTGCAGGCTGACCTGGGCCGCTTCGCCGCCGAGGTAGATCAGCGCCATCAGACTGCCGGCGAGGACGATGCCGAGCGGGTGCAGACGGCCGAGGTAGGCGACGATGATCGCCGCAAAACCGTAGCCCGGCGAGATATTGAGGTTCAACTGGCCGACCGGTCCGGCCACTTCGCCGACCCCGGCCAGGCCGGCGGTCAGGCCGGAAATGACCAGGCTGAACCACACCGTGCCCTTGGCCGAGAAACCGGCATAGCGCGCCGCGGCGGGCGCCAAGCCGCCGACCTCCAGCTGGTAGGCAAGGAAGCTCCTGGCGTTGAACAGCCAGAAGGCGAGCACCGCGAACAGCGTGATGAAGATCGAGGTATTGACCCGCGAGCCGTCGAGGAGAATGCCGAACAGCGCGTTGTCGGCGAACATGATCGACTGCGGGAAGTTCATGCCCTCCGGATCGCGCCACGGGCCGTTGACCATGTAGGAGAGGATGAAGTTGGCGACGTAGGCCAGCATCAATGTGGTCAGCGTTTCCTCGGCATTGAAGCGGGTCTTGAGCAGCGCCGGCAACGCCCCCCACAAGGCGCCGCCGAGGGCGCCGGCGACGACCATGGCCGGGATCACCCAGGCCGAAGCGCTGCCCTCCATATAAATGGCGACGCCGCCGCCGAACAGCGCGCCAACGATCAGCTGGCCCTCAGCGCCGATGTTGTAGATGCGCGCCTTGAAGCCAATGGCCAGGCCCTGGGCGATCAGGATCAGCGGGCAGGCCTTGATCAGCAGTTCGCTCCAGCCGTAGCTGCTGGCCAGCGGCTGAATGAAGAAGACTTCGAAGGAAGCGAGCGGCGGCTTGCCGAGCGCCCAGAACAGCACCGAGCCGGCGAGCAGCGTGGCGACGATGGCGATCAGCGGCGCCGTCCAGCGCAGCAACTGCGACGGCTGGGCGCGGGGTTCAAGCAGGTGCATGGCCGGACTCCGTGGGCTGGGCGGTTACGGCAAACAGGCCGGACATCTGCAGACCGACCGATTCGGCATTGGTCGCCGCCTTGGGCTGGGCGGCGGAAAGCTTGCCGGCGGCCAGCACGGCAATGCGGTCGCTGATCTCGAACAATTCTTCGAGTTCTTCCGAAACGACCAGAATGGCGACGCCGGTGCGCGACAGGTCGAGCAGCGTCTGGCGCAGGAAGGCGGCGGCGCCGACATCGACGCCCCAGGTCGGCTGGGCGACGATCATCACCTTCGGGGCGAGCATGATTTCGCGGCCGACGATGAATTTCTGCAAATTGCCGCCGGACAGCGACCGGGCCGCCGACCCTGGCCCGCCGCAGCGCACATCGAAGCGGGCGATGCACTGCTCGGCGAATTCCTTCGCTTTCCGGTAACTGACCAGGCCCCACTGCTTCATGCCCTGGCGGTGCGCCGTCAGCAGCGCGTTGCGGGCCAGCGACTGGGCAGGTACGGCGCCCCGGCCGAGCCGTTCTTCCGGCACGAAAACCAGGCCCTGGGCCCGTCGCCGGCCGGCATCGAGATGGCCGATGGCCTCGCCGGCGAGCCAGATGGCTTCGCGATCAACGGTCGTTTCGCCGGACAGCGCGGCCAGCAGCTCGGCCTGGCCGTTACCGGAAATGCCGGCGATGCCGAGGATTTCGCCGGCATGGACGGTCAGCGAGATGTTTTCCAGTGAAGTGCCGAACGGATCGTCGGATACCAGGCTGAGGCGGTCGACTTCGAGGACCGGCTTTGGTTCGCCGGTGTAGAGCGGCGCCGCGCAGACCGGCAGTTCGCGCCCGATCATCAGGCGGGCCAGACTGGCCGGCGTCTCGTCGCGCGGAATGGCGGTGCCGGTCACCTTGCCGCCGCGCATGATCGTCGCACGGTCGCACAGAGACTTGATTTCGTGCAGCTTGTGGCTGATGTAGAGAATGGAGACGCCTTCCGAGGCCAGCCGACGCAGCGTCTCGAACAGTTTCTGCACGGCTTGCGGGGTCAGCACTGAGGTCGGTTCGTCGAGGATCAGCAGTTGCGGGTCCTGCAGCAGACAGCGGACAATTTCGACGCGCTGCCGTTCGCCGACCGACAGGCTATGCACCATGCGCTGCGGGTCGAGCGGCAGGCCGTAGCGTTCCGACACTTCCTTGACGCGAACCGCCAGCGCCGGCAGGTCGAAAGGCTCGTCGAGCACCAGAGCAATGTTCTCGACCACGCTCAAGGTCTCGAACAGCGAGAAATGCTGGAAGACCATGCCGATGCCCAGTTGGCGGGCCTGCGCCGGGTTGGCGATGGCGACCTGGCGGCCGTTCCACATCATCTCGCCGTCGTCGGCCTTGACCGCGCCATAGATGATCTTCATCAGTGTGCTCTTGCCGGCGCCGTTCTCGCCGAGGATGGCGTGGATTTCACCCGGCTCGACCGACAGGCTGATGTCGTCATTGGCCACAACGGCGGGATAGCGTTTGGTGATATGCAGCAGTTCCAGGCGGGCGCTGGCGCTCATGGTTCCTCCGGCAGGCTGTGGGTATCGGGCAGGCGGCGCTGGCCGGCCTGCCTGATCAGTTGGCGACTGTTCTCGATCTGATAAAGCTGGGCGGCAACGGCCAGCGCAATGGCCGCCGGTTCCTTGCTGACGATGCCGGGGATGCCGATCGGGCAGGTCAGTTCGGCCAGCCGTTCGGGCGCCAAGCCGCGGTCGCGCAAGCGGTGTTCGAAGGAAGCGCGCTTGCTATGCGAGCCGATCAGGCCGAAATAGGCGAAATCCTGGCGCTTGAAAATTTCCTCGCACAACGAAAAATCGAGGCTGTGATTGTGCGTCATCACCAGGAAATAACTGCCGGCCGGCGCCCTCTTCACTTCGCTTTCCGGGATGTCGGTCAGCACTTGGCGGCAGCCCGCCCCCTCGGCCCCGGCAAAGCCCTCCTCCCGGCTGTCGATCCACGTCAGGCGGGCGCCCAGCGGCTGCAATTGGCGAACCAGCGCGCGCGCCACGTGGCCGGCGCCGAACAGGAACACCGGAAAGCGCTGGTCGGCGATTTCCTGCCGGAACAGCCAGTAGCTCGGGTCGCCGATCAGTTGGGTGCCGGCGCCCGGACTGTCGGTCAGTTGCCAGGCCGAGGCCGCCCCGAAGCGGTCGAGTTGGCGCTCCAGCCGCTGGCCGCCGTCGACCGCCAGCCGCCGCATTTGCCACAGTCCCAGACTGGCCGCCGGGATGGTTTCGAAGAGCAGCCAGACCACTCCGCCGCAGCACTGGCCGAGCCGGGCGCCGAGGTTGAAGCGAAGCAGTTCGGGCTGCCGACTGCCGGCGGCGAGCAAGCGCCGGGCATGATGGATCGCCTGCCACTCAAGATGGCCGCCGCCTATCGTGTCGCTGCTTCGCTGCTCGCCGACCACCATACCGGCCCCCGCCTCACGCGGCGCCGAACCCTGGGTCCGGGCGACGCTGACCAGCACGCAATCCCGGCCACTGGCCAGGTGCTGCGGCAGCGCGTGCAACCAGTCGTCGGGCCGGTTCTCGTCCATCACTGCCACCCGGTTTCCCGGCGCTGGCCGTTGGTGATGGCGCGCAGGATGGCTTCCGGCGTCGCCGGCGCACTCAGCTTGACCTGGCTGCCGGCCGGCAGCGTCGCGCCGACCGCGTCGCGCAGCGCCTGGAAGACCGACAGCGCGAGCATGAAGGGCGGCTCGCCGACCGCCTTCGAGCGGTGGATGCTGTCTTCGACATTGGCGTTGTCAAAGAGGCGGACGTTGAAGACTTCCGGCAAATCGCTGGCAGTCGGGATCTTGTAGGTCGAGGGCGCATGGCTCATCAGCCGGCCGGCCTGGGCGCCCTCGGTTTTCCACCACAACTCTTCGCTGGTCAGCCAGCCCATGCCCTGGATGAAGCCGCCTTCGATCTGGCCGATATCGAGCGCCGGATTGATCGAGCGGCCGACGTCGTGCAGCAGATCGACGCGCAGCACGCGGCTTTCGCCGGTCAGCGTGTCGATGGCGACTTCGCTGCACGAGGCGCCGTAAGCGAAGTAGAAGAAGGGCCGGCCGAGCTTGGTAACCGGGTCGAAATGGATTTTCGGCGTCTTGTAGAAACCGGCATCCCACAACTGGATGCGCGCCCGGTAGGCGGCCATCACCAGTTCGGGGAAGCTGGCGTCGTAGGCCTCACCGGCCTTGACGCGACCATCGACGAATTGCACGTCGGTCGCCGCCACCTTGCCGTTGCACAGATCGACGACGAAGGCGGCAAGCCGCGCCTTGATGTTCAGGCAGGCGTTTTGCGAAGCCTTGCCGTTGAGGTCGGCGCCGCTCGAGGCAGCGGTTGCCGAGGTGTTGGCGACGCGGCTGGTGTCGGTCGAGGAGAGGCGCACGTCTTCGAGCGGCAGGCCGAATTCCTGGGCGACGATCTGCTTGATCTTGGTGTAAAGGCCCTGGCCCATCTCGGTGCCGCCGTGCGAAACGAGCACGGTGCCGTCGGTATAGACATGGACCAGCGCGCCGGCCTGGTTGTAGTGCGTGGCGTTGAAGGAAATGCCGAACTTGAGCGGGGTCAGCGCCAGGCCGCGCTTGATGACCGGGCTGCTGGCGTTGAATTCGGCAAGCGCGGCGCGGCGGGCAGCGTAGTCGCAACTGGCGGCGAGTTCGGCGACCAGCGCCGGGGCGACGTTGTCTTCGACGCTCATGCCGTAGGGCGTCGTGCTGCGCGCGCCGGGAACGGTGTCGTAGAAGTTGATCTGCCGGACTTCGAGCGGATCGCGCCCGAGATGGCGCGCGATGTCGTCGAGCACGGTCTCGATGACGAACATGCCCTGCGGCCCGCCGAAGCCGCGGAAAGCGGTGTTCGACACGGTATTGGTCTTGCAGCGCAGGCTTTTCAGCGTCACCGCGTCGAGATAGTAGGCGTTGTCGATATGGCAGATCGTGCGGTCATTGACCGGCCCGGACAGGTCGGCCGAATAGCCGCAGTTCGAGGCCATCTCCAGCTTCAGGCCGAGCAGGCGGCCGGCCTCGTCGAAGGCGGATTCCCAGGCGTACTGGAAGCCGTGGCGCTTGCCGGTGGCGATCATGTCGTCGTCGCGGTCGAGACGCATTTTGACCGGTTTTCCGGTGTTGACCGCCAGGATCGCCGCCAGGCAGGCCCATTGCGCCGACTGCGATTCCTTGCCGCCGAAACCGCCACCCATGCGCCGGATCTCGACGCTGATCTGGTGCGAACGCCAGCCCAATGCGCGCGAGACGAGCTGCTGCATCTCGGTCGGGTGCTGCGTCGAGCAGATCAGGTGCAACGTCCGGTCTTCCCTGGGCTGGACGTAGGAAATCTGGCCTTCGAGGTAGAAATGTTCCTGTCCGCCGACGCTTGTCGTGCCGCTCAGGTGATGCGGCGCTTCGGCGAAGGCGGCATCCACCGGCCCGCGCTGCATCGCGAAGGGCGGCAGCACCCAGGACTCGGCGGCAATCGCTGCGTCGATGTCGAGGACGGGCGTCGTGGCTTCATATTCCACTTTCGCCAGACGCACGGCCTGACGGGCCGCGTCGCGCGTTTCGGCGGCGACGGCGAAGATGACCTGGCCGTAGAACTGGATCTCGTCGCCGGCGATGATCGGATCGTCGTGCAGGATCGGCCCGCAATTGTTCTCGCCGGGAATGTCGGCGGCGGTGATGACGCAGCGCACGCCGGGATAGGCGCGCACGGCGGCGAGGTCGAGCTGCTTGATGCGGCCGCGCGCGCAGGTCGACAAGCCGGCCGCCGCGTGCAGCGTGCCGGCCAGTTCCGGCAGGTCGTCGATGTAGGCGGCCTTGCCGCTGACGTGGAGATGGGCGCTCTCGTGCGGCACCGGGCGGCCGATCAGCGATGCCCCGGCGACTGCGGCGCTCATGCCTGCACCGCCGGCCGGATCGGGGCGAGCTGCGCCAGACGCACGGGCGGCGGCGCCTCGCCCTGGTCGGGCCGGGTTTCCAGCCAGAAACGGTGGAGCAGGTTTTTCGCCACGCTCAGCCGATAGGCGCTGCCGGCGCGAACGTCGGCCAGCGGGGCGTAATCTTCGCCGAGCGCCGCCATGGCATGGCGCACGCTGGCCAGCGTCCACGGCCGGCCGAGCAGCGCCATTTCGCAGCTGAGCGCCCGTTTCGGGGTCGCCGCCATGCCGCCGAAGGCAAGACGGGCGCGGCGAATCAGCCCTTGCGCGTCGACATGCACGGCAAGGCCGGCACAGACGGCGGATATATCCTGATCGAGCCGTTTGGCCACCTTGTAGCTGCGAAAGATGCGGCGCAGCGGCGCGAACGGGGCATCGAGCACCAGCCCGCGGACGAACTCGCCGGCCCGCAGCGCGGTCTGCTGGTAGGCGAGATAGAAGTCTTCAAGCGGCATCTCGCGCCGGCTCTCGCCCTGTTGCAGCACGATGCGGGTACCGAGCGCGATCAGCGCCGGCATCGAATCGCCGATCGGCGAGCCGTTGGCGACATTGCCGCCGAGCGTCCCGGCGTTCTTGACCGGGGTCGAGGCGAAGCGCCGGGCCAGTTCGGCCCATTGCGGCTCGAAGGCGGTGAGCGCGGCGAAGGCATCGGTCAGCGTGACGCCGGCGCCGATTTCCAGACGGCTGGCGCCGACGCTGATGGTTTTCAGTTCGGCCACCGCGCCGAGCTGGATGATTTCGCCGAGATCGCGCCCCTGCTTGGTGACCCACAGGCCGACGTCGGTGCCGCCGGCGACCAGCCGGGCGGCCGGCCGGGCGAGACGGAGGGCGGCCAGTTCGGCCAGGCTGCGCGGGCTGTGGCTGCGTCGGCCAGCCGCCTGGTAGTCGAGCGGCGGCAGCTTGGCCATCTGCTGCAACGCGGCGATCACCGGCTGCCGTGCGAGGTTCTGCCGGGGCAGCGCGTAGGCGTCGCGCGTCGCATCGACAATCGGCCGGTAGCCGGTGCACCGGCACAGGTTGCCCGACAGCGTATGGTCGATTTCCTCGCGTTCGGGGCAGCTAGTCTGGTTTTCGTAGAGCGCGAACAGCGACATTGCGAAACCCGGCGTGCAGAAGCCGCATTGCGAACCGTGCCGGTCGACCAGCGCCTGCTGCACCGGGTGGAGCTGGTCGGCGGCCGGCGCCAGATCTTCGACGGTGAACAAGGCCTTGCCGTCGAGCGAAGGCAGGAACTGGATGCAGGAATTGACGGCGCGCAGGCGCAATTCCTGCTGCCCGTCGGCCCCGACCAGTTCGCCGACGACGACGGTGCAGGCGCCGCAATCGCCCTCGGCGCAGCCTTCCTTGGTGCCGGTCTGTTGGCGGTCTTCACGCAGGTGCTGGAGCACGGTGCGGGTCGGCGAGGCGCCATCGACCTGCTGGATTGCGCCGCGAAAATAGAAGTGGATTGGACGTTCGGCCATGATCAAAAATGCGTCGAATTGCGATGTTTCAAAGTAGCACGGCTCCCCGGCGGGGTTGATCAGCGGCCAGCGATAAGGATTATCTGCGCTGGCTTATGGCCGTTCCCAGAAGCCAACATGCGGCGCCGCCGCCGCGTCTTCGAGACAGGGGCCGGTGACGGCGACCGGACGCTGGCCACGGGCGAAGACCTCGCGACAGGGCAAGGCAAAAGTCGGGTTTTCCGGGTGGTCGCCGGTCAGCGAGAGCAGCCGATGTTCGGACAGCGCATAGACGACGCGGCCGATGCCGCACCAATAGATCGCCCCGGCACACATGGCGCAGGGTTCGGCGCTCGAATACAGCGTCGCCCCGGCCAGTTCATCCGGCGTCAGGCGGCGGGCGGCCAGCCCGGCGGCCACCAGCTCGGCATGGCGGGTCGGGTCGCCGTCCGGCGGCAGCGAGTCGTTGCCGGCTTCGGCGACGATGCGGCCGGCGGCGTCGACGACCAGCGCGGCAAACGGATGCTTGCCGGCGGCGCGGACCTGGCGGGAAAGTTCGATGCTGCGCTGCAGAAAAAACAGGTCCGTGGCGGACAGGATTTGGCTCATGGCGGACTCCTTTAAGGTCGGCAATTATCGCGGCCGGCCGGGGCCGGCCATAGCAGCGTTGAGGAATACTGGTCATAACGCCGGCGGGATGGGTCTGGCGGTTGGCGATTGCTACAGTGCAGCAACCAACCCCCTCACCCCTCCAAGGAGAACCACGCATGCTGCTCTCTCGCCTCAAGACCCTGACTGCCGTCGCGGCGCTGTCTGTTGCCAGCCTGACCGGCGCCCAGGCGGCCGACCCGCTGAAGGCCGGTTTCGTCTATATCGGCCCAACCGGCGACCACGGCTGGACCTATTCGCATGACGAAGGCCGCAAGCTGCTGGAAAGCCAGTCGGCCGGCCAGGTGAAAACCACCTTCGTCGAGAATGTGCCGGAAACGGCCGACGCCGAGCGGGTTTTCCGCGATCTGGCGCAAAAAGGCAACAAGGTGGTCTTCGGCACCTCCTTCGGCTACATGAACCAGATGACCAAGGTCGCCAAGGCCTTCCCCAACACCGTCTTCATGCACGCCACCGGCTACAAGACGGCGGCCAATCTCGGCGTCTATGACGTCCGGACCTACGAAGGCGCCTACATGCTCGGCGTCGTCGCCGGCAAGATGAGCAAGGGCAACAAGCTGGGCGTCGTCGCTTCGATCCCCATCCCGGAAGTGATCCGCAACATCAACGCTTTCACGATCGGGGCGCGCAGCGTCAATCCGGCGATCACCACCCGCGCCATCTGGGTCAATAGCTGGTTCGATCCGGGCAAGGAACGCGAAGCCGCGCTGGCGCTGATCGCCCAGGGTTGCGACGTGCTGATGCAGAACACCGATTCGCCGGCCGTCGTCCAGGCCGCCCAGGAAAAAGGCGTGCTCGCCTTCGGCTGGGATTCCGACATGAGCAAGTTCGGCGGCAAGGCGCACCTGGCGGCATCGGTGCTCAACTGGGGCGTCATCTACAAGAAGACCGTCGATGAAGTGCAGGCCGGCACCTGGAAGAGCGGCGACCTGTGGTGGGGCGTCAAGGAAGGTGCGGTCAATATCGAGAGCTTCGGCTCGGCCGTGCCGGCAGAGGTGAAGAAACTGGCCGAACAGCGGCGGGACGACATCAAGTCCGGCAAGCTCCACCCGTTCACCGGCCCGCTCAAGGACCAGGCCGGCAAGGAGCTGCTCGCGGCGGGCAAGAGCTATGCCGACGGCGAGTTGAAGAAGATGAATTTCTACGTCGAAGGCGTCGACGGGGCGATTCCCAAATAAGCCGTCGGCTGTGCGGCCATCAAAGCGCCCTGTGGGGCGCTTTTTTTCGTCCGGATGCCCGGCCTTGCCCGGCTGGCTCAGCTCGGCGCGCGACCGGAGAAGTGCGTCGCCGGACAAGACGGCCGGCATGCGATGCGTGATAATCACGGCATCGAACATGTCAGGGCAATTCAACTGCTGGTCAATGGCTGAAACTATCCGTCGTTCCGTAATGCTATTTTGCTGTCTGCTGCTGATCCCGATTGCCGGATGGGCCGAAAGCATCGTTTTCCTGAATCCGGGCAAGTCGACCGAGGAATTCTGGGTCAGCGTCAGCCGTTTCATGCAGTCGGCGGCCAGCGATCTCCACGTCGATCTCGACATCCTGTATGCCGAACGCGATGCCACCAAGATGGTCGCCAACGCCCGTTCGGTGCTCGAGCGGGCGCGGCAGCCGGATTACCTGATCGTCGTCAACGAAAAGCAGGTGGCGCCCGAGATCCTGAAAATGACCGCGGGTTCGGGCATCAAAGTGTTCCTGCTGCTCAATTCGATCAGCGCCGAGCAGAAGCAGGCCCTGGAAAGCGCCGGGGTTTCGTTGAGCCATCTGGTCGGCAGCCTGGTGCCCAACAACGAGGATGCCGGCTATCGCATGGCCAAGGCACTCTTTAACGAGGCGCAGCGCGCCCTGCCGGCGCGGCCGGACGGCAGCCGCCAACTGATCGCCATTGCCGGCGACAAGGCAACGCCCGCCTCACTGGAGCGCGAGGCCGGATTGCGCCGGGCGCTGGCCGAACATCCGGAAATCCAGCTGACCCAGATCGTCTATGGCGAGTGGAACCAGCAACGGGCCCAGGCGCAGACCGACATCCTGCTGACGCGCTACCCGGAAGCCCGTCTGGTCTGGGCAGCCAACGATCTGATGGCCTTCGGCGCGATCCAGGCCGCCGAGGCGAAAAATCTGCTGCCCGGCAAGAACATCCTGTTCGCCGGCCTGAACAATTCGCGGCAGGCGATGCAGGACCGGCTGAGCGGCCGCCTCAGCGTTCTTGCGGCCGGGCATTTCACGGCCGGCGGCTGGGCCGTGGTGATGATTCACGATGTCCACGCCGGCAAGGACCTCGAGAAGGCCGGCGGCCGGGATCGGCGCGATCCGCTGTTTGCCATCATCGACGCCCGTCAGGCCAAGCAGTTCATCGAGCGCTTTGACGACCAGCGCATTCCCCAGGTCGACTTCCGGCAATTCAGCCTGGTACATGCGCCGAAGTCCCGCGACTATCACTTCTCGTTGTTACCCCTGCTCAAATGATCGCCGCCCCGTCGCTACAACGCAGAATCCTCCGTCACATCCTGGCGGCCGCGGCACTGACCATGCTTCTGGCGATCGCCCTGACCTCGTACTTTGCCTGGCAACAGGAAACCCAGCGGCTGCGCGCCCTGTCGGCGCAAACCCTGGAGTCGCTGAGCATTGCGCTGACCGAAGCGGTCTGGGCGGTCGATGTGCGCCAGTCGGAGAATCTTCTGCAATCGGCGTTGAAGACCGACGGCGTGGTCCGCGCCGAACTGCGGACGCTGACCGGCCAGACCTATCGTTACGCGACCCCGACGGTGCATGGCGAGTACCTGGCGCGCAGCGCGCCGCTGGTGCGTGGCGAGCAGTCGCTCGGGGTACTGGAAATCGCCGTCAGCAACGATGTGATGATCGATGAACTGATCCATCGCATCACCCGCCTGATCGTCAGCGCCCTGCTCTTCGTCGGCCTGTTCGGCGGTTTGAGCTACCTGACCATACGCCGCGAAATCGTCACCCCGCTCGGGCAACTGGCGGCACGGATTGCCGCCAACGAGCCGGGATCGGTGATCGCGCTGGAAGCCGACGCCGGGCGGGCCGGCTACGAACTGCACCAACTGCTCGGCGCCTTCAATGCGATGCAGGCCGAGATCGCCGCGCACCTGCGCAATGAGCGCGAACTGCGCGAGCAACTGGCGGTTCAGGCGAAAAAGGCATTGCGCGAGAGCGAGGACAAGCTGCTCGGACTTTATGAGCTGTCGCCGCTCGGCATCGCGCTGACCGACATGGCCGGCCGTTACATCGACTTCAACGAAGCCTTCCGGCAGATTTCCGGCTATCCGGCCGACGAACTCCGGCAGATCGATTACTGGCAACTGACCCCGCCCGAGTATGCCGAACTGGAAAAGCTGCAGCTCGAAACGCTGGCCCGCACCGGGCGTTACGGCCCCTACGAAAAAGAGTACCTGCACAAGGATGGGCACCGCATCCCGCTGCGCCTCAACGGCATGCTGATGACCGGCAAGGACGGCCGGCAATACATCTGGTCGATCGTCGAGGACATTACCACCAGCCGTGCCGCGGCCGAGCAATTGCTGGCCGCCAAGCTGGCCGCCGAAGCCGCCAATCAGGCAAAAAGCAGTTTCCTGGCGACAATGTCGCATGAAATCCGCACGCCGATGAACGGTGTGCTGGGCATGGCGCAAATCCTGTTGATGCCGGGGCTGAGCGAAGAGGAGCGGCAGGACGCAGCGCGGATCATCCTGAATTCCGGCAAAACGCTCTTGACCCTGCTCGACGACATTCTCGACCTGTCGAAGATCGAGGCCGGCCGCTTCGAGCTGGTACCCGGGGTTTTTTCGCCGCAGCGTCTGATCGACGAAACGCTGAGCCTTTTCTCCGAATTGGCGACAAGCAAGGGCCTGCGCATCGAAGCCGTTTGGCACGGGGCGCCGGAGGCACGCTATCACGGCGATCAGACACGCCTGCGCCAGATGCTGTCGAACCTGGTCAGCAATGCCGTCAAATTCACCGACCGCGGGTTCGTGCGGATCGAGGCGCAGCCGGTCGTCCTGGCCGACGGGCGGAGCGAACTGGAGTTCGCGGTAACCGACAGCGGCATCGGCATTGCACCCGACAAGCAGGCCTTGCTGTTCCAGCCATTTTCCCAGCTCGACGGCAGCAGCACCCGGCCGTACGGCGGCACCGGCCTCGGGCTGTCGATTGTCAGCAACCTGGTCCAGCTGATGGGCGGCGAATTCGGGGTAACGAGCGAACTTGGCCAGCAGGCGCGTTTCTGGTTCCGCATCCCGGCGCCGCTCCAATCGGCGACCGGCGAAAGCCGCCAGGCGCCTCGCCTGCCGCCGCTCGACGACGCTGCACCGAAAGGCTCGGCCGGCCGGGTGCTGGTGGTCGAAGACAATCAGACCAATCGCATGGTGCTGACGATGCTGCTCGGCAAGCTCGGTGCCCGGGTCGACATCGTCGAAAACGGCGAGCAGGCGCTGGCGGCGATTACCGCCGGGAAACATCCGGATCTGGTCCTGATGGATATCCAGATGCCGGTCATGGACGGCCTCGAAGCGACCCGGCGCATTCGCCAGTGGGAGCGGGACGAGCAGCGCCCGCCCCTGCCCATCGTCGCCTTGACCGCCGGGGCTTTTGCCGAGGATCGTCAACAATGCATGGCGGCCGGGATGGACGATTTCCTGACCAAACCGATCAGCATCGAGCAACTCGGCCGGGTGCTGTCGACCTGGGTGAAAACACCGGCAACCCTGTAGCGCCCCGCGCCGGCCAGCGAATCGCGCGTCCCGGCTGGGCGCCGGGCCAAATGAAGCAGACGGCGAGCCAATCGACCGGTGCCGCATCGGTATACTCTGCACATGGATTACCTCCCCCATCGAAAGCCCCTGATGCCAGGCCGTTTGGCCGGCCTGCTCGCGCTGTCTTGCTTTTGGGCGATGCAGGCCGCGGCGAGCGATGTGGCGATCGGCGTCTTTGCCTACCAGGGAGAGCGCGCCGCGACCTCCGACTGGACGCCCTTGGTCCGCTACCTCAACAAGGCCCTGCCGGAACACCATTTCCGCCTCGAAAATTACGACGCCCAGAGCTTGCGCGCCGCCATTACCGAACAGCGGATTGATCTGGTGTTAACCAACCCCGGGCATTACATCACGATGGAAGCCGAATTCGGCCTCAGTCGCATTGCCACGCTGGCCTCACCGGGCATGCCGGCAGCACGGGCGCTGGGCTCGGTGGTCATTACCCGCGCCGAACGCAGCGACCTGAACGAGCTGGCCGATCTCGCCGGAAAACGCGTTGCGGCGGTCGCCCCGGAGGCCTTCGGTGGTTACCTGCTGGCGGCGCGTGAAATGCTGCGGCGGGGCGTCGATCCGGAATCCGATCTGAAGGAAATCCGCTTCGTCGGTTTGCCGATGGCGCGGGTCATCGAGGCGGTGCAACGGGGCGAGGTCGATGCCGGCATCGTCCGCGCCTGCCTGCCCGAGCAGATGGCTCGCCAGGGCCAACTTCGGCTGAACGAGTTCCGAGTTCTGTCGGCGCGCCAGGACAGCGAAATTCCTTGCACCCTGTCGACGCCCTTGTACCCGAACTGGCCAATCGCCGTTACCCGGCAGACCAACCCCGAGCTGGCCAAGAACGTGGCGCACGCCCTGTTATCGATGATCGAAGCGAACGATGGCCTGAACTGGACGGTGCCGGCCGATTATCAGCCGGTGCACGACCTCTATCGGGAATTGCGCATCGGCCCCTACGCCTACCTGCGCGAAATCACCCCGGAAGGGCTGGCTCGCCGCTTCTGGCCCTGGCTGCTCGGCATACTGGTCGTGCTGGTCGCCTGGATTGTCCATACGGTGCGCGTCGAGCATCTGGTCAGCCGGCGGACCGCGCAGTTGCGCGATTCGCTGAACGCCAGGGAACAGGCCGAGTCGCGGATGCGCGAGAGCCAGGAGCAAATGGAGCATCTGTCGCGCCTGTCGGTACTGGGCGAACTGTCCGGCAATTTGGCCCATGAGCTGAATCAGCCGCTCACCACCATCGGCACCTACGCCCGCACGGTGCTGCGACGCCAGGCAAGCGGTCGCCTGACCCCGGAGGCGATCAGCGAGGCCTGTACCGAAATCGCCAACGAAGCCGAGCGAGCCGGCGGCATCGTCCAGCGCATTCGTCATTTCGCCAGGAAGCGCGCCGCAGTACGCGACCCGGTCGATCTGCCGGGCCTGGCCGAAGAGGCACGGCATCTGATTACCGGCATGCTGGCCCACCCGCCGGAAGTGCGCATCGACAACCGGCTTTCCGCCCGTTGCGGCGTGCTGGCAGACGGCCCGCAAATCCAGCAGGTACTGCTCAACCTGATTAAGAATGCGATCGATGCGGGCCGCGCCCTGCCGGCCGAGCGCCAGAGTATCCAGGTGATTGTCGAAGCGGTCGACAACTGGGTGCAGGTGCACGTCATCGACCATGCGACCGGCCTCGACAGCGGACAATTGGCGCATCTGTTCGAACCGTTTTTCACCACCAAGCCGGATGGCCTCGGTCTCGGCCTGCCGATCTGCAAAACCATTATCGAAGCCCACGGCGGTCGGCTCTGGGCGGAGCCCAACAGCGACGGCCCGGGCATGCGTTTTTCCTTCTCTCTCCCCTGCCATGAACTATCAGCCTGAAGAGTGCTTTGTCCACGTCGTCGACGATGATGCCGGCCTCCGTCGCTCGCTGCGTTTCCTGCTCGATTCGGTCGGCTGGAACGTCCAGTTGTACGCCTCGGCCGAAGAATTCCTCGATGTCGCCGCCCCGCCCAGCCGGCCTTCCTGCCTGCTGCTCGACATCCGCATGCCGGCGATGAGCGGCCTCGAATTGCAGCAGGTGCTGCGCGAGCGGGGAGTCATCATGCCGATCCTGTTCATGACTGGCCATGCCGATGTCTCGATGGCTGTCCAGGCGATGAAATCGGGGGCCAGCGATTTCATCGAAAAGCCGTTCAAGGACCAGATGCTGCTCGACACCGTCGCCGCAGCCATCCGGCGCAGTGCCGAGGCGCTCGACGAAACGCAGCGGCGCGAAGCGGCCCTCGCCGTGCTCGGCTCGCTGTCGCCCCGGGAAAAGGAAGCCGCCCGCCTGATCGCGCTTGGCCAGCCGAACAAGCTGATCGCCACGCGACTCGGCATCAGTGAAAAGACGGTGCACATCCACCGTCAGCACATCATGGAAAAGGCCGGAATTTCCTCGGCCGCCGAACTGGCCCGCCTGATGCTGCGGGCCGATCCGACGACTTTGGATTAAAACACCGCCGCTCAGGCCCGGCGGATACTCGCCGGCAGGCCGTTGCGCACGGCGGCGCCGGAGACGGAGTCGACCCAGGGCGCCTTGTCCGGCCGGGTCGGGTCGATCAGGCCGATATCGTTCAGATTGACGCCGGCCGCCAGCCGCCTGTCTTCCGGCTGACGCTGGCCACCGATACGGTGCGCCCGCGCCCCCAGTTCGCGGTGGCCGAACCCGTGCTCGAAGGCGGCAACGCCCGGGGTGATGCCGGGATGGACCATGATTCTCGCCTTGAGGCTGCCGCTCGGTGTCGTGATCTCCGCCAGGTCACCCATTTCCAGGTGCAGGCGCCGGGCATCGTCCGGGTGGATCAGCACCGGGTTTTCCGGATGCAAGCCGAGCAGGCGGGTGGCACCGATCGAGTACGGATTCTGCAGCGCCGACTTGTAGCTGACCAACTGCAAGGGCCACTTGTCGGCCGGATAGAGCTGGCGCACCGGCGTACCGTCGGCGAACGCGGGTTCGACCCAGCTGGCGCAACCGCTGTAACGTTTGCCGCTCAGGCTGTTCTTGGCTGCCCCGACGTTTTCGTTCCACAGGTGGGACATCGCCTTCATCGGGTTACGCATCCACTCCGGGTTTTCCTCGTCGTAGGCATCCTTGCCCGGCTGATAGCGTCCGCCTCGCGTCAGCAGGAACGCCACCTTGGCCACCTCTTCCGGCTTCAGCGTCTTTTCGAGCAGCGGACGGAGGCGTTCGACGCCGGACAGGATGATGTCCTCGGCCGTCGCATCGGCTACCGGTTCCTTGCCCAGCCAGGCGATGTTGGCGCCGCCGCGCAAATACCAGTCTTCCGGCCCGTTCAGGGCATAGCTGTTGCCTTCCGGATCGCTGATCGCGCCGGCCCCGAAGCCGGGCAGTTGCATGGCCTTGGCCAGGGCGATGAAGAAGGTTTCCATACCGATGGCGCGGCCGTCCGGCGTCTTCGCCGCCTGTGGCTCGATGACCGGCCAGCGGGCGCTCATCGCCTTGGTCGGCACCCCGTTCCAGGCCCCGACCCAGCCCCAGCTTTCGTACATCAGCGAGTCGGGAACGATGTAATCGGCGTAGGCATTGCTCTCATTGATGAACGGATCGACCGAGATGATCAGCGGCAACTTCCGCGGATCGGCCAGATCCTTGGCGATCTTGTTGCGCAGGCCGGTGACGCCGTAGAGCGGGTTGGAGGACCACAGGACCAGCGCCTTCAAGCTATAGGGATAGCCGGCGATGCCGCCCGGCAGCAGTTCGGTGGTCAGGCCCGGGGCATTGGGAAACCACGGGGCAGCGGCCGGATAGGGTTTGTCCTGAGCCTTCTTGGCGGCGAATTCGGCGGTTTTTTCATAGGGCACGTTGCGCCCGAGCGGCGTACCGGATGGCTTGACCATGCCGGCGAAGGTATCGAGGTTGTAGCGCGGCCCCTCCCCGTTATCCTTGAAGCCGCCGCCGTTGGCGACAAAGCCGCCTTTCCAGTTAATGTTGCCGAGCAGCGCATTGATGCTCATCAGCGCGTAGGCGTTGTAGAAACCGCTGGCGCTCATCATGCCGCCGTGGGCGATGACCGAGGCGCGCTTGCCGTGCGAGGCCAGTTCCCTGGCCAGGGCGGCCAGCGTGTCGGCCGGAATGCCGCAGGCCTCGGCATAGGCGGGCAGATCGAGGCGCATCGCTTCCTCACGCAGCAGTTGCAGCGACGATTTGACATGGACCGGCTTGCCGCCGACATCGAGCGTGGTATCGACAAACAGCTGGGCCGGCCCTTGCGCCTGATCGCTGAAAACAGGCTGGCCCGAGTCATCGAGGCAAACGAAGGCATCGCCCTCCTTGTAGCGCAGCTCTTCGGCAATCTCGAAGCCGAGGTCGGAGGCGCGCAGGAAGCGGCGTTCGCGCGGATGCTTCGCTTCGACGACCACCAGATGCGTGGCATTCGACCAGGATGGTTCGCCGTTCCGCTTGGCCAGCGCCGCATTCGGGAAGCTCAGGAAATGACTGTCGAAGCGTTGATTGTCAAACAGCCAGCGAATGATCGCCATCGCCATCGCCCCGTCGGTGCCGGGACGGATCGGCAGCCAGCGACCGCGGTCGCCACTGGCCCGGTTGTCGGCATGGGTCAGCACCGGATCGACCACGACATAGGACAGTTTGCCCTCGGTGCGCGCCTTGGCGACCAGGGTTCCCTGGCGCTTGAACGGGTTGCCGGCCTGGCCCGGCGCCGTGCCGACGAAGAGCACGAACTCGGCATTCGAGAAATCCGGCTTGCAGTGCGGCATCGCCTTCATGTCGCCGAACAAGGCCCCCGACCCGGAGCGGTAGGAGCCGCCGCAGTAGGAGCCGTGACCGATGAAATTGATCGTGCCGTAGGCCTTCTGGAAGAAGCGGCGAGCGAAGTTCTCGCGGCCGTCATTGACGCTGGAGAGCACCGCCACCTGATTGACGCGCGGACCAAGTGCCGGCTGCTCGCTGTCGATCGGCGTTTTCAGGTCGCGCAGCGTGCCCAGCCCCTCGACATTGCCTTCGCCGAACAGGTTTCCGCCATTGACCACCTCGCTGACCAGCTGGGCGAAGGGTATCGGCTCCCATTGGCCGCTGTTGCGCGGACCGACGCGCTTCAGCGGAGTCAGTACGCGATACGGCGAATCGATCTGCTGGGCGACGGCATTGCCCCGCCCGCAGGCGGTGGAGCGCCCATCCAGCCCCTTGCCCTGGTGAGCCGAGATGGCCACGAAACTGTCCCGGACGCTGGCCTTCATCGGCAGATGCGGATCGGTCGACAACGGACTGTAGGGGTTGCCGGCAACCCGCAGCACCTTGCCGGAAGCCCGGTCGATACGGACCCGGACGCCGCACATGGTGGTGCAACCGAGACAGGTCGTATAGCTGACCTGCTGAGCCGGATTGACTTCGAGCCGGCCTTGACGATCGATGCGGAATTCCGGGGCCGGCGCTTCGCCGGCTGTCTTGTGCTTCGGTGCATCATGGCCGAGGAGCTTGCCAACCATGCGGCCGGCGGTTTCGGAATAGCCGGCGGCGAAGGCGGCCAGACCACCAAGAGCGAGAACTTGACGACGCTTGCTGATTTTCATGATCGGACTCCTCAGACCTCAGCCCGATCATCCCAGGGGATGATGGCGGTCAGAACGATGTAAATGGTGAGACACAGGCCGGCCATGCCGACGATGCCAAGCAGGCTGTCCGGCGTCAGGGTCAGGTAATAGGCATGGCTGGTCGAGCCGATCTTCGGCAGGCTCTGGCCGCCGATGAAGACGACCCAGCGCACCAGCCAGGCGCCATGCAGCGCGAGCAAGGCCGGCAGGACCAGCGCAGTGCGGTAGCGACGGGCCAGCCAGAGCGTCAGCAGGCTGCTGCCGAACAGCCAGGCACCGGTCACCTGCCAGCCGAGCGAACCGCCCATGGTGGCCAGCGCCTCGGCCGCCGAGCCAGCCAGCCCGGCAAAGGCCGGCAACAGCCAGACCAGGAGGAGCAGCAAGGTCGCCCGCTGGCCACGTACCTGCCAGCGATTGAGCAAGGGCGCCGAAGTCCGACTGCCGGACAGGGCCTCGAGCAGGCCGGTCATGCCGATGCCGCCGGTCAGCGCGGTAACGGCAAAGAGCAGCGGCAGAACGGGGCTGTGCCACAGCGGACGGGCCTGCACCACCATCACTTCCATGCCGGTATAAAGCAGGACCAGCCCGGCGCCGATACTGCCGACGACGGCCGCGGCGCGAATGGCACCGGGATTGTCATGACCGCCGTAAGCCAGTGCGCGATAGAGGGCGGCGAACTTGCCGCCGCGTTCGGCCAGGGCGGCCAGTTGCGGCCGCAGACAGAGCCAGGCATAGAGAAAAAGGCCGAGCAGATAGAGCGGAATAAAGAAGGATCCCCAGGCCATCCACGATCCGAGATTCGGATGCAGGTAGAAATTGAGGAAACGCCCGGGCTGATGCAGGTCGGCCAGCAAGGCCACCGGCGCCGTCAAGCCGCAGACCAGCGCCGCCAGCAAGGCGCGCCGCGACACGGCGCGCCACTCGGGGTGGCGCCAGACCAAGCCGGGCAGGGAAAGGAAGAATGCGGCGGTGGAAATGCCGATCAGGAAAAAATACTGGACGGCCCACGGCAACCAGGCCGGCTCCCGGGCAAAGCCCAGGACTTCAACGCTCGAGTACATGCTCATCCTCCTTGCTGGTCCGGGCGCCACATCATGTCGGCGGCGGAAGCGCCATCGACACGGCCCTTCAGATGGTCGTCGAGGCCAATGTAGAAAACGCGGGGGGTCGTTCCAGCCTCCGGTTTCAGGACCTGGGTCTTGCCTTCGGCCACTTTCAGGCGGGTGCTGATTTCGCTAGCCGGATTGTTGATGTCGCCAAAGATTCGGGCGCCGCCGACGCAGGTTTCAACGCAGGCCGGCAGCAGCCCGGCTTCAAGGCGGTGGCTGCAGAACGTGCATTTGTCGGCCTTGCCGGTGTGGTGATTGATGAACCGGGCATCGTAGGGACAGGCCTGGACGCAATAGGCACAGCCGACGCAGCGGTCGCCATCGACCAGCACGATGCCGTCCTGGCGCTTGAAGGTGGCGCCGACCGGACAGACCGGGATGCACGGGGGCTGTTCGCAGTGGTTGCACAGGCGAGGCAACACGGCAAGACCGGTTTTGCCAGCCCCGTCCGTCACCGCATAGGTTGCCACGACCGTACGGAATTGCCCTTCGGGCGAAACGTTTTCCATCGAACAGGCCATGGTGCATGCCTGGCAGGCAATGCACCGGCGGGTATCGACCAGCATCGACCAGTGCGGCCCTGCTTCTTCGGCCGCCTGGGCCGGCATAGCCAGACCGGCCGTCACCGCCGGCAGCGCGGTAAGGAAGGCCCGCCGGGAAAGATCAGGATGAGCGCTCATGCAAAGCTCCGTTTTTTTGATGACGGGCCCAGCTTAGGCGACAAGCCATATGACGGAAATTGGAAGAAAGGTGCATAACGATAGGTAAAAATCCCTATTGGCCGACCTTTTGGCCGAAGTCGCCAGCACCGGAAAACGACACTGATGCAAACAGCGGTGTTAGCTCAAATCAATGCTGTGATGGACGTGACGCTAGCCATAAACAAGCTGCATATGCAATGATCCAAAACATTGATTTTTTTCTTATATCGCACAGTTTTAACCACAAAAACTGGTTAAAACAACAATATTGATAGCAAAAAGGGGAGTTGAATTGACTGTTCAGTCATCGCTAAAAAGCAGGTTGTGGGCTGTCGCCTCGGGGTGCGTCGTGGCCGTAGTTATTCTCGCCGGTTCGTCCTGGTGGCTTAGCGATCGAACCAAGGGGCAGATCGCCCACTTCGTCGATCGCGATATCGAAACACATCTGGTGGCAGCCAATACGCTTGCCGCCGGATTGCAAAGAGGTCAGGCACTCCGCAACTACGTTCTCGACCCCGACAACAAGAAGTCCGTTGCCAACTACACAACGGCGGCGAAGCAGCTCGATGGCCTTTTGATCCGGCTTGATGGCCTGCTGAAGTCGATTCCGGGCGGATCGGACAAAGCCAGGGAGTTGAGCGAGCGCACAGCCAAATATCTGCCGGCGCAGCAGAAGGTTTTCAGCTTGATCGAGGCCGGCGACCTGGCCTCGGCCAAGCAATTGATGATCTCCGACGAAACGCCGGCCTGGCGAAATGTCCGGGAAATCCTCCTTGAGGTGGTCAAGACCAGCGAAACGTCGGCCATGGAAGGACGCATCGCGCTCGACCAATCCCAGGAAACGGCGCGCAATGTCGTGTTGGGCATCGGCACCCTGATCATTCTTTTCATCTCGCTGGCCCTGGCCTACATCGGTCGTGAAGTGTTCCGCCAGGTCGGCGGCGAACCTTCGAGTACCGCGGCGATCCTCGACAAGATTTCGGGGGGCGATCTGACCGAGCGGATTCAGGTCGATCCCTCGAACAAGGCCAGTATCCTGGGCTCCGCCTTCACCATGCAGAGCTATTTATTGAGCATGCTGGGCGACATTTCTCAAAGCGTCAGTACGCTGGGCAATGTCTCGACCAAGCTGAACTTGAATGCCGGCAATGTGGCGAGCGCCTCGGAACAACAAAGCGAATCGGCTTCGGCAATCGCTGCGGCCATTGAGCAGCTGACCGTGAGTATCGGGGTAATGTCGGACAACGCGATCCTCGCGGCAAATCTTTCGAAGACGACTGAAACGACCATTCAGGAAGGCTACGAAGGCATCCAGGCGACGACCCAGAACATCCAGCAAGTGGCCAACAGCATGATGCAATCGTCGCAGCAAATGGATGACCTGGCGAAGAAGGTCGATAGCATCAACAGTATCGCCTCGACGATTCGGGATATTGCCGAACAAACCAATCTTCTGGCACTGAACGCGGCGATTGAGGCGGCACGGGCCGGCGAGCAGGGCCGAGGCTTCGCCGTGGTGGCCGACGAGGTACGCAAGCTGGCCGAACGGACGACCGTCTCAACCCGTGAAATCAGCGAAGTCCTGGACTCGGTCAGGAGCACGACGCAATCGGCTTCCCTGGCGATGAACAAGACGAAAGAACTGGCCCTGCAAGGCGCCCTGCAAACGGAACAGGTGCAGAGCACCGTTCACGGCCTCGATGCCGCGGCAGTTCAAGTGCGCGAAGCGATCGACTCGATCAGCAACGGCCTGCGCGAACAAAGCTCGGTCAGTACCGATATCGCCCAACGCGTCGAGTCGATCGCCGGCGGAATTGAGCAAACCGCAGCGGCGATGAACGACGTGAAAGGACTGGTTGGAACGCTGGTCGGTGAATCGGATACCTTGAACCGGCAAGTCGGCAAGTTCAAGATAGTGTCCTGACGACAACCTATAAACCGGTGTTTTATTGGTCTGAATAACTCTTGGTGGTATCACCTTTGCACGGAGGTTCTATGTCAATCATCACTGTCTATTCGTTCCGTTATCACGATCAAGAACAAGGCCTAGATACTCTTGGTGAAGGCAAAGTCACCCAAGACAAAATCACAAAAAACGGCTGGATGATCATTGAAAGCAGTGCCGAAGACATAGATTCTTCATTACTCACGACCACGGGACGGTATTACCCTCCGCAATCGAACTTCGAGGCATGAGCAACAATCTACTGCACAAGTTGCCAATACTACTGGTTCCTTCCCCCCTCACCAGACGGTAGGCAAATGGAGTCCTGTCTGTCATTGTCATGCTCGCCCCTCAACCCTGCAGTCAACCTGATATCGCCTATAAAGCAGCGAAAGGCTGGTTACTTCTACGTTCACGCCCTACCAGGACGACGATATTGAGGCTTACCTCGAGAATGGCGGCTGGCGCTTCAGACACAAGAATGGTCAGCCGTACTGATACCGGCGTTGGCCACCCGCCGGATCACCGGCAGGTGGCCGGATCGCTGGCGTAGGCGTCGATGCCGAGCGTTTGCAGACGCGCCAGGTAGCAGCCGTAGTGCAGTTGCCAGGCGAAGGCATGGTCGTCGGCGAGCAGTCCCGGCAGGTTGGTGAGGTCGACTTCGGCCACCTGCAGCGCTTCCCCGTCGGTCGCCGCTAACACCCCTTCGACCAGCAGCAGGCCGCTCAGCAAATAAGTGGCATTGGCCCCGGTGCCGTCGACCAATGCCCTGGTTTCCGCACCGGTTTGCCCTTCGACCCGGGCAATGGCGGCGCTGATGGCCGAACCTTGCAGCATGCCGTCGGCACGCTCGGCCGGTTCCAGACGCTCGATCACCGGCCGGATGCCACGGCTGACCGTGCGGCTGATTGCCGTCAGCGTGACCCTTTCCGGCAACGCGGCGCGAACGCCGGCCAGGTTCTTCGCCAGCAGCGCGCGGGCAGCGGCAAGCTCGTCTTCGCTCAGCGGCTGCAAGGTACAGGCGGCATCGGCCTGGCGGATTTCCCGACAGAGCTGCTGATGCCAGACTTTCTGGCCGAGCTGCTCGCCGTAGGCGGTACGCTCCCCGGCAATCTGCAGGCTGCCGCCGCCGATATCCAGGATATGGCTGGTCTTCAGCCGGTCGCCAAGCAATTGGCGGGCGCCGTAATAACCGTAGGCGCCTTCCTGCAACGGCGGCATGACTAGGATTGCCACGCCGCTGGCCGCTTCGATGCTGGCCAGGATTGCCGTCAGCCGGCCGGGGTCCTGCTGCAGAGCCAGGCGCCATGCCGAAAAGCCGCCACCGACACGGGCGCAACTTTCAGGAAAGCGGCCCTCCTCCGGCAGATTGCGCAGGGCATTTATCGTTGCCGCGACCACCGGTTCCAGACCATCCCCGGCCCACAACGGGGCGAGGTAGTCGATGCCGACTCGCGGGGTGACGGAACTGGCGGCATGGCCGGCCCGGATGCCCGAGGACCCCATGTCGAAGGCGATCCGGCAAGGCGCTTCGGCCAAGGCCAAGGCGGCGACCAGCGAGCAGGCCAGCCCGACCAGGGCATGGTGGAATCCGGGACGGCGCGGGCTCACAGATGCAGGTAACCCATCACCCCGGCGAGCAGCCCGAAACCGGTCGCCCCAAAAACCCCGGCGAGCAGCCAGCGCTTGCGGGTCAGCAGGGTAATCGCCGAAAGGGCGATGGCAATCTGGAGCAGCGTCGTTGCCAGAGCCCAGCGTTCATGCACATGCATTTCCGCTTCGCTCTTGTGGTCGGCGGCCTTGGCCTCGGCTTCCAGTTTGTCGGCTTCCGCCTTGATTTCTTCCTTTTCCTGCTTGTAGCGCTCGACGGCCTGTTTGAATTTTTCCTGCGTCTCGCCTGCCGTCAGGGTGATCGACAGCTCGGCGAGGTTCTGCTTGTTGCTTTTGGCCTGATAGTAGTTCCACTGGTTCGCGGCCGAGGTTTTCTGGATCGCCGCCTCGTTCTTGTAGAGCAGCGCCGCGTTCTGGGAATGACCGCCCATGTAGCCGAAAATGGCGCCAATGGTCGATAGCACTGCCGTCAGAACGGCCAGCCGCCCGGTAAAACTGTCGCCGCCATGCTGGGCGACGTGCTCAACTTCGTGATCGTGCGGACCATGCACATGAAATCCATGATCGGACATCGGCTTTCTCCTGGGGTTTTCTGGGATGGTGAAATCGGGAAGGCGGGATTCTAACGCCCCCGGACAACGCTTGGCTGCCTGCCGCCGAAGCCTCGACAACAGGGTTCTGGGCGGCGGCCCGGTTTGCTAAGCTTCGGCAATGACCAAACCGAGACTCTCCGAACTCTTCGATCACCGCCAATTCATCCTGTTCTGGCTGGCCCGGCTGGCCGGCATGCTGGCCCAGCAGATGTTGATGGTGGCAGTCGCCTGGCAGATGTACGACCTGACCGGAAGCGCCTGGGATCTCGGGCTGGTCGGACTCTTCCAGTTCGTGCCGGCGCTGCTGCTGACCCTGCCGGCCGGCCATCTGGTCGACCGCTGGCGACGCGGGCGAATTTTCGGCACGTGCCTGCTGATCCAGGGCGCGATCGCCCTGCTGCTCGTCCTGGCGACGCAAGGCAGCTTCGTTTCGCGCGAACTCATCCTCGGCCTGTCCGTCCTGCTCGGCGCCTGTCGGGCCTTCCAGATGCCGACCCAGCAGGCACTGGTACCGATGCTGGTGCCGCCGCGGCTGCTCGAGCGCGCCGTCACCCTCAGTTCCAGCGGCATGCAGGCGGCGATCATCTGCGGCCCGGCACTCGGCGGTTTGCTCTACACGCAGGGCGCCGCCTGGGTCTATGGCACCAGCGCCGGCCTGCTGCTGGCCGCTTGCGGGCTGATGCTGGCCGTCCATGATGCGCAACAAGCGACCAGGGAAAAGACCACCTTGAGCAGCGTGCTGGCCGGCGTCACCTTCGTCTGGCAAAACAAGCTGCTGCTTGGCGCCACCTCGCTCGATCTCTTTGCCGTACTGCTCGGTGGCGCCACCGCGCTCTTGCCGATCTACGCCCGCGACATCCTGCACACCGGTCCGCAAGGCCTCGGCCTGCTGCGCGCCGCGCCGGCGGCCGGGGCGCTGCTGATGTCGCTGCTCCTGCTGCGCTGGCCGATCCAGCGCAAGGTCGGCCGATGGCTGATCGGTTCGGTGGCCGTCTTCGGCCTGGCGACGGTGGTCTTCGGGCTCTCCGAACATTTCGGCCTGTCGCTGCTGGCTCTCGCCATCACCGGCGCGGTCGACAACATCAGCGTCGTCATGCGCATGACCCTGGTCCAGCTGGAAACCCCCAACGAAATTCGCGGCCGGGTCTCGGCCGTCAATTCGATTTTCATCGGCGCCTCCAACCAGCTTGGGGAATTCGAATCGGGCGCCACCGCCGCGCTGTTCGGCCCGGTCGGTTCGGTGCTGACGGGCGGCCTCGGCACCTTGCTGGTTGCTGCCGCCTGGGTCCGGATTTTCCCGGCCCTGGCGAAACGGGACCGGATGCAGGCCTAGACGGCGGCCACCACCAACTCGCCGGAGGTCAGGCGCAATGTCAGCTCTTCGCCGGGCATCGGCTTGCCAAACAAATAGCCCTGGAACACCTGGCACCCCGAGTTGGTCAGGAATTCCCGTTGCGCTTCGGTTTCAACCCCCTCGGCCAGGACCTGCATGTTGAGGTTAAGGCCAAGGGCAATGATGGTATTGGTGATCGCGCAGTCACTCCGATTGTTCGGCAGGTCGCGAACGAAAGCGCGATCGATTTTTAGCCGATTCAGCGGAAACGTCTTGAGATAAGCCAGCGAGGAATACCCGGTGCCGAAATCATCGAGCGCGGTCTTGATTCCCATGGCGTTCAGCCCCTGCATGATGGCAATGGCGCCGATCGGGTCGGTCATCAACAAGCCCTCGGTGATTTCCAGTTCGAGAAGCCGGCTGGGCAAGCCCGTTTCGTCGAGTACGGTCTGGACCGAGGCGAGGAGATCGTTGCGACGGAATTGGCGGGCGGAAAGATTGACGGCAACCGGGACTTCGATCCCCAATTCGTTCTGCCATTGGCAAACCTGCTGGCAGGCAGCGCGCATGATCCATTCGCCAATGGCGACGATCAATCCGGTTTCCTCGGCAATCGGAATGAACTGGACCGGCGACACATTGCCGAGTTCCGGGTTGTTCCAGCGCAACAAGGCCTCGACGCCGACCAGGCAGCCGCTTTGCGCATTGACTTGCGGCTGATAGACAACGGAGAACTCGTTGCGCTCCAAGGCGAATCGCAACATCCGTTCGAGCTTGAACAAGAGGGAGCCCATCTCGTTCATTTCACGCGAATAGTATTTGTAGAGATTGCGACCGTCGGCCTTGGCGCTGTACAAGGCCGATTCCGCGGCCATCATCAGGGTGTTGCTGTCGGAACCGTCGGTCGGGTAGATCGCCGCCCCGATGCTCGCCGTGACATGCACGTTGATACCGTCGAGTTCGAACGGTCGAGCGAACGCCGTCAGCAGTTTTTCGCAGACGCTGCCGATATCTTGCGGTTCGGCAATTTCATTGAGCAGCACCGCGAAACGGTTGCCGACCAGACGCGCGACGATATCGTATTTGCGCAGCGTGTTCTTGATGCGCTCGGCGGCTTCGATCAGCACCAGATCGCCCACGGCATACCCCAAGGAATCGTTGATTACCTTGAGTCGGTCGAGATCGACGGCCAGGATCGAAAATCTGCTGCTGCTCCGTTGGGCATTGACCAGCATTTGCTCAAGCGCCGACAGCCATGATTCCCGATTGGGCAGAGCGGTCAATCCATCAAACGTCCGCAGTTGGTTGAGCAGCGCCTCAACCGTCTTGTGCCGGCTCAGGTCGAAGATCATGCCCGTGTAATTCGAAACCACGCCATCGGACCCCGTGACGGCGGCGATGGAGAGCAGCGCCGGGTAAATTTCACCGTTCTTGCGCCGGTTCCAGACCTCGCCGACCCAGGTGCCCGACGCATTTACCTCATTCCAGACTTTTTCGAAAAATGCCGCATCATGCCGGCCAGATTTTAGTATCCGCGGGTGTTGCCCGATTATTTCGTCCCGGGTGTAACCGGAAATACGCAAGAAGGCCGGGTTCACTTCGATGATCCGCAGGTCGGCATCGGTCACCAGAATCGATTCGACGCTATTGCTGAATACCGCCTCGGCCAAATTCAGCTGGTGCTCCGCCACCCGGCCACCCCGTTGAATCTGGTGGATCAGAATGCCGGCCAGGGCAAAAGAGAGAAGCGCCAGAAAGCCGCTGATCAAAAGTTCCTGCTGCGCCCGGCCTTCCATTTGCCGGGCATCGGCATTGACCGATGCATTCAACGCATCCTCGAGTTGTTTCATGGCGTCAATTTTCGTGCTGGCCAGTGCGAACCAGGCATCCGGTGAGGGCAGGACGGCCGTTCCCTCGTCGCCAAGCGCTTCCCGCCAGGCGGCCGCCTGGACCTTCTGCCGGATGCGTTCGGCATCCTTGATATAGGCTTGTTTGAGGATATTCTGGTAGGCGGCCAGGGCCTCCTGGTCGGCCAGGCCGACAAAATTGGCCAGCCGGGCCGCCTCGGCGGCCTTGATGCTGTTCAGCATCACCATTCGGCCAGCACTGAAGTTGCGATCCGACAGCATGGCGGATAGCAAAGCGCGCTCCTGCCCCGACATTTCCTTGGCCTGCGCGAAGGCGATGAAGGCCATTTGCTTGCGGAAAATCGAGGGCTCGGAGGCGTTGCCGAAGGTACTCAGCTGCAAGTCGAAAAGCGTGTCGATGATGCCGGTGTAACGATCAACCGTGTAGTCCCGGGAGATTTCGAGTTGCCTGACGCGCAGGCGGAGCTTGGGCAATTGCAGCGCCCCGGCGTCGAGGCGTTGGCGAACTGTCTTGTCGAGCGCTTGCTCGCGAACGATCGACGTCAATGAGGCGAGCGAGGCATCGGTCTGCTTTTGCTGGGCGCCGAGCTGATCAGCGAAATGCTCGCCATTTGAGGCAATGAATCCACTGGACAGTCCGCGTTCGCGCTGCAGCTCGTGGATCAGCAGCCCGATCGCGCTGCTTGCTCCCATCCATTTGCGATCGAGGCTGGCGTCATTTAACTGATCGATACGCTCGACGAGGCTGCGCATCGCAAAAAATGAAAGCGCGATGAGAAAAATCACCAGCAACCAGGTCGCATGCCGCCGAATCGGCGCCAAGGCCCTCTGGGCGGCCAATTCGCTGGGGTTCGATGTTCTGTTTTCAGGTTTCATGCGAAAGCAAGCGCTTTTATGCCATGGCGGCGGTTGATAGGTTATCCGGCAATGTACACTCTCGGCAACTCGGCTATTGTATGAGGTGTGGCATGCGCATTACATGGGGCACTGCTCTGGAGACCGGAATTCGTTCAATCGACCTTCAACACGAAGAGTTGATCGGCATGCTGAACGAGCTGGATGAAGCACATGGTTCGGGCAAAAGCCAAACTGTACTGGATGACGTCCTGCAACGCCTGGGAACCTATGTGGCGTTCCATTTTGCGACCGAGGAGGCGCTGATCGCCGGCTTGCCGCGCAACGAACGTCACGCTGAAGAACATCTTCGACAACACGGCAGTTTTATTGAGCAACTGACGATGATGCGGGCGCAGGCCAAGCAGGACGGCCCTCAGACGATGAGTCATTTGATCGATTTTCTCAACGAGTGGCTTTACGAGCACATTCTCAAGACCGATCGCAAGCTGGCCGCGCTGTTGCACGGCCAGACAGCCAAAGGACACGAACAAGGACGCTGACCGGCAAGCCAAACGCGACTCACAGCTAAACACAACTAGCGCAAACGGCGCCCCGCACAATAAAAAATGGCGCCGTCAGGCGCCATTCCTTGGCCCATGGCAACCGACTCAGCCCGGCGCATTTGGATTGCGGTGCGCCCAGCCGGTCAGGCGATTCTCGAGCACGGCGAACAGTTCGTACATGACGACGCCCATGACGCCGATGACGATCAGGCCGGCAAACACCAGCGGCATGTTCATCGACGAGCTGGCCGACATCATCAGGTAGCCTATGCCGAGGTTGGAGGCGACGGTTTCCGAGATCACCGAACCGACGAAAGCCAGCGTGATCGCCACCTTGAGCGAGGCGAAGAAGTACGGCAGCGAGCGCGGCAGGCCGACCTTGATCATGATGTCCCAGCGCTTGGCGCCGAGCGAGCGCAGCACGTCTTCCAGTTCCGGCTCGAGCGTCGCCAGGCCGGTCGCGACATTGACCACGACCGGGAAAAAGGAGATCAGGAAGGCTGTCAGGATGGCCGGCACGGTACCGATGCCGAACCAGACGACGAGCACCGGTACGAATGCCACCTTGGGGATGCTGTTGAAGCCGACCAGCAGCGGATAAGTCGCCTTGTAGACCAGCGGCGAGGCGCCGACCGCCAGGCCGAGCACCATGCCGACGACGACCGCCAGCGCAAAGCCGGCCAGCGTGGTGAATAGCGTCTGCGTCGCGTGCATCATGATCGGCGAGGCGTACTCGACGCCAGCAACCCAGATGGCGCTGGGCGCCGGCATCAGGTAGTCGGGAATCTTCAGCCCGGTGCAGATGATTTCCCAGACGAGGAAAAGCGTGATGGTCAAGGCCCAGGGCGCGACCTTGATCAGGGTGGATTGTTTAACGGCCATGCTGGCGCTCCTCAGGATTCACGAATGCGGCCGATGTGTTCACGCAGTTCGTGAACGTAGCCGGCGAAGGCATCGGTATAGGTCACGTCGAGCGGACGCGGGCGCGGCAGGTCGATTTCCTTGCGCACCAGGATGCGGCCCGGACGCTTGCTCATCACGTAAACGGTATCGGCGAGGAAGACCGCCTCGCGCAGGTCGTGCGTCACCAGCACGACGGTAAATGGCTGCTGCTGCCACAAATCGCGCAACATGCACCAGAGTTCTTCGCGGGTGAAGGCATCAAGCGCGCCGAAAGGTTCGTCGAGCATCAACAGGCGCGGCTGGTGGATCAGCGCGCGGCAGATCGAGGCGCGCTGCTGCATGCCGCCCGACAGTTCCCACGGGAACTTGTCACCGTAGCCGGCCAGGCCGACCTTGGCGAGCAGCGCTTCGGCATCGGCCGTGTATTTGGCCTTCTCCTTCTTCAGGTTGCTGCGGAAGGGTTCGACGATTTCCAGCGGCAGCATCACGTTGTCCAGCGTCGTACGCCAGGGCAGCAGGTTGGCGGCCTGGAAGGCCATGCCGATGATTTTCAGCGGCCCGCCGACTTCGCGGCCGTCGACGAAGACATAGCCTTCGCTCGGCGGCTTGAGGCCGGAAACCAGTTTCATCAGGGTCGATTTGCCGCAACCGGACGGACCGACCACGGCGACGAACTCGCCTTCGCGGATGTTCAGGCTGACGTTCTCGATGGCATTGGCGCCGCCCGGCGCGTAGGCCAGGCTGACGTTTTCAAAGGAAACAAAAGACATGGGGAATTCCTGTCGGGTGAAATCAGCCGGCGGCGGACACCCGCCCCCGGCGCAAACTGCTTACTTGAGCATCCGGTCGGCCTTGGCCGGCAGGAAGGCCGAGGTGAACAGGTCGGCAGCGGCCGGCACCTTGGCCAGGCCGTAGGCTTCGGCGGTTTCGGCGAGCGAGCGCTGCATGCGTTCGGCGGTCACGGCACCGAGGCCGTTCGCCTTGACTTCCGGGGTGATCACGCTGGATTCGAGCGCCAGCTTGAGGCGACGCGTTTCCAGATCGACATTGATCAGCGGATCGCGTTCCTTCACGTAGGCCATGCTCGCCACCGGGTTGGCGATGGTTTCCTTGAGTGCCTTGTTGAAGGCGCGCAGCACGCCGGCGACGGCCTTGGGGTTCTCGGCCATCAGCTTCGGGCTGGCGATGATGGCGTTGCCGTACAGTTCGACGCCGAAATCCGGGTACTTCAGGGCGACGATGTCTTCCGTCTTGACGCCGCGCGACTCGAGATTGAGCAGGCTGGTGAAGTAGAAACCGGTGATGCCATCGACGTCGCCGCGCGCCAGCAGGGTTTCGCGCAGGGCCGGTTCGACGGTCTGCCATTTCACGGCATCGACCGCCAGCTTGTTGGATTTGGCAAAGGCCGGCCAGGCCTTGCGGCCGGCATCGAAGATCGGCGCCGCCAGCGTCTTGCCAACCAGGTCGGCCGGCTTGGTGATACCGGATTTTTTGAGCACGAAGACGGCAGCCGGCGTTGCGTTGTACACCATGTAGACGGCCTGGATCTTCGAGTTCGGCGTCTTGGCGTCGTATTCGACCAGAGCGTTGAAGTCGGCAAAGCCCATGTCGTAGACACCGGTGGCGACGCGCGTCACCGCACCGGCCGAACCGGCGCCGGAGTCGATCTCGACATCGAGGCCTTCAGCCGCGAAGTAGCCCTTGGCCTTGGCGAGCAGGAAGGGTGCGGACGGGCCTTCGAAGCGCCAGTCGAGCGTGAACTTCAGCTTGGTCGGCGTATCGGCGAGCACCGGGCTGGCGAGGAAGGCCATGCTGGCAGCGAGAAAGAGACGACGGCAGACATTGAAGGGGACAGACATTGGATTACTCCTGAACAAGTTAAGTGAGCCTGTTTCAGCAATTGCCATGCCACCAAATAAGTCATTGAATTTACATGACTAAATAATTCACAGAAGATTTACGCCCAAGGATGCACCGGGATTCGCTGGCCAATTGGCATTTTTGCCAAAAAATCTGCATTAAATCGGTGCGCGCGTTCCACAAATGCCCTGTTCAGGTGCATTTTATTTGCATATTTATTATCAAATAATCCCTCTATATTCAATGAGATATAAGAGGTACTTTATATCGATTCTCTGATACTGGATATACCGTGAAAAAGCGGTCCGGCCTGATAAATTTTGCCCATCGGTTCAATGCAGCTGCGCAGCATCAGCCGCTCCGACTAAATCAAATTTATCAATACAGGAGGTTCAATTATGTTTACCCGCAAATCCACGCTCATCGGCCTGGCCCTGATGGCGGCCGGTCTGACTGCCCAGGCTGCCGACTGGAGCGACACCTCGATCGGCTATCGCTACGGTACCAAGTTTGCCGAGCCGTTCAACACCAGCGATATCTCCAAGAACATCTTCAACTTGAGCCACGCCAGCGGCTACAAGTACGGCAGCAATTTCTTCAATGCCGACATGCTGATGTCGGACAAGAACGATTCGCCGAACCGCAATACCGAAGCCCATGAACTCTACATCGTCTATCGCCACACCCTGGATTTCGGCAAGATCCTGAACAAGGATCTGGCGGTCGGCCCGATCCGCGGCTTTGGTTTCACCGCCGGGTTCGACTACAACAACAAGAGCGGCGATAGCTATCAGTCGAAGAAGCGCATGCTCGTCGCCGGCCCGACGGTGATGCTGGATGTCCCGGGCTTCCTCAACGTCAGCCTGCTGCAACTGTGGGAAAGCAATGCCCCGGCCACCCACCCGGACCGCTACAGCTACGATCCGCATCCGATGCTGAACCTGGCCTGGGGCATCCCGATCGGTTCGTTGCCGCTCTCCTTCACCGGCTACGCCAACTTCATCGCCGCCAAAGGCAAGAACGAATTCGGCGGCGGCACCAAGCCGGAAACCAATATCGACCTCGCCGTGATGTACGACTTCAGCAGCCTGGTCGGCGCCGGCAAGAACACTTTCAAGGCCGGCCTTGGTTATCAGTACTGGAAGAACAAGTTCGGCAACGACCACAACGGTGCCGCCGGCGATGGCGCCTTCGCCAAGACCCCGATGATCCGGGCTGAATACCACTTCTAAGTTGTCAGTACCGAGCGTCGCAGCGGCGCGGCAAGCTTCGGCTGCCGCGCCTTTTTCATTTTCCGCAGGGCGCCGCCGGCGATTGGCGAAAGCGACTTGCAGGTAAAATCCCCAGCCATGAAATCCAGTATCGATCCCAGCGCCCTCTCGCTGCTTGGCAAGGCCACCGAATATCGCAGCGACTATGCGCCGGAGCTGCTTTTTCCGATCCCCCGCGCGTTCAAGCGGGCCGAAATCGGCATTGACGCCGCCGCGCTGCCTTTCGTCGGCGAAGACCTGTGGAACGCCTACGAAGTCTCCTGGCTGAACCCGAAGGGCAAGCCGGTCGTCGCGCTGGCCACCTTCCGGGTGCCGGCCGACAGTCCGAACCTGATCGAGTCGAAGTCCTTCAAGCTCTACCTGAATTCATTCAATCAGAGCACGTTTGCCGACGCCGCAGCAGTCGAGGCAACGCTGCGGCGCGATCTTTCGGCTGCCGCCGGAGCGGCAATCGGCGCCAAAGTCGAGGCGCTGGGCAGCCGTCCGCAAGTCACGGTCGCCTATCCGGCAGGTGTGCTGCTCGACGATCTGGATATCGCGTGCACCACCTACCAGCCGGCACCGGAATTGCTGACAGCGGCCGACGGCGAGATCGTCGAGGAAACGCTGTACTCGCATCTGCTGAAGTCGAACTGCCTGGTCACCGGCCAGCCCGACTGGGCGATGGTCGTCATCCGTTATCGCGGCCGGCCGATCGAGCGAACCGGCCTGCTGCGCTACATCGTGTCCTTCCGCGGCCACAACGAATTTCACGAACAGTGCGTCGAACGGATCTATTGCGACATCACTAGGCAGTGCGCCCCCGAGGCGCTGGCGGTCTATGCCCGCTATACCCGGCGCGGCGGGCTGGACATCAATCCCTTCCGCAGCAGCGGCGAGTTTCCGCCACCGGACAATACGCGGGAAGTCAGGCAGTAAAGACGGGGCAACCGGGTCGGTTCAGCCGAGCCGAAACCCCATCACGTTACTCAAGTTATGCAGTTTGGGCTGACTATCCAGCCAGTCGCGTGCATCGGTAACGGTGGGCAGCACTTCGACTTGAAACGAGGTCATCTCGCCGGAGACCAGATTGGCCTTCAGGCGCCCGACCAAGGCGTCCTCAGTCGTCACATAGACGATACGACAATTGGGATTGCTGGCGTATGCCCCGTAATTGATGGCTGCCAGATGAGTCAGAACTTCTTCGGAAAGTTCATGGCCGGTAATTTCCGAAAGATCATTGATGATGTAATGAATCTCGTCGAAGCGGGAATCCCTCTGGGTTTGCTCAACCGACTGGATGAACTGTCTGGCCGTGACAAAACCTGAAAACCGCTTGTGGACACCTTCAGGTTCCCAAACAAGGTCATAAGGCATGGTTCATCTTTCTCCACATGGTCAAGCTGCGATGCCAAGCGTTTTTGCATCGATACAGCATGGGAATGGTAACCGCAAATTTTCAGCTTTGCATTTAATAAATACCCTATGTTCATAACCCGCTGAAGGCTGCAGACTTCGTGATCCGAGGCTCCTTTTGGGTCGACAGCGCACTGCTCGAAGAAGTTCAACGTCCTGCCAGCCGACCGCTCCTCTGCCAAGCACGGCCGGATCATTTCGCCTGCGTATAGTTGCGTATTCCCGGCGCCGTCTACCTCACCGATAATCCCACCATGACTTCCCGCCTTCCGCTCACTTCGCCCGCCTGGCATGCCGAGTTGCACCTGGGGTTCGCCCGCACGGGCGAACGTACGGTGCTGCGCGAAAACCGCCACTTCGGCCCGCTGCGCGTGCAGAAGGCGCTGTACCCGGAAGGCGATGCCGTCTGCCAGGCCATCTTGTTGCACCCGCCATCCGGCATCGCCGGCGGCGACCAGCTCCGGATTTCCGCCGAAATCGCAGCAGGCGCCCATGCCCAGCTAACCACGCCCGGCGCCGGCAAGTGGTATCGCTCGGGCGGAGCGGAGGCAGCTCAGCGCCTTGCTTTCACCGTCGCCGAAAGGGCCACGCTGGAATGGTTGCCGCAGGAAACCATCGTCTTTGATGGGGCCAGGGCGCGCATGGAAACCCGCGTTCAACTCGCCGCCGACAGCCGCTATATCGGCTGGGACATTCTCTGCCTGGGTCGGGCCGCAGCCGGCGAGCGTTTCGAGAACGGCCGTTTCGACCTGTTTTACCGGATCGACCGCGAAGAAAAGCCGATCTGGCTCGAGCGCGGTGGTTTTTCCGGCCACGACGCCATGCTCGGCAGCCCGGCCGGCTGGGCCGGCGCCACCGTCTGCGGCACGCTGCTCGCCGCTTTTCCGCAGACACCCGAACTGCTCGCGGCCTGCCGCGAAATTGCCCCGAACGACCGGGCCAGCCATGCCTTGACCCCCCTGCCCGGCCTGCTCGTTGCCCGCTATCTAGGCGACAGCAGCGAGGCGGCCCGGCTGTGGTTCGCCCGGCTATGGGAAATCCTGCGCCCGGCTTGCACCGGTCGCCCGGCCATCATCCCCCGAATCTGGAATACCTGAGGAAACTTCATGGAACTCACTCCCCGCGAAAAAGACAAGCTGCTGATCTTCACCGCCGGCCTGCTCGCCGAACGGCGCAAGGCGCGCGGCCTCAAGCTGAACTACCCGGAAGCCGTGGCGCTGATTACCTGCGCCATCATGGAAGGCGCCCGCGATGGCCGGACCGTCGCCGAACTGATGCACGCCGGCACCCAGGTGCTGAGCCGGGCGGACGTGATGGACGGCATCGCCGAGCTGATCCCGGAAATCCAGGTCGAAGCGACCTTCCCCGACGGCACCAAGCTGGTCACCGTACATAACCCCATTGTTTAGTCGCGAGTCGTTAGTTGTTAGTCGCTAGCAAATAGTGACGGTGACCAACAGCTAGCGACTAACAACTACCTACTAGGAACTAAGCCATGATTCCCGGAGAACTCCTCGCCGAACCCGGCGAACTCGAACTCAATGCCGGCCGCCCGACGATCACGCTGAGCGTGGCCAATACCGGCGACCGGCCGATCCAGGTCGGCTCGCACTACCACTTCTCCGAAACCAACACGGCCCTGAGCTTCGCGCGTGAAGCCGCACGCGGCTTCCGCCTCGACATCGCCGCCGGCACCGCCGTGCGCTTCGAGCCGGGCCAGACGCGCACCGTGCAACTGGTGGCTTTGGCCGGCGAGCGCAAGGTCTACGGTTTCCGTGGCCTGATTCAGGGAGCACTGTAATGGCGAACAAAATCACCCGTCAGGCCTACGCCGAAATGTTCGGCCCGACCACCGGCGACCGTCTCCGTCTCGCCGATACCGAACTGATCATCGAAGTCGAAAAGGACCACACGATCTACGGCGAGGAAGTGAAATTCGGCGGCGGCAAGGTCATCCGCGACGGCATGGGCCAGGGCCAGCGCGTGTCCGCCGAAACGGTCGATACCGTGATCACCAACGCGCTGATCGTCGATGCCGTCACCGGCATCGTCAAGGCCGACATCGGCCTCAAGGACGGCCGCATCGCCGCCATCGGCAAGGCCGGCAATCCGGACATCCAGCCTGGCGTGTCCATCGTCATCGGCCCCGGCACCGAAGTCATCGCCGGTGAAGGCATGATCGTCACGGCCGGCGGCATCGACAGCCACATCCATTTCATCTGCCCGCAGCAGATCGACGAGGCGCTGTATTCGGGCGTGACGACCATGATAGGCGGCGGCACCGGTCCGGCCACCGGCACCTTTGCCACGACCTGCACGCCGGGGCCGTGGCATATCCACCGCATGCTCGAAGCCGCCGACGCCTTCCCGATGAACCTCGGCTTCCTCGGCAAGGGCAACGCCAGCCTGCCGGCAGCCCTGCGCGAGCAGGTCGAAGCTGGTGCGATGGGTCTCAAGCTGCACGAAGACTGGGGCACGACACCGGCCGCCATCGACTGCTGCCTGACGGTCGCCGACGAGATGGATGTCCAGGTCGCCATCCACTCCGACACGCTGAATGAATCCGGCTTCGTCGAAACCACGCTGGCCGCCTTCAAGGGCCGCACCATCCACACCTTCCACACCGAAGGCGCTGGCGGCGGCCATGCGCCGGACATCATCAAGGCGGCCGGGCTGCCCAACGTGCTGCCCAGCTCGACCAACCCGACCATGCCCTACACCGTCAATACCATCGACGAGCATCTCGACATGCTGATGGTTTGCCACCACCTCGACCCGGCCATCGCCGAGGACATTGCCTTCGCCGAATCGCGCATCCGTCGCGAAACAATCGCCGCCGAAGACATCCTGCACGACCTCGGCGCCTTCTCGATGATGTCCTCCGATTCCCAGGCCATGGGCCGCGTCGGCGAAGTGATCATTCGCACCTGGCAGACAGCGCACAAGATGAAGCTGCAGCGCGGGCCGTTGCAGGAAGACAGCGCCCGCCACGACAACTTCCGCGTCAAGCGCTACATCGCCAAATACACCATCAACCCGGCGCTGACCCATGGCATCGCGCACACCGTCGGCTCGATCGAGGTCGGCAAGCTGGCCGACCTGGTGCTGTGGAAACCGGCCTTCTTCGGCGTCAAGCCGTCGTTGATCCTGAAAGGCGGCATGATCGCCGGCGCCGCGATGGGCGACCCCAACGCCTCGATCCCAACCCCGCAGCCAGTGCATTACCGGCCAATGTTCGGCAGCTTCGGCAAGGCGCTGAAAACTTCCGTCACCTTCGTTTCGCAGGCGGCGCTCAACAACCCGGCCGTCGCCGCGCTCGGCCTGAGCAAGCCGCTGGTCGCCGTCTCCGGCACGCGCACGCTGCGGAAGTCGGACATGGTGCATAACGGCGCCACGCCGGTCATCGACGTCGATCCGGAAACCTACGCCGTGCGCGCCGATGGCGAGCTGCTGGTCTGCGAACCGGCGACCGAGCTGCCGCTGGCCCAACGTTACTTCCTGTTCTGACATGCTGATCCTCAACCAACGCACCCAACAGCCCGCCACCGACTCGGTGGCCCTCGCCTACGACGAACGCAAGCGCAGCCGCCTCAAGGTCACGCTGGCCTCTGGCGCCGAGGCCGGCATCTTCCTCGAACGCGGCGATCACCTGCATGGCGGCGACAAGCTGCTTGCCGAAAACGGCAGCACCGTCGTCGAAATCCTCGCCGCCCCGGAAAAGCTGATCGAGGCCGTTGCCGACTCGCCGCTGCTGTTCGGCCGCGCCGCCTACCACCTCGGCAATCGCCACGTGCCGGTGCAGATCTTGCCCGGCGACAACGGCGGCCGGCTGCGCTTCCAGACCGACCACGTGCTGGCCGAGATGGTGCGCGGCCTGGGCTGTACGGTCAGCGAAACGAATGCCCCCTTCCAGCCGGAACCGGGAGCCTATGGTGCGCATGGCGGTCATCACCCGCACGGCGAGACTGATGCCGATCACACCCCCGACCTGCACGACCCCGGCCACGGCCCGCACCGCTCGGTGCCGAAAATTCACCAGTTCAAGCCGCGGTGAATTCCAGCCTGCAACTCGCCCGCCTGCTACAGTTGGCCAGCCCGGCGCTGCCGGTCGGCGCCTACACCTATTCGCAGGGCCTGGAGTGGGCGGTCGAATCCGGTGTGATCCGCGACGAAGCGAGCGCCGGCCGGTGGATCGCCGACCTGATGCAGCACGGCATCGGCCGCTACGAGGCGCCGCTGGTGGCGGTGCTGATGGCGGCGTGGACGGCCGGCGACACGGAAGAAATCAGCCGCCTCAACGAGGAATTCCTGGCCAGTCGCGAGTCGGCCGAACTGCGCGCCGAAACGGCCCAGATGGGCTTTTCGCTGAACCGGCTGGTGCGCGATTTGCGCGACCCGGCGCTGGTGTTGGTCGACAGCACCCTGGCGAAATTGCCGGAAATCGCCTTCCCTACTGGCTGGTCCGGTATCGCCGCCCACTGGCAGATCGATCCGCCAGCGGCCGTCACGGCCTATCTATGGTCGTGGGCGGAAAATCAGGTGATGGCCGCACTGAAAGCCGTGCCCCTTGGCCAGGCCTCGGGGCAACGCCTGCTCGCCCAACTCGGCGGCGAGATCCCCGCCATCGCGCGCCAGGCCTTGAAACTACCGGAAGCCGAATGGTCCAATTTCACGCCGGCGTTCGCCATCGCTTGCGCCCGTCACGAAACCCAATATTCTCGTCTCTTCAGATCGTAAAACCATGAACAAACAAGCCCTGCGCGTCGGTATCGGCGGCCCCGTCGGTTCCGGCAAGACCGCCCTGACCCTGGCCCTGTGCCAGGCCCTGCGCGAAAGCATCGACATGGCGGTCGTCACCAACGACATCTATACCGCCGAGGACGCCAAGTTCCTGGTCAATCATTCGGCCCTCGCACCGGAGCGGATCATCGGCGTCGAGACCGGCGGTTGCCCGCACACGGCGATCCGCGAGGATGCATCGATCAATCTCGAAGCGATCGACCGGCTGCAACGCGCCTTTCCCGACGTCGAACTGATCCTCGTCGAATCCGGCGGCGACAATCTGGCCGCCACCTTCTCGCCGGAGCTATCCGACCTGACGCTCTACGTGATCGATGTTGCGGCCGGCGAGAAAATCCCGCGCAAGGGCGGCCCCGGCATTACCAAATCCGACCTGCTGATCATCAACAAGATCGACCTCGCGCCGATGGTCGGCGCCTCGCTCGAGGTGATGGCGCACGACGCCAAGGCCCAGCGCGGCACGCGGCCCTTTGTCTTTACCAACCTGAAAACCGGCGACGGGCTGGATACGGTGATCGCCTTCATCCGCGAACGCGGCATGCTCGGCCGTTAAGGCCGGAACAATCGAAGGCCGAGCTTGCGGCACTCTTCCAGCACCAGCACGCTGGAGGCGATGGCCAGCGCCAAGGCCCAGTCGTTCGGGGCAAGCGGCACAGTATCGAAAACTGCCTGGGCCGCCGCCCAGTGCACGACCAGAACCTGCAGCAGCAGCATCGTGGCCAGCGCCAGCCACAGCTTGCCGTTGGTAAAGAACTGGCTGTTGAAGGCGCTGCGCCGCTCGGCGCGGGCATTGAAAATATTGAAGAACTGGAACAGCACGAAGGTCGTGAAAGCCAGCGTCATGGCATAGGGCGCGCCCCCGACCTGCTGCCCCCAGGCGTAGGCGCCAAGGGTGCCGGCGGCCATGGTCAGGCCGCTCAGGGCGATCTTGAGCAGCCGCCCGCCGGGCAGAATGACCGCATCGGCAGCCCGCGGCTTGCTCTCCATGATCCCGTCGCGCGGCGGTTCGAGACCGAGGCTCATGGCCGGCGGCCCATCCATGATGATATTGACCCAGAGGATCTGGATGGCGGTGAACGGCGTCGGAAAACCGAACAGCGGCGCGCCGAGCACGGTGAGGATGGCGCCGATATTGGTGGACAACTGGAAGCGAACAAACTTGACGATGTTGTCGTAGATCGTCCGCCCCTCCTTCACCGCGCCGACGATGCTGGCGAAGTTGTCGTCGGTCAGCACCATGGTCGCCGCCTCCTTGGTCACCTCGGTGCCGGTGATCCCCATGGCAATGCCGATATCGGCGGTCTTCAAGGCCGGCGCATCATTGACCCCGTCGCCGGTCATCGCCACGACATGGCCGCCGGCCTGCAGGGCATCGACGATGCGCATCTTGTGTTCCGGTGCGACGCGGGCGAAGACCGCGGTTCTTTCGACCATGTCGCGCAACTGCCCGGCAGACAGACCTTCCAGATCGCTGCCGGCGTGCACCTCGCCGTCCAGGCCGAGTTCGCGGGCAATGCTGGCCGCCGTGACCAGGTGGTCGCCGGTGATCATCTTGACTGCGATGCCGGCCGTCTGGCAGAGCTCGATCGCCTGCTTCACCTCGGGCCGCGCCGGGTCGATGATGCCAACCAGGCCGATCAGCGTCAGGTCGTCGGCCCAGGCCATCAGGTCGCCGGCCGGATCGAATTGAGCGGCGGGAATGCTACGCCCGGCGACCGCCAGCACCCGCATCGCCGCCTCGGCAAAGCGGGTGTTTTCGGCCGTGAAAACGGCCCGCCCAGCGGCATCAAGAGGCGTCTCGCCAGCCGGTCCAAACTGCCGGCTGGCCCGCCCGAGCAGGACATCCGGCGCGCCCTTGAGCCACATCCGCACGACGTTGCCTTCGCGATGGAAAGTCGCCATGAACTTGTGCGCCGAATCGAAGGGAATCTCGGCAATGCGCGGATGCTCGCCGCTCAGCGCTTGCGGATCGACGCCGCCCTTGAGCGCCAGGGCCAGCAACGCCCCCTCGGTAGGATCGCCGATCAGGGCGCCCGCATCGACCCGCGCATCGGCGCACAGGACGGCCGGCACCAACAGCGGCATCAAATCTGGTAGCGGAACACCGTCTTCCTCAATGATCTCGCCTTCGCCGGCGTAGCCCTCGCCGCTCACCGTAAAACGCCGCCCGGCGAAAAACAGCTGGCGCGCCGTCATCTGGTTGAGGGTCAGCGTCCCGGTCTTGTCCGAACAGATCACCGTCGTGCAACCCAGCGTTTCGACGGCGGCCAGCTTCTTGACGATGGCGTGCCGCCCGGCCATCCGGTTCATGCCGAGAGCCAGCGTAACCGTGACGACTGCCGGCAAGCCTTCGGGAATCGCCGCCACGGCAAGGGCAATGGCGGTCATCGCGGTCTGCAATAGATCGTCGCCGCGCCACAGGCCGAGCGCGAAAATCAGCCCGACGACGAGGCCGGCAATGGCGGCTAGCCGCTTGCCTAGTTGGTCGAGCTGGATTTGCAGCGGCGTCGCCGATTCAGCCGTTTCGGCCAGCAGACCGGCCAGGTGGCCCATTTCGGTGTACATGCCGGTGGCGACGACCAGCGCCTCCAGGCGGCCATGCGTCACCACGGTATTCATGTAAACCATGTTGCTGCGCTCGGCCAGAATGGCGCTTTCGGCCACCGCTGCGGGCATTTTGGCCACCGGGTGCGATTCGCCGGTGAGCGCCGCTTCGGCGACTTCGGCCGCATGGGCGACGAAAATGCGGGCATCGGCCGGAACGCGGTCGCCCGCTTCCAGCAACAGCACATCGCCCGGCACCAGATCGACCGCCGGGACCTCGTTTGCCAGGCCGTCGCGACGCACCCGGGCAATCGGCGCCAGCATGCCCTTCAAGGCCGACAGCGCAGCCTCGGCCCGATGTTCCTGAAGAAATCCCATCAGCGCATTGATCAGCACCACGATGCCGATCACCACCGCATCCTCGATCTCACCGACCACCCCGGCGAGAACCGCAGCCGCGAGCAGGACCAGAATGAGAAAGCTGCGGAACTGATCGAGAAATTTCAGCCAGGCCGGGCGCGGCGGCTTCTCGGCGAGCTGGTTCGGACCATGCTCGGCACGACGGGCCAGCGCCGCATCGCCACTCAAGCCGCAGGCCGGGTCGACGCCAAGATGATCGGCCACCGCCTCGGGCGTTGCGGCATGGCTATTGATGGCAGGAGATGAGTCGGGCATAGGTTCAACTTTTACAAGAACCAGCCCCGCCCGGCAAGCTTCGTCTTTTGCGCAGAGGAGTTCGGGGCTGCGCGCCCGGCCGGCGAAAAGGCTAGAGCGACGCCCAGGCCGGATCCGGCAACTCGGCAAACCCCTGGCGCAGATGCTCGCCCCACTGCTTGCTGATTTGCCCGTAGTAGGCGCTGTCCCGGGTGATATTGACGTGGCGCTTGATCTTCAGCCCATCCCGCTCATAGATCACCAGATCGAGCGGAAGATCGACCGAAAGGTTCGAACGGATGGTCGAGTCCATCGAAATCAGGGCGCATTTGGCCGCCTCGTCGAGCGAGGTTTTGGGGCTGATCACCCGGTCGATGATCGGCTTGCCGTATTTCGATTCGCCGATCTGGAAATACGGCGTCTCGCGCGTCGCCTCGATGAAATTGCCCGCTGCGTAGATCTGGAAGACCCGCTGTTCCTCACCCTTGATCTGCCCGCCGAGAATCAGCGACGAAGTGAAGTCGACACCGAATTTCTCCAGCGCTTCCGCGTCGCGGCCATGCACCTCGCGCAGACAATCGCCGATGTGCTTGGCGGCCTCGAACATGTTCTTGACCTTGTTGAGATTGGCGCCGCGTGACGAGGCCATCTTCTCGCGCAGGGTGTTGACCACCGACTGGCTGATCGACAGGTTGCCGGAGGTCATCAGGACCAGCACCCGCTCGCCGACTTTCTCGAAGACGTGCATCTTGCGGAAGGTGTTGATGTGATCGACCCCGGCATTGGTCCGCGAATCGGAGAGAAAAACCAGCCCGGCGTCGAGACGCATGGCAACGCAATAAGTCATCCGGTATCCCTTAAGCGGCTTCGGCCATCGGCACCAGGAAATCCTTGCTGATGCCATCGCCCAGCAGGTAGATGCGGTCCATGAAGTCGGTCAGCCATTGGTGCAGGCCGTGCGCCAGAATATCCTCGATCCGCCCGTAATGCAGTTGGGCGTGCAGCAGGCCGGCCTGCCGCTGGGTTTCGCCGGACTGGCTGTTGGCGATCAGTTCGAGGTTCTTGATGACACCGTTCATGCAGAAATGCAGCGAGCGCGGCATGTCGTTGCGCAGGATCAACAGCTCGGCCACCCGTTCCGGCGTGATCACATCGCGATACACCTTGCGATAGACCTCGAAGGCCGAAACCGAACGCAGCAAGGCCCCCCACTGGTAGAAGTCGGTCGCCCCTTCGTCCCCTTGCGGGCGCAGCACATGGTATTTGACATCGAGAATGCGCGCCGTGTTGTCGGCCCGTTCGAGCAGCGTGCCGAGACGAATGAAATGGTAGGCCTTGTCCTGGAGCAGCGTGCCGATCGTCACCCCGCGCGTCAGCGAAGAACGCATCTTGACCCATTCGAAGAACTCGCCGACACCGGCATTGGAAATTTGCTCGAAGCTCTTTTCGCGCGCTTCCAGCCAGGTCGAATTCAGTGTTTCCCACATTTCCGAGGTGATCGTCCCGCGCACGGCATGGCCATTCTCCCGCGCCAGGCGCAGACAGCTGTGAATGGACGCGTAATTGTCATGGTCGCTGACCATGAAGCGCAGCACATTTTCAGCATTGACCTCGGAATATTTCTTGGCATAGGCCTCTTCCAGACTGTTCAGCGCAATGATCGCATTCCAGTTCTGGTTGGCGGCTTCCAGCGATTGCGGCACGAGGGACATTTGCCAGGTCACATCGAGCAGACGGGCGATGTTTTCGGCCCGCTCGACATAGCGGGACATCCAGAAAAGGTGGTCGGCGGTACGCGATAGCATTTTTTCTCTCCCTTATCAGTCTTCGAGGACCCAGGTGTCCTTGGTGCCGCCGCCCTGCGACGAGTTGACCACCAGCGAACCCTTGGTCAGTGCGACGCGGGTCAGGCCGCCCGGCACCATGTTCACGCACTTGCCCGAGGACAGCACGAAGGGGCGCAAATCGAGGTGACGCGGCGCGATGCCTTCCTCGACAAAAGTCGGACAGTTGGAGAGCGCCAGCGTCGGCTGGGCAATGTAGCCATCCGGCTTGGCGAGCAACAACTGACGGAAATGCTCGATCTGTTCCCGGGTCGACGCCGGACCGACCAGCATGCCGTAGCCGCCCGCCCCGTGCACCTCCTTGACGACCAGCTCCGGCAGATGCGCCAGCACATAGGCCAGATCGTCGGGCTTGCGGCACATGTAGGTCGGCACATTGTTAAGGATCGGCTCTTCGCCGAGATAGAAGCGGATCATCTCCGGCACGTAGGGGTAGATCGACTTGTCGTCGGCAACACCGGTACCGATCGCGTTGGATAGCGTCACGTTGCCGGCCTGGTAGGCTTTCAGGATGCCGGGCACGCCAAGCGCCGAATCCGGGCGGAAGGCCAGCGGGTCCATGAAATCGTCGTCGATGCGGCGATAGATCACATCGACGCGTTGCGGACCCTGCGTCGTCCGCATGTAAACCACTTCGTCCTTGACGAAAAGATCGCGGCCCTCGACCAGTTCGACCCCCATCTGCTGGGCCAGGAAGGTATGTTCGAAATAGGCGCTGTTGTAGGCGCCCGGCGTCAGCACGACAACCGTCGGATCGCTGACTCCCTTCGGCGCGACGGCGCGCAGCTTTTCCAGCAGCATGTCCGGATAATGCTGGACCGGCGCCACCTTGTGCTTGGCAAACAACTCCGGGAACAGGCGCATCATCATCTTGCGGTCTTCCAGCATGTACGACACGCCGGAGGGCACCCGCAAATTGTCTTCCAGCACATAGCATTCGCCGGCACCGGCGCGCACGATATCGACGCCGGCAATGTGCGCGTAAATCTGGCCCGGCAGATCGACGCCCTGCATCACTGCGCGATACTGGGTATTGTTGAGCACCTGTTCGGCCGGAATCTTGCCGGCCTTGAGGATTTCCTGGTCGTGGTACACGTCGTGCAGGAACATGTTCAACGCCTTGACGCGCTGGCGCAGGCCGCCCTGCATCGACTTCCATTCAGCCGACGGGATGATGCGCGGAATGATGTCGAACGGAATCAAGCGCTCCTTGCCCGCCTCCTCGCCATAAACCGCAAACGTGATGCCCACCCGATGAAAAGCCAGATCGGCCTCGGCCCGTTTGCGGGCGATACGTTCCGGCGGCGTCGCCTTGAGCCATTCATCGTAACCCTGATAATGAGCGCGGACGCCGCCGCTGGCGTCATTCATTTCGTTATAGAAGTTCATTTTGGACTCGTCGCTGAGGATGCTCTCGGTACAATTTCAGCAGGTTCCGTGCCACGGATTAAAAATGCTTCAAATCAGTGAATTACATTTTCATGAAGCAAGGCCACGCCCCAATACGGTGCGGCTTATTTCAAACTGGTGCAAATAAAAAACCCACCGGATCGCTCCGGTGGGTTTCTCTATAACGACTGACGCGGAGTGATCAGGCGCGTTCGAAGATGACAGCGATACCTTGACCACCACCGATACACATCGTGACCAGGGCGTACTTGCCACCAATGCGTTCCAGTTCGTACAGCGCCTTGGTGGCGATGAAGGCACCGGAACAGCCAACCGGGTGACCGAGGGCGATGGCGCCACCGTTCGGGTTGGTCTTGGCCGGGTCGAGACCGAGCACCTTGGAAACCGACAATGCCTGGGCAGCGAAAGCTTCATTGGATTCGATGACGTCCATCTGGTCCAGCGTCAGGCCAGCCTTCTTCAGAGCCAGCTTGGTCGCCGGGATCGGACCTTCGCCCATCACGTCGTTCGGCACGCCGGCAACAGCGTAGGAAGCGATGCGGGCCATGGCCTTGTAACCGGCCTTGGCAGCGACGTCAGCGGCAGCCAGCACCATGAAGGCGGCACCATCATTGATACCGGAAGCGTTACCGGCGGTGACGGTACCATCCTTCTTGAAGGCCGGCTTCATCTTGGCCAGACTTTCCAGCGTGGTACCGGCCTTGACGTATTCATCGGTGTCAAACACCACTTCGCCCTTGCGGGTCTGTTTGACGATCGGGAAAATCTGCGACTTGAAGTGACCGGCAGCAATAGCGGCGGCAGCACGACGCTGGGATTCGACCGCGAAGGCATCCTGAGCTTCACGGGTGATGCCGTGCTTGGTCGCCAGGTTTTCCGCGGTGATACCCATGTGGCCAACGCCAAACGGATCGGTCAGCACGGCAACCATCGAGTCGATCGCCTTGGTGTCACCCATACGGGCACCGGAACGAAGTGCCGGCAACAGGTAGGCTGCCTTGGACATGACTTCGACACCACCGCCGATACCGTAATCGGCATCACCCAGCATCAGGTTCTGAGCGGTAGTCACGATGCCTTGCAGGCCGGAAGCACACAGGCGGCTGACCTGCATGGCGACGGAGTCCATCGACAGACCGGCCTGGATCGATGCCACGCGGGAAACGTAGGCATAACGCGAATCGGTCGGCATCGTGGTGCCGACGGTAACGTAGTTGATGGCCAGGGGATCGACACCGGAGCGAGCAATCGCTTCCTTCATCACCACACCGGCGAGTTCGGTGCTTTCAAAATCGGCCAGGGCACCACCAAAAGAACCGATAGCGGAACGAACTGCGCTTAGAACGACGACGTCTCTGCTCATGAAAACCTCCTGATAAGTATCATTCAACCCGCCAGACTGGCGAGCCCCAACAAAAACAGCAACAAGATCCACAGTATCGTTGCGCGCCAGACCAGGCCCACAGCGCTCTGCATGAAATCCACATCGGCCAGGTCGCCCAGACCGAGCTCTCCGCGATCCGAGACTTCCGCGCCATCGACGACCGGTCGCCCGAGCTGAACACCTAGCGCCCCCGCACCACTGGCGAGGACAATGCCCATATCGCGATCCGGCCACTGGGCCGGTTGGGTACGCCAGCAATACACGGCATCCTCGAAATCGCCAACGATGGCAAATGCCGAAGCGGTTGCCCGCAGGGGCAGCCAATCGATGATACCGAAAACCTGCCTGGCGAACAGCGAAAAATCATTTGACTCCGCCCCGATGATTTCGTGCCAGCGCTCGCGGACAACTGCCGCCATCCGGTACAGCACGGCGCCACACGGGCCAGGCAGAATGACAAACCAGAGCAGCACGGCGAAGACATGCCGATGCGAAGCCGCCAGCGCCCCCTCGATCGAAAGCCTGGCAATATCCTCAGAGCCCAGATCGACGGTGGACCGCCCCTGCCATTCAGCGAGCAACTGGCGGGCTCGCTCAAGATCACCCAGCCGGAGAGCCAGCTGGATTTCGGTGTAGTGGTGACTGAACTGCCGGAAACCCATGGTCAGGTAGAGCGCGCAAACATTCAGCGCCCAGGCCAGGATCGGGCTGACGTAATAGAGCAGGCTGTACAGCGCACCAACAAGCAAAACCGGTAGCAGCACCGCGAGACACCAGGCAGCGATGCCATGTCGATAACCACCGGCGTTGAAGCGGGATTCGATGAAATCCGCCCATGCGCCAAGCGGTTCCGCTACGGCGCGACGATAGTTCAGGGGTTGCAGCTGCTCGATGAGAAAAACTGCGATCAGCGAGAGAAGGCTCATGTGGGGCCAATAATTGCCGTATTCGGCTTATATTCTTGTACTAAAACGCCACAATACCACAAGCTCAAGCCGGATGGAGGCCAAGCCGTTCGGTCAGCGAGCGGATCATTCCGGCGGTGGCGCCCCAGATAAAATAATCGCCGTAGGGCATGGCAAAAAAATGCCGCATGGCACCTTGATGATGAATCGAATGCTGCTTGTGATTGGCCGGATCGAGCAGAAAAGCGAGCGGCACCTCGAACACTTCAGCCACTTCGAACGGATCGGGGTGAATGTCAAAAGGTGGCGACACAAGGGCGACCACCGGCGTCACCCGGAACCCCGTGCCGGTACGATATTCAGGTAGAAAGCCGAGGATCTCGATCCGGTCGCGGGTCAAGCCGATTTCCTCCTCGGTCTCGCGCAGCGCCGTATCCATCGGCGACAGATCCTCGGGCTCGACCCGCCCGCCGGGAAAACTGATCTGGCCGGCATGATCCCTGAGATGTGCGGTGCGCTGCGTAAGCAACACGGTGTGCACGCCATCACGGAGAACAATCGGAAACAACACCGCTGCCGGAGTCAGCGCCAACTGCTCGGCGCCATCCTCTTCAATGAAATGAGTCGCCAGAGGCTGCGGCAGCAGACTGGCCTTCAGGCGCTCAAGATCAACATTCATGCCGCAGTGGAGTCTTCCTCGATTTCTGCATTGACCGCCGTCAGGGCATCCTGCAAGGTTTCTTCCGACAGGTGATTGATCGAGGTCGCCACCATATCGGCAGCCTCGACCGCCCCCACCGGCAAACGCTTGCTGTCCAGACTGGCAATCAACGCCGTCGCTGCGCCAACCACACGCAAAATGGCTTGCCGCTCAGTCATCAACATTTCAAGCTCGTCTCGCAATAGTGCAATTTCCTCGTCGCGTTGGGGCATCTTCTCTCTCCTAGAATCGTTTTTTAAGTGTCATGGTACTGCCGTCGCGCTGCATTTCCATACGGTTTAGAAAGCTCATGCCGAGCAACGCAACGGGCATGTCGGTCTGGTGAATCAGGGCATCGACGTTGTGTAACGTAACATCGCCAACCCGCACGGTATCGAGCTTGACCTTGCTAACTTCGGCCTGGCCGTTGGCGGTCTGGCTCATGCCCTTCAGGCCGCGGTTGAAATCAAGGCCGATCCGGCGGGCATCGCTTGCCCCCAAGGAAATCATCGACGCCCCGGTATCGACCAGAAAGCGCACCGAAGCGCCATTGATATTGCCAGTGGTAACAAAGTGTCCACGGGCGTCGGCGGTCATCACGATGGTGCCGGAGCCATCACCAACACTGGCGCCGATGGCATGCTGGCCAACGCGCAGCGGGCGCTTCTTGCCGCCGACTTCGACGATGACCTGATCGCCCTGAATTGAAACGACCTTCACCCCGTCGAGCGACTGGCCAACCATCACCGACTGCGGATCGCCGCCATTGACCATCAGCATCGCCTTACTGCCCATCACTCCGGCCAGCCCGACATCCTGCGCGGCGACCAGTGGAGAAAACAGATATAGCGCCAAGGTGAGGGGCGTAAAATAACCCGTCATTTTTCTGGCCGTTATCGTCACCATGCTACCTGTCGCCATCTTTCGCCACTCCCCCACTGAAGGTCCAGGCTATTTTGCCATATTCCTTGAACAGCACGGGATTCCATGGCGCCTGATCGCCATCGACGAAGGCGAAGCGGTGCCGACCACGGCCGACGGCTACGCCGGCCTCTGCTTCATGGGCGGCCCGATGAGCGTCAATGATCCGCTGCCATGGATCGAGCCGGTTTGCGCGCTGATTCGCGATGCCGTGGCCAAGGATGTGCCGGTTATCGGCCATTGCCTGGGTGGGCAATTGATCAGCAAGGCGCTGGGCGGCCGGATCACAAAAAACCCAGTCAAGGAAATCGGCTGGAGCGAAGCCGGCGGTGAAGACAGCGCCATCGCAAAGCACTGGCTTGGCGCCAGCGCCGGAAAAACCGGCACCATCTTCCAATGGCATGGCGAAACCTTCAGCATTCCGGCCGGCGCCACCCGCTTGTTCGCCAATCAGCACTGTGCCAACCAGATGTTCGTCCTCGGCCCGCACCTCGGCATGCAATGTCATGTCGAGATGACACCCGAAATGATCGCCGCCTGGTGCGGCCAATGGGCCGACGAGGCAATCGCTGTCGCCGACCAGCCCAGCGTGCAAACCCCGGACGCAATGCGGCAGGAAATCACGGAGCGCCTGCCGGTTATGCGTCAGTTGTCGGACCAGCTTTACTCGGTATGGATCAAGGGACTCACCCGCTGAGCGAGCCCCAAAAACAAGCCGGGCGGTGAGACCGCCCGGCTGTTGCTGCTTTCGACTATCGACGGGTTCCGTTGATGGCGCCCGGATCGTTTAATCGCGGAAATTGCCGTACTTGATCGGAAAATCGGTAATCGATTTGGTGATCAACGCGATGCAACCCTGCAGATCGTCGCGTTTGGCACCCTGTATCCGCACCGTATCGCCCTGGATCGAAGCCTGGACCTTCAGCTTGCCATCCTTGACCAGCTTGACGATCTTCTTGGCCAGCTCGCTGTCGATACCGTCCTTGATCTTCATTTCCTGCTTGACCTTGTTGCCGGAAACGCTGATCACCTTCTGGTGATCGAGACGCTTGACGCTCTCCTTTTCCTTCTTTTCCATGGCTGGAAAGAGGAGGTCCTTGATCTGGTCGAGCTGGAAGTCCGAATCGCCCCACAGGGTGATGACCTTGTCCTTATCGTTCAGCTCGACCTTGGCAGTGGTGCCTTTGAAGTCGTAACGATTGTCGATCTGGCGTGAGACGACATCGACGGCATTCTTCAAAGCCACCATGTCGGTTTCGGAGGTGAAGTCAAAACTGGGCATGTCGCTTATCCAAAATGGCAAACATAGTGATACGGCTCGTCACAGGCAATCTCAAAGCTGGAATTGCCCGGCACGTTGAAAGACTGACCATCGCCATAGGTTTTCCATTCGCTCTCGCCCTTCAGCTTGACCCGGCAGGAACCACCAACGCCTTCCATGATTTCCGGCGCCCCAGTATTGAAGGTCAGGCTGGACGGCAGGATCACTCCAACCGTCTTCTTCGTCCCATCGGCCAGCACTACCGTGTGGCTGACGCACTTGCCGTCGAAATAAACGTTGGATTTTTTGACCACGGAAACGTTGTCGTATTGCGACATTTAAATACCCCAGAGTTTCTGAATGACTGCTTTGGCGACAAAGCCGACCATGCCGAAAGCCAACACGAAGAACAGCACGAAGGTGCCCGTCTTGCCGGCTTTCGACTTCCAGGCGATCTCGCCGATGATGAACAGCATGAAAATGATAAAGGCTGCGACCCCCCAGGTTGAGCCGAAATCCGCAATCTGTTCTTCGGTTAAACCAAACAGGGTGTTGCCTTCCATTGCTTAAGCCTTACCGTTCTTGGCGCGCAGATTGGCAGCGATGCGCAGACGCAGCGCATTCAGCTTGATGAAGCCGGCCGCATCCTTCTGATCGTAGGCACCGGCATCGTCCTCGAAAGTGGCGATGGTCGGATCGAACAGCGAGTCGGTCTTCGAATCACGGCCGACCACAATGACGTTGCCCTTGTACAGCTTGACGCGGACGAAACCGTTGACGCAATGCTGGGTGTGATCGATCAGCACCTGCAAGGCCTGACGTTCCGGACTCCACCAGTAGCCGTTGTACACTAGGCTGGCGTAACGCGGCATCAGATCATCCTTGAGGTGAGCGACTTCGCGATCAAGGCAGACGGACTCGATGGCGCGGTGAGCGCGCAGCATGATCGTGCCGCCCGGGGTTTCGTAGCAGCCACGCGACTTCATGCCGACATAACGATTTTCGACCAGATCCAGACGGCCGATGCCGTGCTTGCCACCCAGTTCGTTGAGCTTGGCCAGAACCTTGGCCGGACTCATGCGCGTGCCGTTCAATGCAACGATGTCGCCTTTCTCATATTCGATGTCGAGATATTCGGCCTTGTCCGGTGCCGCTTCCGGCGAAACCGTCCAGCGCCACATCGACTCCTCGGCTTCCGCCGCCGGATTTTCCAGGTGACGGCCTTCGTAGGAAATGTGCAGCAGATTGGCGTCCATCGAGTACGGCGAACCACCCAGCTTGTGCTTCATATCCACCGGAATACCATGCTTTTCGGCATAGGCCATCAGCTTCTCGCGGGACAGCAGATCCCATTCACGCCACGGGGCGATAACCTTGATCCCCGGCTTCAGCGCATAGGCGCCCAGTTCAAAACGGACCTGGTCGTTACCCTTGCCGGTGGCGCCATGGGAAATGGCATCGGCCCCGGTGGCATTGACGATTTCGATCAGGCGCTTGGCGATCAGCGGACGGGCAATCGACGTGCCGAGCAGGTATTCGCCTTCATAGACGGTATTGCAGCGGAACATCGGAAAAACGAAATCGCGGACGAACTCTTCGCGCAGATCGTCGATGAAGATATTTTCCGGCTTGATACCGAACTGCAGCGCTTTGGCACGCGCCGGCTCAAGCTCTTCGCCCTGGCCGAGGTCGGCGGTAAAGGTGACCACTTCGCACTGATAGGTGTCCTGCAACCACTTCAGGATCACCGAGGTATCGAGACCGCCGGAGTAGGCCAGCACTGCTTTCTTGACGTCGCTCATTTCCGTTTCCTTGTTTCGTTTCAACTCGACCACTTAGCCGCTGATCCGGCCTAACATCAAATATTCCATCAACGCTTTCTGGACGTGCAGCCGGTTCTCGGCCTCATCCCAGACGACGGATTGCGCACCATCGATCACCTCGGCAGTTACTTCCTCGCCCCGGTGAGCCGGCAAGCAATGCATAAACAGCGCCCCCGGATTGGCGACGCGCATCATCTCGGCATCAACGCACCAATCGGCAAAAGCCTTGATCCGTGCCTCGTTTTCCGCCTCGAAACCCATCGAGGTCCACACGTCAGTCGTCACCAGATCGGCGCCACGGCAGGCATCCATCGGATCGGCAAAAACCTGGAAATGCGAGTGGTCGAATACGCCGATCTGCTCAGGCTTGATCTCGTAACCAGGCGGCGTCGAAACATGCACCTTGAAATCCAGCACCTCGGCAGCTTGCAGCCAGGTATTGCACATATTGTTGGCATCGCCCACCCAGGCGACCGTCTTACCCTGAATCGAACCGCGATGCTCGATGTAGGTATAGATATCGGCCAGGATCTGGCACGGGTGATATTCGTTGGTCAGTCCATTGATCACCGGCACGCGCGAATTGGCCGCAAAGCGCTCGATGATGTCCTGCTCGAAAGTGCGGATCATCACGATATCGCTCATCCGCGAAATCACCTGCGCCGCATCCTCGACCGGTTCGCCCCGCCCCAGTTGTGAGTCCCTTGTATTCAGGTAGATCGCCGAACCTCCCAGCTGCTGCACGCCGGCTTCGAAAGAGAGACGGGTCCGCGTGCTGGCCTTTTCGAAAATCATCACCAGCGTCCGGTCGCTGAGCGGCCAGTACTTCTGATAGGACTTGAACTGGTTCTTGATCCAGCGCGTTCGCTCGAACACATACTCGAGCTCTTCGCGCGTGAAATCCTTGAATTGGAGAAAGTGTTTGATCGCCATGATTAGGCCGCCAAAAATTCCTTGATGAGAGGTGCACTACGCTCGACCAACTCTCTGGCCTCATTTTCGCTGAAGATCAACGGTGGCAACAAGCGGATGACCTTGTCCGCCGTCACATTGATCAGCAGCCCCGCCGCCAGAGCCTTGCCGACCAGTTCGCCACAGGGACGATCCAGCTCGACGCCGATCATCAGGCCGTGACCACGAATCTCGACCACTCCCTTGAGGCCAGCCAGCGCCTCTGCCATCAACGAACGAATCAGGGCTCCGACACGTTCGGCATTGGCCATCAAGCCATCCTGTTCGATGGTATCGATGGTCGTCAGGGCCGCGGTACACGCCAGCGGGTTGCCGCCAAACGTCGATCCGTGATTACCCGGCCCGAACAATCCGGCAGCCTTGCCACTTGCCATGCAGGCGCCGATAGGAACGCCGGACCCCAGGCCTTTGGCCAGTGTCGCAACGTCCGGCAAGATGCCGGCATGCTGGTAGCCGAACCACTTGCCGGTCCGCGCCATGCCGCACTGCACTTCGTCACAGATCAACAGCCAGCCTTGCTCATCGCATAACTGACGCAAACCTTTCTGGAATTCGATGGAAGCAAGGTGAATACCCCCTTCTCCCTGAACGATCTCCAGCATCACGGCAACCACATTCTTGTTGTGTTCGGCGACCGCCTTGATGGCCTCGAGGTCATCGTAGGGCACCCGGACAAAACCTGAGACCAGCGGTTCGAATCCGGCCTGTGCCTTGCGGTTACCGGTCGCCGACAGCGTCGCCATCGTCCGGCCATGAAAAGCCTTTTCCATGACGATGACGGTCGGTGACTCGACCCCCTTCTTGTGACCATAGAAACGCGCCAGCTTGATAGCCGCCTCGTTGGCTTCGCAGCCTGAATTGCAGAAAAATATCTCCTGCATTCCGGAGAGCGCGGCAAGTTTGTCGGAAAGCTGCTCCTGTTCGCGGATACGATACAGGTTGGAGGTATGCAACATGCGGCCAGCTTGGGCAGCAATCGCCGAGACCAATCTGGGATGGGCATGGCCGAGTGTGGAAACGGCGATCCCGGACAACGCATCGAGGTATTCCTTACCCTCGACATCGATAATCCGGCTACCCTTGCCATGGCTGAAGGCCACCGGCAACCGGGCATAGGTATTCATGACATGCGACATGATGCAACCCCAAAAAACGAAAACGGCGGCCAATGCCGCCGGAACGACCGCTACTCAAACAGGCCGCAAAAGCCCAAAAGAGTTGCAGAAAGCTGAATGTTAAGTGAAAAATAGAGCCTTGTATAGAACGACAAAACCATGCGCTTAGCCATTTTCAATCAAAAGGGAGGCGTCGGAAAAACGACGACCGCGCTCAATCTTGGCGCCGCCCTGAGCCGTGCCGGCACGCCTCCACTACTCCTCGACCTTGATCCCCAAGGCCACCTTTCCGGCATCCACGGCCAGGCTCCTCTGGAAGCCAATCGCAGCCTCTTTGCGTTTTACCAGGACCTGCACAGCCTGCACGAACTCGAAATTGACTGGCAAGACATAGGCCAACTGATTCCGGCTCACCAGCAACTCATCAAGGTGGACTCGATTTTCGGCAAGGGCCCGGCAATTCTCAACAAGTTGCGACTCGGCCTTGAGACAGCGGAAACCAGCCGCCCGGAACGCCCCTGCCTCATTGACTGCTGTCCATACATTGGCGTTCTCGCACTCAATGCCATATTCGCCTGCGATCGGTTACTGATTCCGATCTCGACCGACTACCTGTCACTACAGGCCGCCGACCACATCACCCGCACCCTGCAGGTTCTCGAACCGGTACTGAAACGCCGGGTCGAGCGCCGCTACCTGCTAACCCGCTTTGACCGCCGGCGGCGCATGAGCGACGACGTTCGCAACAAACTCCGGGAGCGTTACAGTAATGAAGTCCTAGAGACGGTGATTTCCGAAAACGTCACGGTCGCCGAGAGCCCTTCGTTGAATCGTGATGTTTTCCGCCACAACGCCGCCAGCTCAGGCGCCAACGATTACAAGAACCTGCTTGCTGAACTGATTGGTCGCGGCGACTTGTAGCCTACGATGCGACGATCAGATCGACCACGTCCTCGTAATTCATATGGGCATTTCGCCCAACCAAAGCAGCCCGGCGAAGCTCACAGTCAAGGACTTGGCACTCGTTGTAAATTTGCAGCAATTTGCGCCGCGCATCATCTTCATCCCGACCGAAAAAGGACAGATTCTCAACCACCACACCACTTCGCGTGCGGATCCGGAAAAAATACTTGCTGATCGAGACCGACTGCATAAAGCCCCCACAGATCAATGCGCTAGCTCCAGTATATGTAGTGAACTCTGCAAAAACAATCTATCGCCCTAATGCAAAAGACGATTTTCTAGAATTATGGCAAAGCTGCCACAGCAAGTAGCCTTCTGCTAGAATGCAGAAAACAATGGTCGCAACGCCCGAAAACGCAGAGTAGAACAATGACAACACCAGAATCGACCACTTTTATCATTGTCGGCCTCACCAAACAGGGAAAGAAGTTTCGCCCCAGTGACTGGGCGGAACGACTCTGTGGCGTGATGTCGGCTTTTGGTGCCGAACGCAAGATGAAATACTCCCCCTACGTTGGCCCAGGCGACTACAACGGCGAAAAGGCAGTCTTCGTTGACGGTCGCCTCGGCGAAATCGAACCCATGGCCTACCGCTTCATGCTCAACTTCGCCCAAGACAACGACCTGCAAATCACCGACGGTGTCTGCTCCATCGAAGACAAAAAATAGACATAGCGAATACAGAAACCAGAAACAAAAAAGGCGCCCGAAGGCGCCATTTTTATTGGATCAATCCGATTAGGCAGCAGCAATCGCCTTGATCTGGGCAGACAGGCGGCTCTTGGTACGAGAAGCCTTGTTCTTGTGAATGATCTTCTTGTCCGAAATGCGATCGAGAACCGCAACAGACTGCTGAAATACGCCTTGAGCAGCGACCTTGTCGCCAGCTTCGATCGCTTGGCGAACGCGCTTGATCGCGGTACGAAGGGTCGAACGCAGGCTGGCGTTATGGGAACGCTGCCCGTCAGCTTGACGGGCGCGCTTGCGGGCTTGTGCGCTATTGGCCATTAGAATTTCCAAATAAATTAAAACAATTTGCAAGTATAACAAGTATCGGCGCTTTCAACAATGAAGCTTGGAAGATAGATCCGTGACTAAGCCTTACCAGGCTTTCATATACGACTACTGCAAAGGTAAACGAAAATCTTCAGCACCAATTTCAATTTTTATGATGCTACCTACTGGCTTTCCATCAACCTGTCCAGGCATAAAACGCATGCGCTCAAATGCAGCAACCGCTGCCCGACGAAACGGCTCCGGCATGTCGGAAAACTCAGTTTCCATCGCAGCAACACCTCCTGTTGCACTAATCCAGACTTTCAGCACAGTCCTACCAAACATTTCGCCAGGACCAATCTCAGTCGCCTCCACATCCGCCAGAAGGGTTATCGGATACGGGCGCACCGTGAGCGATTCACTTGAAAAATACTCCTGCTTAGCAAACGTGACACCTGATGAAGGGTTGGCATCGTGCTTGGGAAAAGACTGCTCATCCGACCCAATCCCCTCTTCGATCCTCGTTGGACGATCATCAGAAACAATGCCAAGCGGCTCAACCCCATTATCAATCTGCTCCTCACCAGCAGCGACAGCAACCGCCGCTCTGCTGACAAGCCGGGCAAAAACAACACTTCGCGCGCCGACATCGCCCCCTTCCCTTTCTTTCACCGAAACAATTGCAACCAGCGCATGCACAAGGATCGATAAAACCAAAGCCAATAACAAAGACCTGAACTCCGCAGACTCTCGATCAATGGTAGTGCCACGGGAAAAATGCAACTCAGTCAAGGGAAATTCCAGATAGCCGTAGTTTCTTATTTTGATCTTACCCCCCCCTCACTGGATAACCACTCGGACCCAATCTCCAACCAGTCGTCGGAAATGAGAATCGCGTTCTATTCGCCAGCTATCATTGATTCATCTACTCGGAGCATATCGTTCCCATTCTCATTCGAATCCCTGGCGCCCACGAGGAACATAATGAAAAAACAATCAGGCTTCACACTAGTCGAACTGATGATAGTCGTAGCAATAATTGGCATCCTGTCCGCTGTTGCCTATCCGGCCTATACCGACTACATGATCCGCGGACGCATTCCGGATGCCACATCCGCCTTAGCGGCAAAACGGGTGCAACTGGAACAATACTTTCAAGATAATCGAACCTACGCGGGTAGCGACGCATGCAATAACGACGCGGCCACCAGCAGATTTTTCACATTCTCCTGCCCAGCCGCCGCAACCGCCACGACCTATACACTTCAAGCAGCCGGCAATGCTGGCGGCCCAATGGCTAACTTCACTTTTACAGTTGACCAATCAAACGTAAAAACTTCAAACATCACGCAAAGCGGCTGGTCGAATCCCAACCCAAACACCTGCTGGGCAATCAGACGGGATGGTAGCTGCTCATGAAAACCAGACTCCAAACTGGAATTACGCTAATTGAAGTAATGATTAGTTTGGTAGTCATGGGGATTCTGCTGGCGCTGGGCACCCCCAGTTTTTCCCGCTGGATTCAGAGCAGCCAGATACGAAATTCGGCGGAAGCAATTCAAAATGGTCTGACGCTTGCCAGAGCGGAAGCCGTTCGACGCAACACCAGCGTGCGCTTCCAATTAGTCAGCACCGTAACTGACTCATGCGCACTTTCGGATGCCGGAAGAAACTGGGTCATCAGTCTGGATGATCCGACCGGTTCCTGTGACAACGCACCATCAGACAATGTCGCACCTCGCATCGTACAAACAAGGGCTTCCGGCGAGGGTTCACCAAATGCCGTAATCAATGCAAACGGCACCTCCGTGATCACCTTCAACAGCATGGGACAGGCCAATACCGCCGCTACCATCGATGTTACCAATCCTACTGGCGGCAACTGCTCAGCTAACGCGATGCGTTGCCTGCGAGTAACAGTGTCAACCGGCGGGCTGATTCGCATGTGCGATCCGGCCCGTGCGGCCAGCGACCCACAGGGATGTTGAAATGATTAATCAAACCAAGCCACTCTCTCAACAATCAGGTGTAGTTCTTCTTGAAGCGTTGCTGGCGATTCTGGTTTTCTCGTTTGGTGTTCTGGCCCTGGTGGGTCTTCAAGCAACAGCGATCAAGCAATCGACCGATGCCCGATACCGCTCCGAAGCCTCGCTGTTGGCCAATGACATCATCAGCCAAATGTGGGTCAGCGACAGGACCACGACAACGCTACAAACAAATTTCAACACCGGTGGCGCCAGCTATAACACTTGGTTCAACCGAGTTAGCACCACTCTTCCCGGGGTTGTGGCCAATACTGCGACAGCACCGACGATAAGCATTGATGCACAGGGCATTGCGACCGTAACGCTCTTCTGGAACGCCCCCAATGAGCGCGTCGGCTCGACACCTCATAACTTTGTGGCGATCGCCCAGATCCGGTAAAGGAATTGGAATTGAAAACGAAAACCCAAAATTATATGCACCGCCACTCGGGCTTCAGCCTGATAGAAATCATGGTTGGCCTGGCGATCGGGATGTTGGGCATTATCGTCATGATGCAGGTTTATGCCCTCTCCGAAGAGCGCAAACGAACGACAACCGCGGGGAGTGATGCTCAAAATAACGCAATCATTGCACTTGATGCAATCCAGCGGGATATTTCGCGCAGTGGCCATGGCTTTGCAAACACCCGGTTGATGGGCTGCAATCTGCAGCTACCAAGTGGCGCCACGATCCCCTTAGCGCCAGTAATCGTCAATCCAGCGGCAACCGTAATTCCTGTGGGTGACGCCAACACCGACACCCTCCTGGTGTCGTACGGGAACGCTGACGACCAGCCGGACGGCTACAACGTGAACAACCAAAGCGGTTCGACCTACACGATTACCGGAACGGGAATGATGAAGCAGAATGACCGGGCCATCGCCGCACCAGCCGCTTGCGGCGCAACCACGCTGGTCCTCGGGACAGTGCAATCGGTAACCAACTCAGTTATTCAACTTTCAAGCTCCGAAGCAGGAACCGCTCTTTACAACCTGGGCGGCACCCCACGATTTTTGGCTTATGCCATTCGCTCAGGAAACCTGACAGTCTGCAATTACATGATCAACAATTGTGGTGATTCAACTGCAGCCACGCTTGCCAACCAGGCGATCTGGCGACCAATTGCCAGCAATGTGGTCAGCCTGCGCGCCCAGTACGGGCGCGATACCAGCGGGAGCATGGATGGAATCGTCGACTCATACGACCAGACCACACCAGCAACGGCATGCGCCTGGGCAAGGGCTTCGGCAATACGCTTTGCCTTGGTCACGCGTAGCGGCCAATTTGAAAAGGCCGCGGTAACAGCAGCAGCACCAATATGGACTGGCACAGGGGGAGCACCAATCGATCTCTCGGTCAACACTCTCCCGGTTCAGAGCGAATGGCAGCAATACCGCTACCGGGTCTTTGAAACGACTGCGCCGATTCGTAACGTCGCCTGGATGGGAGCGATCGCGGGATGCTAAGCCAACTAAAGATGCCCCAACAATCGGTCACCCTGCCACGTGAGCAAAAGGGCGTGGTGCTGTTGATTGCCCTGATCGTATTGATTGTGATGACCCTGGGCGGAATCGCACTGATTCGCTCAACCGACCTGACCAACATCATCGCCGGCAATCTCGCCTTCCGGCAGGCAGCGACACACTCCGGCGACACCGGAGTCGAAACCGCATTTCAGTGGCTACAGGACAATGCAGGCCTGTTGAACAATGACGTAGCCAATGCCGGATATTCTGCCAATGGCAACAATCCAAACCGTAGCCCGGTCGCCGGACAAACATGGGATGCCTACTGGAACAGTTTGCCCGCAGCAAGAATCCGCACCCTGGCAGCCGATGCTTCCGGAAATACCGTGTCATTCATCATCGATCGCATGTGTGCCAATGCGGGTTCCCCGACGGCTGGGGCAAACTGCTCATCGTCAATCGTGGCTGCCGTAGCCGGTGGCTCCGGTGAAGAAGGGGGGGAGGTCGCCATTACCGCTCCCTCGGGTATTTATTATCGAATTACGGCGCGTATCACGGGCCCACGCAACACCGTCAGCTTTGTCCAGGCAATGGTGACAATGTGATCCAGTTTGTTTTCTCGTCACCGACAACTCAGCTATGCGTAGATTGATCAGGAGATCGTCATGAACATCAAGTTACCCTTCAGCAAGAGCAGTCTCCTGCTCGCATGCCTGGCCCTGACTCTAACCGGCCAAGCGGCACAGACCGACCTATCGACAGTCCCGTTGAGTACCTACTTTGCACCATCGTCCGTGGACGTCAAACCAAACATTCTGTTCGTGCTCGACGACTCGGGCAGTATGGACTGGGAGAGCATGCCGGATCAGGCCACTTGGTACGATTCGTACAATTCCCAATACCGGCCGAACAATTACAACAGTGCAGTCAATAGCGGCATGCCACCCTACATGCGATACAACAGCGCATTCAACGGGGTTGCCTACAATCCGGCGGTTCGCTACCAGCCCCCGATCATGTACGACGCGAATGGAACGCTGAATACGACTTCCTACCCGTCGATGACCGGCATTTCGACGGCGACAGGCGGAGACACGTCGGCTACCAGTGCCGCCCCAAACTGGAAAGCCGTCAAGGTGGATGGCTATGGCGTACAGAGCACCAGCACCGCAAATCTGTCGAATGCAGCCTATACCTACGTCACCATTCCAGGCGAGTACTGCGACAAGCCTGATTTGCGAACCTGCACCACCGCAAGTTCAACAAGCACCAGCTACCCCTACCCAGCGACAATGCGCTGGTGTACTACAGCCGACCTGACCTCTTGTCGCGCAACCTGGGATTCGTCGAATAAGTTTCCGCGCATGCCTGCCCCGCGCATTTCGACAATTACCGTCGCCGGCAACACATCAACCAGCGTCACCGGCATCACCGTCGATGGCTTACAAATCATGTCGGCGGCAACCGGAGCCTATTCGGCCAGCTCTGACATTGCCACGCGCATCAGCACGGCAATCAACAACTGCACAAACGTAAAGACCGGCAACTGCACTACCGTTGGCTATATCGCAACGGTCAATGGCTCGGTTGTCACCATTTATGCACCAGGAAGCACATCCGTCGCACCGATCATCACCCCAAACCCAACCAACGCGATGACCTTCACCGCGACAACATTTGCGCAAGACAACATCCCGTTGGCCAACTGGCGGAATACCAGTGCATCGCCGAATCAAAGTTCAAGCACCATCCCTGGCGAGAATCTGCGCCATACCATTACGCCTTACGTCACCAGTTACCCCTATCCGGGATCTGCCAGCAAGGCTGCCGGCCGGACGGACTGTTCAGGCACGACATGTAGTTATGCGGAGGAAATGACCAACTACGCCAACTGGTACGCCTATTACCGAACCCGGATGCAATTGATCAAAACAGCAGCCAGCCGAGCGTTTGCCAGCATCGACACAGCCACCGACGTCGCCAACAATGTTTCCCGCTTTCGGGTCGGTTACATGAGCCTGAACAACAATACTGGAACAGATTTCCAGAACCTCGATGAATTCAAGACCTCACATAAAAATACTTGGTACACAAAGCTCTTTGCTGCCAATCCGAACTCCGGAACACCGTTGCGCCAAGCACTTGCCAAGGCAGGACGCCTCTACGCGGGACAATATAACGGCTCAACACTGAATGGCGTCACGGTAACCGACCCACTTCAGTTTTCGTGCCAACAAAACTTCACCATCCTGTCGACTGATGGCTTCTGGAATGGCTCGGCCGGTTTCAAACTTGATGGCTCGACAGCGATAGGCAACCAGGACGGCGCAATGGCTGCTCCGTATAACGACGGCGGCATCGCTGAGACGCAACAGAGAACCAGTTCCCTCCAATCCAGAACGGAAACGCAGAGAGCCGAACAGGGCACACTGCAGACGCGAACCAGCCAACTGCAAACCAGAACGAGTAGCAACAGCGGCGGCAGTTGGTCAGCGTGGGCAGGCACGAGCAGTTGTACGCCAGATAACAGCGGCTCCAACAGAAGGCAATGCCAAACCATTGGGACAACTGCATGGACAGATACGGCAACCTGCTCTGTTACCAACCCGGACGCGAGCGGCAACTACACCGACTGCCGGTATAACTGGGCAGCAGCGGCAGTCACATCGACCTGCGAACCAAGTTATGTGGCAAACAATTACACAAATGCCACGGTGTATCGAAACTGCGCGGTGACGGGTACAACATGGAGCAATGCCAGCAGTTGCACGACCACTGCCTGGACCGCGGGTGGTACACGGACAGCTTGCCAATACGGCAGTTGGAGTGGCTGGACAACAGTCACTGACTGCACCGCTGTGGATCAGTCCGCCGGGCCGGACTACACCGTCGCAACTGCAAAACAATGCCAGACCATCGCAACCAGTGGAGGGAATTCCAACACCTTGGCCGACGTGGCTGCCTACTACTACAACACCGATCTGCGTAGTCCGACGGCAAGCGATGGCACCGGAACCTGCGATGGCCCGATTATTTCGCCTGCCACCACTGCCAACAATCTTTGTACGAACAACGTAGCGTCCAACGGTCGGGATGTAGCTGCTACGCAGCACATGACAACCTTTACGCTAGGTCTCGGCGCGCAGGGCAAGATGCTCTTCTCTCCGAGCTACTGGACAGAAACCTATGGCGATTTCTTCTCGGTAAAAACCGGAACAACAGCCGACCCGAGCACTGGCATCTGTTCCTGGATGACATCCGGCAACCGCTGTGTCTGGCCAACCCCGTCGGACGACAATCCCGCCAATATTGACGACTTGTGGCACGCTGCGGTCAACGGTCGCGGTTCCTACTTCAGCGCGACCGACCCCAGTTCGCTGTCCAGCGGCCTGGCCAGCACGCTGGCAACCATCGTCGACACCCCGCGCCCAGGCACTTCGGCAGCTGCCGCCAGCAGCAACCCCAATATCAGTGCCGGTGACAATTATGTTTTCAGTTCCTATTACAAGTCGGTTGACTGGTATGGCGAACTCTATCGCCAGCGCTTCGACACTACGACCCAGAACCTGACCTCCTTGATCGACTGGTCGGCGATGGCTCTGCTGGATTGCGCCACGACACAATGGATTGCCTCCAAGTCATATGTTGCGGGCAACGCTTATCGCAACGGAGATACCTGTTACCGCGTCCATACCGACTATATTTCTGGCAGCACATTCGGCACGGTGGACACCGACAAGACAGCCATCGTGAGCCACTCGCCAACCGCCTGTGCGACGGCCTGGGCAGCAACTACCGATTACTCCGTTGGCAACGTTTATTCCCGAGCGGGCGTTTGCTACTACGTGCTGAAGGCCTACACTTCGACGACCACTTTCAGCACAACGGACACGCAGAACACCAATTCAGCTTATGTCGCCGGGGCGCCTACCTCGCGAAACATCTACACGAAAGGCAGTAGCGGCCTGATCAGTTTCACCTGGAACAATCTGACCTTGGCGCAGCAAGCTTATTTCACCAAGCCGCATCTGACGTATGTTGCAACAGCCCCTTCAACCGGTCTTTCACAGTTTTGCAGCCCAGCCGGTGGCAGCTGCCTGAGCAGCACGGCACAAGACAATACAACGGTCGCCACAAACGGTGCGGCCGGTGAAGCCTTGGTGAACTACCTGCGGGGTGAGCGTACCAACGAAGGTACTTTCTTCAGAGAGCGCAAACATGTTCTCGGCGACATCGTTTCCTCAGAAGCGCGCTATGTCAAAGCACCGCTGTTCAACTACACCGATGCCGGTTATAGCGATTTCAAGACTCTCAAGGCTTCACGCTCCGGCGCAGTCTATACCGCCAGTAACGATGGCATGTTGCACGCCTTCGATGCCGAATCCGGCAAGGAGCTCTGGGCTTATGTTCCGGAAATGGTCCTTCCTCAGCTCTATCGTCTCGCCGATAATAACTACAGCCAAAACCACAAGTATTTTGTCGATGGCACACCCGAGACAGGCGACGTTTGCCCGACCACCCCAACGACTTCGTGTTCCGGCAACCAGTGGAAAACCATTATCGTCGGTGGCTTGAACCGCGGCGGCAAGGGCTACTACGCGCTCGACATTACCGACCCGGCGAATCCTGCCATGTTGTGGGAGTTTGCCGATGCCAGCATGGGTTACTCCTACGGCAACCCGCGCATTACCAAGCTGAGGACCGGACAATGGGTGGTCTTGTTGACCTCCGGATACAACAATGCTGACGGGATTGGCCGCCTCTACGTACTTGATGCATACACCGGAAGCTTGATCAGAACCATCAGTACAAATACAGGCTCTGCAGCAACCCCAAGTGGTCTGGCCAAGATCAGCGCCCACTCCACTACGGCCGACACCAACAACACGACCTCCGCTGTTTATGGTGGCGATATGCTGGGTAACCTCTGGCGTTTTGATATCAATAACGATATGGGAGGGGTTGGTTATGACGCCCAACTTCTGACGACATTCCTTGATGCATCAGGCGTCAGCCAGCCAGTTACCGCCAAGCCGATAGTTAGTACGATCAACGGCAAACCGGTCGTTTTCATCGGAACCGGCAGCTACCTCGGCGTAAGCGATGTCACCAATACACAGTCGCAAACCATGTACGCGGTCAAAGACAATCTTGGTGCAACAACTTACGGTAACCCGCGATTGACTGGCAGCAATTTCGTAGCCCAGACATTGGTGACGGGTACCTGTGCAAATGAAGCATCCTGCACGACAGGTGAAAGCGTCAGGAAAATCTCCCCCGCTGCAAATGTCGATTGGACAACGAAAAATGGCTGGTACGTGGACTTCCTGACAGCGGGCGAACGGGCGAACACCGACCCGACTCTCGCTCTGGGCAGCCTCGTATTCACAACAAATACACCGAACAATGCGAGTGTCGAGCCCTGCGGGACAACATCAAGCGATCAGTCGGCAAGCTGGCTTTACACCTTGGACTATCGCAGTGGTGGCCCCGTGAGCGGCTCCGGCGGGGTCGTCGGGATCAGTCTTGGTAACGTGATTGCAACTCGCCCTGTCCTGATCCGCCTACCCGATGGAACAGTATTGGCCCTGATCCGAACCTCCGGCGGTGGCTCCACCGGTTCCGGCGGTACGGGTTCGGGCGGCACCGGCGTCACCGAGGGATACTTCCCGGGCGGCGGAGAAGGCGGCAGTACACTGGTCAAGAAGCCGCCGGTCAGCCTGACTGGAGGTAGCACTCGCCGGGTATCGTGGAAGGAGATCACCAACGATTGAGGCATTACTCAACGGCAAATCAACAAAAAGGCCAGCTTAAAATGCTGGCCTTTTTTCTATCATGTATGTCGGTAGACTCATACAACCCGACCACTTCCTTAACCAGCCTTAACTGAGCAACTCCCGCGGCAAAGGAAAGGAAACACCCTCTACGACACCATCCGCCTGCACGACCGTCGCATCTGCCAGGTTCTTGATTCGCTCCAGCACGCGTGAAACAAGAACATCAGGTGCTGAAGCACCGGCTGTAACACCGACCCGGGTCTTTCCATCAAACCAAGCCACATCGATTTCGTCAGGACCATCGATTAGATATGCATCAACCCCCCGCGCAATGGCCACTTCTTTCAAGCGACGGGAGTTAGAACTATTCGGGCTACCAACAACCAGCACCAAATCACACTGTTCAGTTAGTGCTTTAACAGCATCTTGCCGGTTCTGTGTGGCATAGCAAATATCGTCTTTTTTCGGCCCCTGAATCTCAGGAAAGCGGTGCCTCAGAGCATCAATGACCTTTGAAGCGTCATCAACCGACAGCGTGGTCTGGGTTACAAAGGAAAGCTGCTCCGGCGACTTCACTTGCAATTTCTCAACATCGTCAGCAGTCTCGACGAGATACATCCCATCCCTGCTCTGCCCCATCGTTCCTTCAACTTCCGGATGCCCCTTGTGGCCGATCATCACCACTTCAAGGGTCTGATTGCGCATTTTACCGACCTCGACGTGCACCTTGGTGACCAGTGGGCAAGTAGCGTCAAAGACCTTCAGACCGCGCTCTTCGGCTTCTTCACGGATCGCCCTGGAAACGCCGTGGGCGCTGAATATTACTGTGCTGCCGGGCGGTACCTCGCTCAACTCCTCGATAAAAACCGCCCCTTTGGCGCGCAGGTCGTCGCAGACGAACTTGTTGTGCACGACTTCGTGACGAACATAGATCGGCGCACCGAATTTCTCCAGGGCGCGCTCGACGATGGCGATGGCGCGTTCGACGCCGGCACAGAAGCCGCGGGGGTTGGCGAGGATGACTTGCATTTACATGATTCCGATGATTTCCACCTCGAAGCGGATCGTTTTTCCGGCCATCGGGTGGTTGAAGTCGAACAGGGCATGCGTCGCATCCAGCTCGCGCAGGAAGCCCGCAAACGTGCCGCCGTTAGGGGCGGTGAATTCGACGACGGAATTCTCTTTGAGTTCCATCTCGGCCGGCAGGCCGCTGCGGGCGATGCGTTCGACCAGGCGCGGATTGTGCTGACCGAAGGCCTCGTTCGGCTCGAGCTGGAAAATAAAACGCTCGTGCGATGGCAGGCCGATCAGCACCGATTCGAGATTCTCGGCCAGTTGGCCGCTGCCCATCTGCAGCGTCGCCGGGCTCATGTCGAAAGTGGACAGGAACTCATCGCCATCCAGCGTCGAAATCCGGTAGTGCAGCGTCAGATAGCTGTCGGAACGAACGGTCGTCATGTGTTTTTCTCCTCGGTTTTCTTGCCCGCGGCAGTCAGTTGCTCAAAAACGAGCAAAACTGCACCGACGGTGATCGCCGAATCCGCGATATTGAAGGCTGGCCAGTAATAGCCGGCGGCGTGCCATTGGATGAAATCGACGACCGCCCCGAAGCGCACACGGTCGATCACATTGCCGAGCGCCCCGCCCATGACCAGCGCCAAAGCCAGCGACAGCAACTTTTGCTGCGGATGCTGGCGCAACATGACGGCGATCCAGCCGGAAATGCCAAGCGCCAGCGCGGTAAAAAACCAGCGCTGCCACCCCGCCTGGTCGGCCAGGAAGCTGAAGGCGGCACCGGGGTTGTAGGTCAGCACCCAGTTCCAGAAAGGTGCGACGTAAATCGTTTCGCCGAAATGGATATTTTCCAGAACCAGCCACTTGCTGAGCTGGTCGAGAATGACGACAAGCCCGGCCAGGGCATACCAGCGCTTCGCATCAGGCACGGTCACGAACCTCGCCAGCCCCGTAAAGGTTGCTGATGCAGCGGCCACACAGGGTTGGATGTTCGGTACTGGCACCGACATCCTCGCGGACATGCCAGCAGCGTTCGCACTTGCCATGTTCGAGCGGCGTCGCGATAACTTGCTCGGCCTCGGCCTTGACGACCGCGGTGGATGAGCAAATAAGGACGAATTTCAGGTCGTCGCCAAGCGCCGCCAAGGCAGCGTATTTCTCGCCGGCGCAATGGATTTCCACCGCCGCCTGCAGCGCCGAACCGATCTTGCCGGCTTCGCGCTGGGCTTCCAGCGCCTTGGTGACTTCAGCCCGGGCCGTGCGGACCAGCGCCCACTTGGCCAGCAGTTCGCCCTCGCCTTCCGGCTTCGGCAGGTCGTGCCAGAGTTGGAACATCACGGAATCGTCAGCCTGACTGCCCAGCACCTGCCAGACTTCTTCGGCGGTAAATGAGGTGATCGGCGCCAGCAGGCGGACGAAGCTCTGCGTGATGTGCCACAACGCCGACTGTGCCGAGCGGCGGGCCTTCGATTTCGGTGCCGTGGTGTACAGGCGGTCCTTCAGGATATCGAGGTAGAAGCCGCCGAGGTCTTCGGAGCAGAAGGTCTGCAGCGCCTGGACCACGCGGTGGAATTCGTAGCGATCGTAGTCGCCTCGGCAAGAGTCCTGCAGTTGCCGCGTCAGAGCCAGTGTATAGCGGTCGATTTCCAGCCATTCCTCGACCGGCAGCATGTCTGCCGTGGCGTCGAAGTCGGAAACGTTGGCGAGCAGGAAACGCAGCGTATTGCGGATACGCCGATAACCTTCGACGACGCGCTTGAGGATTTCGTCGGAAATCGTCAGTTCACCGGAGTAGTCGGTCGACGCGGTCCACAGGCGCAGGATGTCGGCGCCCATCTTGTCGGAAACCTGCTGCGGCGCGATGACGTTGCCCTTCGACTTCGACATCTTGTGGCCCTTGCCATCGACCACGAAGCCATGGGTGAGCAGTGCCTTGTACGGCGCCCGACCATCGATGGCGCAGCCGGAAAGCAGTGAGGACTGGAACCAGCCGCGATGCTGGTCGGAGCCTTCAAGATAAAGATCGGCCGGATAGGCCAACTGGGCGGCATGCGAACCGCGCAGCACGTGCCAGTGAGTCGTACCGGAATCGAACCAGACGTCGAGCGTGTCTTTCATCTTGATGTACTGGTCGGCCTCGGCACCGAGCAGTTCGGCGGCATCCAGACTGAACCAGGCTTCGATGCCGGCTTTTTCAACCCGCAGGGCGACCTGTTCGATCAGTTCGGCCGTGCGCGGATGCGGCTGCGCCGTCTCTTTGTGCAGGAAGAAGGGAATCGGCACGCCCCAGTTGCGCTGGCGGGAAACACACCAGTCCGGCCGGGTGCGCATCATCGCCTCGAGGCGGGCGCGGCCCCAGGCCGGGAAGAACTGGGTTTCATCGACGGCACGCTCGGCAATCCAGCGCAGCGTCGAGGCGTTTTCGTCCTTCTTGTGTTCCATGCCGATGAACCACTGCGTCGTCGCCCGGAAGATGATCGGCGTCTTGTGGCGCCAGCAATGCGGGTAGCTGTGCTGGATTCGCTCGCTCTTGAGCAGCCGGCCGGCGGATTCGAGTTCCTGCAGGACCAGCGGATTGGCTTCCCAGACCGTCTTGCCGGCCAGTTCGCCAACCGATAGCGCTGGCGTATTGCCAAGGAAGCGGCCATCGTTGCCGACCGGATTATTCACCGGCAAACCGTATTTCTTGCCGATGGTGAAGTCGTCCGCCCCGTGTGCCGGCGCGGTGTGCACCAGGCCGGTACCGGCTTCGGTGGTGACGTGGGTGCCGCAGATGATGGCAACGTCCCGATTCTGGAACGGGTGCTTCAATAGAATCTGATCGAGCTGGTCGCCGCTACAGGAGCCGATGACCGTGCCGTTCAGGTCATAACGCTTGAGACAGGCTTCGGCCAGTTCGCGAACCAGGATCAGCGCGCCCTTCTCCGTCTCGACCAGATCATAGGTCAGTTCCGGATGGACGCTGACCGCTTCGTTGGCCGGCAGCGTCCACGGCGTTGTCGTCCAGATCACCGCAAAAGCCGGGCCGCGCAGATGAGACAGGCCAAAGGCGGCGGCCAGCTTGTCGGCATGGTTGTCATGCACGGCAAACGCCACATCGATGGCCGGCGAATTCTTGTCCTCGTACTCGACCTCGGCTTCGGCCAGCGCCGAACCGCAATCCAGACACCAGTTGACCGGCTTCAAGCCCTGATACAGGTAGCCCTGTTCGAGGATCTTGCCGAGCGCCCGCATTTCATCGGCTTCGGCCTTGAAATTCATGGTCAGGTAGGGATTGTTCCATTCACCCAGCACACCGAGGCGGATGAAATCCTTCTTCTGGCGTTCGACCTGTTCTGCCGCGTAGGCACGGCTCAGTTCGCGCACCTGGTCGGCGGGAATGTTCTTGCCGTGCAGTTTTTCAATCTGATGCTCGATCGGCAAGCCGTGGCAATCCCAGCCCGGCACATAGGGCGCATCGAAACCGGAGAGGGTTTTCGAGCGGACGATGATGTCCTTGAGAATCTTGTTGACCGCATGACCGATGTGGATATCGCCATTGGCGTAAGGCGGGCCGTCATGCAGGACAAAACGCGGACGGCCGGCACAAACTTCGCGGATGCGCTCGTAGAGCTTGTTCTGCTGCCACTGGCCGACCCATTGCGGCTCACGCTTGGGCAGATCGCCGCGCATCGGAAAAGCGGTATCCGGCAGGTTCAGGGTGTCTTTGTAATCAGCCATTTTGCGTGCTCACAGCGAGAAGTAGGCCCGGGCAGCCGCGGCATCAGCCGCGATCTGCGCCTTGAGGGCATCGAAATTGGGAAAGCGTTGCTCGTCCCGCAGTTTATTGACGAAACGAACGGAAATGTGCGCGCCATAAATGTCGCGGTCGAAATCGAATAAATGGACTTCCAGCAGCGGCCGGGTACCGCCGACCGTCGGCCGGATACCAAGATTGGCCACACCGGGCAGCGGCCCGTCGCCGAGACCGCTCACTTCCACCGCGAAAACGCCGGCCATCGGCAACGGATTATGCTTGATGCGGATATTGGCCGTGGCAAAGCCCAGCTGACGCCCGATCTTGTCGCCATGCGCGACCTGACCGTCGATGATGTAAGGCCGGCCAAGGAGGCGCGCCGCATGCGCCATGTCACCGATCGCCAAAGCCCGCCGCACCCCGGAACTGGAAACGCGTTCGCCATCCAGCGTCACGCTCTGCATCGCTTCGACGGTGAAACCGAAGCGCTGCCCGGCCGCCTGCAACAATGCGAAATTCCCGGTCCGGCCGCGACCGAAACAGAAATCGTCGCCGATGATCAGATGTTTGACCTGCAAGCCGCGAACCAGCACCTGTTCGATGAACTGATCGGCCGTCAGCGCCGCGAAAGCTGCATTGAAGCGGCACACCATGCTCTGGCTGACGCCCAGGTCGGCCAGCAACTCCAGCTTTTCACGCAGCGTGGTCAGACGCGCCGGGGCAGACTCAGGGGCAAAGAACTCGCGCGGATGTGGTTCGAAGGTCAGCACGGTCGGTGCCAACTCGAGTCGCTTGGCTGAATTCACCAGTTGCCGGAGAAGGACGGCATGCCCGAGGTGAACGCCATCGAAATTACCAATGGCAAGCACAACTGGAGCAGGGACGGGACGCGAATGACCGCGAAATACGCGCATGAGCTAGGTGTCGGGAAAAACGTTGAATTATAACGGCCGAAGGCACTTACCGGAGCGGTGATGTTGGGATTGGCGGCTCCGGGCCGACATTGCTTCGCTATAATCGTTTTCCCCTTGACTCCCCCTCGACTCCGCTCCCGATGCTTGCACTGCTCAGCCACGCCTTGAAAATATCCGCACATCGAGACGTCAAGGCAATCAACTCGACAAGATATTGTTGCACCGCAGCAATATCGGGCGTACAGTGGATCTGTCTCCTCCAATCCTTCTGGAATGGAATTAAGCCCGCCGCCGTGCGGGCTCTTTTTTGCCCGAGGCCAGGCACGCGAACAAGGCCGCTGTCCGCGCATCCTGATTGATCCTACCTCCCGATGCGCGCCCTTGCCCTGCTCCTTCTCGTCTTCCCATGCTTTCCGGCCTGGGCGGATGAATGCGACCAGCTACCGCTACCGGCGGTAACGGTCAAACGGCTGGAGGAGCCATTCACTCTCAGCACCAAGTACAGCTACAAGGCGCTGACAAATCTGGCGACAACCTTGACGCGGCAGGGCAATCAGGTTCTCGGACTGACCCGCGGCAACGCGATTGTCAGGTTTGCGATCGATACCCCGTCCCACATCGACCGAACCGGGCGATGGGAGTGCGCCAGCCCGCAACTCACCATGACCTTCGGTTTCATGCCAATGACCGTTCATGTCGCCAAGGAGTTTCCCGCCGGCAGCTGCGCCTACCGGGAAATTTACGACCACGAAATGCGCCACGTGCAAACCAATCAGGCGCATATCGCCGCGATCGAGAAAGAACTGACCGAGGCCTTGTCCCGCCGGTTCGCCACGGGCGCCCCCTGGCGCGGCCCGGCGGGCCAGACCAGGGACTATCTGCAGCGGGAACTGGATGAGCGCTGGATGCCCTATATCAAGCGGGCAATCGGCCGTGTCGAACTGGCCCAGGCGCTAATCGACACGCCCGAGGAATACGCCCGGGTTGCGGCAAGCTGCGACGGCGAGATCAGCAAGCGAACGCGCTGAGTCTGCCTACGCCTCGGAAAGCGGTTTGCCAGCTGAACAGATCGTTAATCGTCCGACCTGATGCGGCAATACTGCGCAACAACCCGGTCTAGACGCGCAGGCTAATTGGACAGGGCCGTGGCTTGGCATTTGTCGCAGACATCCCACGGCAAGCACTGGCAGATGCGCGTTGGCACGACGTAATCGCTGCCGACGATGACTTTGCCGGCCGCCTGAAGTTTGTTGCCGGGGATGCTCTTCGGCGGTTGTTCGCCGGCCCCCGAATGGACGTGCGGGCTTGGTGCCCAGCGCGAGAACGGTGCCATATCGGTTTTGTTCTCGACGTACCAAACTTTCCGAGCCGCATCCCATCTGGCCCCCAGTTTCTTTGCCTGGTCTTTATCGGCAAAGGGAACCTGCAAGTTCGTTCTCATTTCACTCCCCGATCAGGAATTCAGCGCGGATGGCAACGGCCAAAAACAAAAAAGGCCTCGAATAATCAAGGCCTTTTCGTATTTTGGTGCCCAGGAAGGGACTCGAACCCCCACGGAGTTACCCGCTAGTACCTGAAACTAGTGCGTCTACCAATTCCGCCACCTGGGCACAGGTGCTAAGGGCGCGCATTATAGAGAATCTCTGGGCTTTGTGCTGAATATTTTTTGAATACCGCCGCATCGCCATTTTTCCGCTGCCGAATATGCCCGGCAACCAGCAGACAACTGGCGATCAGCCGAGCTGAGCCAGCTTGGCTTTCGGCCCCGGCGGATGACGAAGGAAATATTGACGAATACCCCGTACGATCGCGTCGGCGAGTTTTTCCTGATAGGCATCGTCGTTCAGGCGACGCTCCTCTTCCGGATTCGAAATAAAAGCGGTTTCGATCAGCGCCGAAGGAATATCCGGCGCCTTCAATACGGCAAAACCGGCCTGCTCAACATAGTTTTTATGCAGTGTATTGATCGCGCCCAGCTCGCCGAGCAGGTATTTGCCCAATTTCAGACTGTCGTTGATGGTTGCCGTTTGCGAGAGGTCGAGCAGTGTCCGCGCCAGGAACAGATCCTTGCTGCCGAGATTCACCCCGCCAACCAGGTCGGCCTGATTTTCGCGCTGCGCCAGAAGCCGGGCCTGCGTACTCGAAGCGCCGCGCTCGGAGAGAACAAAGACCGATGAACCACGGGCATCCGGCTTGATCCAGGCATCGGCATGGATCGACAGGAAAAGATCGGACTGGACGCGCCGCGCTTTCTGGACCCGCATTTGCAGCGGCACGAAGAAATCCGAATCGCGGGTCATCACCGCCCGCATGTTCGGCTCCGCATCAATGCGGGCCTTCAGGCGCTTGGCGACTTCCAGCGTGACATTCTTTTCCTGGGAGCCGCCCTGGCCAATTGCCCCGGGATCTTCGCCGCCATGGCCGGGATCGAGGGTAATGGTAACCAGTCGGTCGACAATGGGCTTGCCGGATTTCTTGCTGGTATGCACCTCGGGCGCTTCGGGTGTTTTTCCCGGCTTGGTTTCGACCACCTGCAAATCGGGATCGGCCTGCAGCGGCTCGACCGCATCCTTGCGACCTTCGAGCAAAGCCATCAACGGGTCGGGCGGATTGATCGGATAAACGTCGAGAACCAGACGATGGCCGTATTCGCCGGCCGGCGGCAACATGAAAACCTGCGGATTGACCTTGGTCTTCAGCTCCATGACCAGACGCACGACGCCCGGCTTGAAACGGCCGGCCCGCAGCAGCTTGATGTAAGGATCGTCAGTCGCCACCTTGCGGGCGAGGCTGTCGAGCACACTGTTGAATTCAACGCCCTCGATATCGACAACCAGCCGATCGGGATTCTCAACGATGAAATGGGTGTATTTGAGCGGAGCGTCATGCTCCAGCGTAACGCGCGTGTAATCAGCAGCGGGCCAGACGCGCACGGCGAGCACCGCCGGCAATTTGGCGGCAGCGCCGGCCAGCGGCGAAACAGAGAGGATCAGCGAGGCGCCGGCGTAGCGGAGAAGCTGCCGTCGTCCGAGGCTGAGACCAGCCCTTTTATGCATTGCGTCCCTTCCGGTGTATCTGCCACGGCCTCGAGGACACGCCCGAGACCTGCATGATGAAGGCGCAGCCGCAGGTCTGGCGGCGGAACGCAGCCATGAGCACGTTCCGGCCACTCGACCAAGCAGACCGCAGTCTTGCTGAAGTATTCGTCAAAGCCCGCATCGAGAAACTCCTCTGGCGACTCGAAACGATAAAAATCAAAGTGATATAAGTATAAGCTCGAAACTACGTAAACTTCAACCAGCGAATAGGTTGGGCTTTTGACCGGTCCGCTATGGCCGAGGGCACGTATCAAGGCGCGCACCAGGGTCGTTTTGCCGGCCCCCAGATCCCCCTCGAGAAAAATCACCAGTCCGGGCTGCAGCAAAGGCGCCAGCGCTTCACCCAGATGCTGGGTGGCAGCCTCGTCTGGCAACTGGAAAACGGCGGTAACATCGGGGCTATGCACGATCAGGACTCCACTGTGAATTACGCAGCACTTAAGGAAAATATCCGCGAGGCTGGAAAGAAACTTGGCTTTGCTGCCGTTGGCGTGGCCCGCGCCGATCCCGGCCTGGCCGCCGAACACCTGCGGCAATGGCTGGCCGAGGGCTGCCACGGCGAGATGGATTATATGGCTCGGCATGCCGAATTGCGCGCGGCGCCCGGCCTGTTGCACCCGGGAACGCTGACCGTGATATCGGCGGCGGTGGACTATCTACCGCATGGCAAAACCGTCGATCAGCCGGAACAGGCAGCGATTTCGCGCTACGCCCAAGGGCGGGATTACCACAAGGTCGTGCGCAATCGCCTGCAAAAGCTGGCGGATGCCATCGCCGCAATCATCGGCCCTTTCGGGTACCGTGTCTTCTCCGATTCGGCGCCGGTCATGGAAGTTGAATTCGCCAGCCAGGCCGGGCTTGGCTGGCGCGGCAAGCACACCCTGTTGCTATCGAAGGAAGGCTCCTGGCGCTTTCTCGGCGAAATCTATACCGACCTACCACTGCCGCCCGACACCCCGGTCAAGGAGCACTGTGGCAGCTGCACGGCCTGCCTGGGCGCCTGCCCAACCGGCGCCATCGTCGCTCCCTACAAGGTCGATGCCCGACGCTGCATCTCCTACCTGACCATCGAACTGGCCGGGGCCATTCCCGAGGAATTCCGGCCACTAATCGGCAACCGCATTTACGGTTGCGACGATTGCCAGTTGTGCTGCCCGTGGAACCGTTTCGCGCAAATCGGCGCCGCAGAATTCGCCCCACGTCATGGCCTGGATACCGCCTGCTTGAGCGAATTATTCGCCTGGAGTGAAGCCGAATTCAATGACCGTCTGGCCGGCAACCCAATCCGCCGTATCGGCCATGAGCGCTGGCTGAGAAATATTGCCGTGGCGCTGGGCAATGGACCCGCTACGCTCGCTGCCAAAAATGCGCTGAACGCGAGAAGCGACCACCCCTCGCTGCTGGTCCGCGAACATGTCGCCTGGGCGCTGGCCCGTCTGAGCGCTGACTAACTGGCGTCGGCCGCCGGTCATTATTTCTTCCAATTCCAATCATCAAGGCCGGCCCGGTCGCCCGAAAAGCAGGTCAATCGCCGCCCAGCATTGCTACAGCCGGGGTTCAACCAAGAACCTCGGCCCCCCTCTGTTCAGCCGGTTGCCACCGGCCGCGATGAATCGGCGCACCATTCGCTCCACGAACCGGCATAGAGCCGGGAGCCGGGCAGCCCGGCAATTTCCATGGCCAGCAGATTGTGGCAGGCGGAAACCCCCGAGCCGCACTGATGGACAACCTGCTTCGCTGGCGAACCGGCGAGCACCGCCAGCCATTCGGCCCGTAACTGGGCGGCCGGCTTATAGCGCCCGTCGGCCTGCAGGTTGTCGCGAAAGAACCGGTTAACCGCCCCCGGAATATGGCCGCCGACCCGGTCGATGGTCTCGTTCTCGCCGCGGAAACGATCCGGACTACGGGCATCGACCAGATGCATCCGCGAGGTCGCCAGAAAAGCCTGCACGTAACCGGCATCGACCATCCAGTCGCGTACTTCGGGCACGAAGGAAGCCGGGCGCAGCGTCGGCGTTTGGCGATCAAGCGTCCCGCCGGCCGCCAGCCAGGCTTGCAGCCCGCCGTCAAGCAGCGCCACCCGGTCATGGCCGAGCCAGCGCAACAGCCACCACAAACGGCCGGCAATCATGCCCTGGGCGTCGTCATACACCACCACCTGCGTCGCCCCGCCGATGCCGATCTCGCCCAGACGGGCCGCCAGATCGACCGGCGACGGCAGCGGATGACGACCGTTGCTGCCGGTCATCGGCCCCGAAAGGTCGCGGTCGCAGTGCAGGAAGACGGCACCGGAAATATGCCCATCGGCGTAGGCCCGTTCACCATAGCCGGTATCGGCCAATTGATGACGCACGTCGACGACCAACCAATCCGGATCACCGAGGTGAGCCTGCAGCGTCGCCGGATCGACCAGCGTTGGATAACTTACACTTCCGGCGCTAGCCATAGCTTGGCCTCCTCGACATTGGCAAACACTTCGACATCGGCATTGACAAAGGTCTGCGACAGCCAGGCACTCCAGGTCACCCACTGGCTGTCGGTAACCACGGCGATACGCTTGAAATCGTTGGCGTGGGCACGGGAGAACTTGATCTCTTCCCAAGCGACGTCGATGGTCAAGTCGGCCATCTGGCTGAGGTCGAAAAGCAGGTCAACCGGTCCCTCGAACTTGACCTTGAAATTGACGACTTCTTCAAATTCCTTGTAGTCAGCCAGCGTGAATTCACCGAAGACGGAGATGCTGACGCGACTGGGTTGGTGGTCGATAACAATCATATTTTTGACTCCTTTGTTAATTATATCATTTTAATGACGTTCAATCCTGCTCGACCGGGCTACCGCGCGAAAAATGCGTTGCCGCGATTCCGGACAGGATGATCAGCCCAATTGCCAGCCAGGCCGACGCATCGAGCACTTCGCCCCAGAATAACGCACCGAACAGGCTGGAAAAAATTACCGTACTGTAGGCCAACGCTGCCGACATCAGGGTTTTACCACGCGTATAGGCGCGGGTCATGGCCAGTTGGGCAACCGTGGCAAAACCCGCGACGCCGAGCAATAACAACCCGCTGCGCAGGTCGATGGCATGCAGTTCGGTGAACAGTAGCCAGACGCCGGCGCAAACGGAAGAAACCAGTGAAAAATAAAACACCGTGCGCATTTCCGATTCGCCCCGCGCCCCGAGCTCACGCACGCTGAAATAGGCCATTCCGGCCATCACGCCGGAGCCGAGACCGATCAGCCCGCCGAGCAGTTGCTCGACATGCAGGCTGGGCTTGAGCAGCAGGGCAACGCCCAGCAGACCGACGAGCAAGGCGCCGAACATGCTAAAGCGCAGCCGGGTCCCAGCCAGTGCCAGGTAAATGGCGAGAAAAATTGCCGACGTGTAATTGAGGGTCACCGCCGTCGCCAGCGGCAACAAGGTGATGGCGTAGAAGTAGGTGACGAGCGCCACGAAGCCGACCGCGCCGCGGCTGATCTGCCAGCGCCAGTGCGCCGTCTTCAGCGACACGCCATGCCAACGCACCAGACCGAACATCAGGATCAGCGAGATGAAACTGCGATAGAAGGTGATTTCAACTGCCGAATGCGTCGCCGCTGCATATTTGACGCAGACGCCCATGCAGGCGAACAGGAAACTGGCGGCGATCATCCACAAGGATTGCATGGCGGCTCAAATAGAAAAAGGCGCCGGATTCTAACCCGACGCCCTGTTGTGAAGCTGCACGCCCTTAGCGTACCTCGATGTGCTGTTGCATGATCCGACGATAGAACTCGTGGAAGTGCTGCATGCCGTCTTCCATCGGACTCTGGTACGGCCCGACCTCGTTGCGCCCTTCCTTCATCAGCGCATAACGACCGCGATCCATGCGTTCGCCGATGTCGTCGTCCTCGATGGCGGTTTCCATGTAAGCGGCGCGCTCGGCTTCAATGAAGTCGCGCTCGAAATCGACGATTTCTTCCGGGTAGTAGAACTCGACGACATTCAGCGTCTTGTTCACCCCCTGCGGAATCACCGTCGACACGACCAGCACGTGCGGGTACCACTCGACCATGATGTTCGGGAAGTAGGTCAGCCAGATGGCGCCATGCTCGGGCATCTTGCCTTCGGCCCCATAGATGTCGCGAACCGCTTTCTGCCAGCGCTCATAGACCTTGGAGCCGGATTTTTGCAACGAAGTGATGCCGACCCGCTGTACCGAATACCAGTCGCCGAATTGCCAGGTCAGATCGTCACAGGTGACGAAATTGCCAAGACCGGGATGGTAAGGCGCGACGTGGTAGTCCTCCAGATAGACCTCGATGAAAGTCTTCCAGTTGTAGTTGCACTCGTGCATCTCGACGTGGTCGAGCTTGTAGCCGGTGAAATCGAGCTGGCTGCCGACAGTCATGCCGGCCAGGTCGGCATTGGCCGAACGCGGTCCCTTGAAGAGCAGGCCGTTCCAGTTTTCCAGCTTCGCCTTGTTGAGATTCAGACAGGGGTTCTGCGGAAAGTGCGGCGCACCGATCAGTTGGCCACCGGTATCGTAAGTCCACCGGTGAATCGGACAGACGATATTGCCGGCCACCTTGCCCGATCCCTGCAACATGATCGCCTGGCGATGCCGACAGACATTGGACATCTGCCAGACACCGGCGTGCTCGCCTGCACTGCCGCCATTGAGCAGCATCTGGCCATGATCCTTCCACTCCAGCGAACGGTAATCGCCCGCTTCTGGCACCATCAACTGATGACCGACATAACCCGGACCGGCATCGAAGATGAGCTTTTTCTCCAGCTCAAAAATCTTTTCGTCGAAATACCAGTCCACCGGCAGTTGGGAAACTGCCGGGGCCAAACGGGACAAGGTCGCCACGTCGGACATTCCGTGCCTCCAGCGGGTTAAAAGAGCGGATTTTACCCTCCCCGCGATTTGACCTGAAGCCCCTTGATGGAGTATTTTCGCGTGTTTCCCAGAATCCCGACAACATGGATCACCCCCCCATCGCCGACATGAAATTCGAGACGGCCCTTGGCGAACTGGAAAGCATCGTCCAGAGCATGGAAGGCGGCAAGCTCGAACTCGAAGATTCCATTGCTGCCTATCGCCGCGGCATGGAACTGATGCAGCACTGTCAGGCGCAACTGACCGATGCCGAAGAGCAGATCCGCGTTCTCGAAAACGGGCAGTTCAAGGACATTGACCGTGCCCTGCAAGAAGTCCCCTCAGGGGGCAATACCCAGGAGGCACCGTGAGCGCAATGCCATTCGCCGACTGGATGGCGGCCACGCAAGCCCGCGTTGAAACCGCTCTGGCCGGTCACCTGCCGGGCGCCGAGTGCATCCCCGCCCGCCTCCACGATGCGATGCGTTATGCCGCACTCGGTGGCGGCAAACGCGTCCGCCCGCTGCTTGCCTTCGCGGCAGGCGAACTGACCGGTGCCGCGCCGGAAAAACTTGATCTCGTCGCCTGTGCCGTCGAACTGATCCATGCCTATTCGCTGGTCCATGACGACCTGCCGTGCATGGACGATGACGTGTTGCGCCGCGGCCGGCCGACCTGCCATATTGAATACGACGAACCGACCGCCCTGCTGGTCGGTGACAGCCTGCAAACGCTGGCTTTCGAACTGCTCGCCAGCCAGCCGATTGGCGAACCGGCCGGCCAGCTCGAAATGATCGCCCTGCTCGCCCACGCCAGCGGCTCGCGCGGCATGGCCGGCGGCCAGGCCATCGACCTTGCCTCGGTCGGCACGGCGCTTGACCAGCCGGAACTCGAACTGATGCACGCGCTGAAAACCGGCGCCCTGATCCGTGCCGCCGTCCTGCTCGGCGCGCTCGCCGGCCAGCCGCTCTCGGCTGCGGAGCGGCTGAATCTCGACCGCTTCGCCAAACGGGCCGGCCTGCTCTTCCAGGTCGTCGACGACATTCTCGACTGCACGGCGAGTACCGCCACGCTCGGCAAGACGGCCGGCAAGGACGAAGCCGCCGCCAAGCCGACCTATGTCAGCCTGCTCGGCCTCGAAAATGCTCGCGCCTACGCCGACGAATTGCGCTCCGACGCACTCGCCGCCTTGTCGATTTTCGGCGAACGCGCCTCCCGCCTGACCGAACTGGCCGACTTCATCTGCCACCGGCAATTCTGAAATGAGCCCCGCCTTGCTTGAAACCATCAACAGCCCGGCCGATTTGCGCCGCCTGGATCGCAAGCAATTGCCGCAACTAGCGACCGAACTGCGCGCCTTCCTGATCGAATCGGTTGCGCAGACCGGCGGCCACCTGTCGTCGAATCTCGGCACCGTTGAACTGACGGTTGCCCTGCACGCCGTTTTCAACACGCCGGACGACCGGCTGGTCTGGGATGTCGGCCATCAGTGCTACGCCCACAAGATACTGACCGGCCGCCGCGCCGGCATGAGTACGCTACGCATGCACGGCGGCGTCTCCGGCTTCCCCAAGCGCGCGGAGAGCCCTTACGACACCTTCGGCGTCGGCCACTCCTCGACCTCGATCTCGGCCGCCCTCGGCATGGCCCTGGCCGCCAAGCACAAGGGCGAAGACCGCAAGGCCATAGCCATCATCGGCGACGGCGCGATGTCGGCCGGCATGGCCTTCGAAGCCCTGAACAACGCCGGCGTCGCCGATGCCGACATGCTGGTCATCCTCAACGACAACGAGATGTCGATCTCGCCGCCGGTCGGCGCACTGAACAACATCCTGACCCGTCTAATGTCCGGCAAGACCTACAACGCCGCCCGATCGGCCGGTCGCCACATGCTCGGCTTTGCCCCTCCCCTGCTCGAACTGGCGCGGCGCGCCGAGGAGCACGTCAAAGGCATGATCGCTCCAGGCACGCTGTTTGAAGAATTCGGTTTCCATTACTACGGCCCGATCGACGGCCACGACCTCGACGCCCTGATCCCGACACTGGAAAACCTGCGCAACCTGAAGGGCCCGAAGTTCCTCCACGTCATCACCAAGAAGGGCCAGGGCTACAAGCTGGCCGAAGCCGACCCGATTCTTTACCACGGCGTCGCCAAATTCGCCCCTGACGAAGGCATCAAGGCCAGCAAAGGCCCCGGCAAACTGACCTACACCCAGGTTTTCGGCGACTGGCTGTGCGACATGGCCAAGGCCGACAGCCGCCTGGTCGGCATCACCCCGGCCATGCGGGAAGGCTCCGGCATGGTGCGTTTTGCCAACGAATACCCGAAACGCTACTTCGATGTCGGCATCGCCGAACAGCATGCCGTCACCTTCGCCGCCGGACTCGCCTGCGAAGGCCTGAAGCCGGTCGTCGCGATCTACTCGACCTTCCTGCAGCGCGCCTACGACCAGTTGATCCACGACGTTGCCCTGCAGAATCTGCCGGTCATTTTCGCGGTCGATCGTGGCGGCCTGGTCGGGGCCGATGGTCCGACCCATCACGGTACCTTCGACCTATCCTTCGTCACCTGCATTCCGAACATGGTAGTCATGGCCCCGGCCGACGAGGCCGAATGCCGCCAGATGCTATCGACGGCCTACGGTCACAATGGTCCAAGCCTGGTGCGCTATCCGCGGGGCGGTGGCAGCGGAAAAATTCCGGCGATGGATCTGACGCCACTGCCCGTTGGCAAGGGAGAAATCCGCCGTAACGGCCGGGACATCGCCCTGCTCGCCTTCGGCAGCCTGGTGTCGGCGGCACTGGCGGCCGGCGAGGAGCTGGACGCGACGGTGGTCAACATGCGCTTCGTCAAACCGATCGATGCCGAGCTGATTGTTGAACTCGCCGGGAACCATTCGCTGCTCGTCAGCATCGAAGAAAATGCAGTGATCGGCGGCGCCGGCTCGGAAATCGAGCGCGTGCTTGCCGGGCACGGCCTCACCGTACCGTTGATCCGCCTCGGCCTGCCCGACCGTTTCATCGACCACGGCGAACAAGGCCAGCTTCTCGCAGAAGTCGGCCTCGACAAGGACGGCATCGTGGGTGCCATACGCGCCCGAACCAACAGACAATAAACGAAAAACAGACATGAACAGCCCTACTCCAATCCCCGACGTTCAAAACTCCGTCGATACACGCCAGCTGGCCATCAACAAGGTCGGCATCAAGGCGATTCGCCACCCGATCAAGGTTCAGGACAAATCGACCGGCGTGCAGCACACCATCGCCGTTTTCAACATGTATGTCGGCCTGCCGCACAACTTCAAGGGCACGCACATGTCGCGCTTCGTGGAAATACTGAACAGCCACGAGCGTGAGATTTCCGTCGAGAACTTCCCGGTCATGCTGCGCGACATGGTGCTCAAGCTCGAAGCGGAAACCGGTCACATCGAGATGAACTTCCCGTATTTCATCAACAAGACCGCCCCGGTCTCCGGCGTACAGAGCCTGATGGATTACGACGTGACCTTCATCGGCGACATCTGCCACGGCGAAATCGCCACCTCGGTCAAGGTCGTCGTACCGGTGACTAGCCTCTGCCCCTGCTCAAAGAAGATTTCCGAATACGGCGCCCACAACCAGCGCTCGCATGTCACCGTGACGGCACGGACCAATGATTTCGTCTGGATCGAGGAAATCGTCCAGCTGGTCGAACAGGAAGCCTCCTGCGAACTATTCGGTCTGCTCAAGCGCCCCGATGAGAAATACGTTACCGAGCGCGCCTACGACAACCCGAAATTCGTCGAAGACATGGTCCGCGACGTTGCCGCCCGCCTCAACGCCGAAGGCCGCATTGACGCATACGTTGTGGAGTCGGAGAACTTCGAGTCTATCCACAACCATTCGGCTTATGCCCTGATCGAGCGCGACAAGAAGAATCCCGCCGCACACCCGTAATGCCAGGCAAAAGCCGGCAATAAAAAAGGGCGCCGAGGCGCCCTTTCTTCAATCCCAAGAAATCGCTTAAACAGCAGCGACCGTCTTGCGAACCAGCTTTTCCTTGATCCGTGCGGACTTGCCCGAACGTTCGCGCAGGTAGTACAGCTTGGCGCGACGAACATCGCCACGACGCTTCACTTCGACGGAAGCAACCAGCGGGGAATAGGTCTGGAAAGTACGCTCGACACCTTCGCCGGAAGAAATCTTGCGGACGGTGAAAGCAGAGTTCAGACCGCGGTTACGCTTGGCGATGACGACGCCTTCGTAAGCCTGCAGACGCTCGCGATTGCCTTCCTTGACCTTGACCTGAACGACGATGGTGTCGCCCGGTGCGAAGTCGGGAAGGGTCTTGCCCAGACGGGCAATTTCTTCTTGTTCCAGTTGTTCAATCAGATTCATGTGAGATCCTTAAATTTATAAAAACTTACTCACCGCATTGCTCCTCTCCGACGATTTCCGTGAGGAGTTGCGTTTCTTCCGCGTTCAACACGCGGTGCGCCAGTAAATCCGGCCGGCGCTTCCGGGTCCGAGCCAGCGCCTGTTTCAGCCGCCAGCGTCGAATTCTTTTGTGGTCGCCGGACATCAACGCCGCCGGCACCGCCACGCCCTCGTAAATCTCGGGCCGCGTATAGTGCGGGCAATCCAGCAGACCACCGACAAACGAATCTTCCACCGCCGAAGCGGCATCGCCCAATACGCCCGGCAACTGGCGGACGACGGCATCAATCAGGGCCATCGCCGGCAACTCGCCGCCAGACAGGACAAAATCTCCGATCGATATCTCTTCATCGACACAGCGCTCGATCAAACGCTCGTCAATTCCTTCATAACGACCGCAAAGCAGAATCAAACCCTCCTCGCCGGTCGCCAACTGCATCACCCGCTGATGGGTGAGCGGCGCGCCCTGCGGCGAAAGGTAGATGACCCGGCTCTTCGCCAAGCCTACCTCGCGCTGCTCCGCCTTGGCTGCAGCTATCGCCCGCTCCAGCGGCCCTGGCTGCATCAGCATGCCCGGCCCGCCGCCAAAGGGACGATCATCCACCCGCCGCCAGGCATTCTCGGCGAAATCGCGTGGATTCCAGCCTTGCCAGACCCAGCGCTGTTCTTCTAGCGCCCGGCGGGTAATACCGCTCTCTGTTACAGCAACGAACATCTCCGGGAAGATGGTAATGCAGTCAAACCGGATCACCAGTCGCTGCCCCACTCCACCCGAATAAGCCCTGCCTTCTTGTCTACCGTCAGCACCACCGCCGAAACAAAAGGCAACAGGCGTTCGGTTTCATCATCCGCCACAACGCGCAAAACGGAGTTCGCACCGGTTTCGACCAGGCTGGCCACCTTGCCCAGTCGCTCGTCGGCGGTGTTGATGACATCCAGGCCGATCAGATCGCCCCAGTAATACTCATCGTCCTTTGTGGACGGCAACGAATTGCGCGGCGCACCAACGAGTATCCCTTTCATGGCTTCCGCAGCCGTCCGATCGGGCACCCCGTCCAGCAATACAACCACGCCACCGCTATGCGCTTTCAAGGCTTTCAGCCCGCACTCGCGCCACGGCTCGCCTTCCCTGCAAATCCACCAGACGGGCATCTCGGCCCAGGCCAGCGGATCGTCGCCAAAGGTTTGCAGCCTGAGCCAGCCCTGAATCCCGTAAGGATCGAGCAGTCGACCCAGAACAACGATATCGTTACTGGCCAAAGCCGGAACTACTTAAGCGACCTGCTGGGCAGCGTGTTGCTTGACCAGGCGAGCGACGGTCGGGGACAGCTGGGCGCCATTCTGCTGCCAGTAGGTCAGACGATCCACGGAAATACGCAGGCTTTCAGCGTTACCGGAAGCAACCGGATTGTAGAAGCCGATACGCTCAACGAAACGACCATCACGACGATTACGGGAATCGGCAACAACCATGTTGTAGAAAGGGCGCTTCTTGGCGCCGCCACGGGCAAGACGGATAACAACCATCGTTATACTTTCGTTAGCTGGAAAAAAGACCCGGAATTATAGCGCTTTACCAAGGAAAAACAAGACCACTATCGGGAAGATGCCGAATCCATGTCGGCCAAAAAAACCCGCATATTTGCCGAATGCGCCGCGCTGTGGCGAATATGTAAATTTTTGTTATCCTGACCGGGAAATGAGTCCCCCGCCGAGCCGCCCCCCATTACCCGCTACCGAACCCAACATCAAGAGCATTCTTGAATGGCTGGCTTTGGCGCATGGGCGTGTCGGCGCCGAAGATGCCGAGCAGCTCTACCGTCAGTTGCTGCTGTTGCGACAAGCAGCGATTCCGAGCCCCCAACGCATCAAGCTTCTCGATTTGCTGTACGGTCACGCCGAGCGGATCGTCAATGCCGAGTTGCCCAAACTCCACCAGGTATCGCTACCGGTGTCCCGCAAACTTCGCCAGCGCGTCAAGTTGATGCTCGAACTGCTGGCCATCCTGACTCAGGATTATTTCAACACGCTCGCCGTCCTCTTCGACCCGGAAGGTTCGCAGACACTTCGCACGCCGCACATTTCGCTGCTCCGCGCCATGCATGCCATCGCCTGGCAGATCAGGATTTACCACCTGATTGCCGCACCGACCGGCATCGGCCTCTGGCAGCAATTGCACGCTGCCCTCCGCAACGCCCGTCGCCTCGGTCTCGACAACTTCCCGGGAGCGCACGGAGAAGCCAGTATCCAGCGCTCCTACACCAACATACTGCTGGCGGCGATTGCCCAGCCGGCGTCCTTTTCATCGGCCGAACTCGAGTTCATCAGCGACTATATCGACCTTAGCCCGCTCTCCCTGGAATTGCTTGACGCCCCGCCACCAGGCAGCACCGGGATATTCTGGATCGACCTCGACAAGGACTTCCCGGCGCACGCCCTGATTCGTCGAATGCCCGGCGCCGATAGCCAGATCCTCTACTTTTCGCCTGACGCGATGGCCGAGAAGGCGATCCTCCACCATTCCGAACTCGCCAGAGGCATCCCGGCCTCGGCACTGGGCTTGCCGCCTTTTGCCGACACCCATGCCGGCCAAGGCGTTTTGCAGCGCCTTGCGACCCTTTGGGGACAACCAGCCAAGCGCAAATTCCCCCGGCGACGGCAGTCCTATCGCGCCAGCCTCTGCCTTGGATTCGACAAGCTCTGGCAGCTGATCAAAACCCCCGAGGCAGATGTCGATATCAGCGAATGGATGGTAACCAACGAAAGCCCCGATGGTTATGCGCTGATGCATATGTCCGGCACCACGGAAGACCTGCGGATCGGCGACATTGTCGCGCTCCAGCCCCTCGGCGAGCGGGCCGAGGCGCCGTCGGAGTGGCACATCTGCATCATCCGCTGGGCCATCTCGGAAAACCCGGAACACGTCGAACTTGGCCTGCAATTGCTGGCCACCAACGCGATCGCCGCCGAAATTACCCAGCCCTCCGACTTTACCGCAGGCAGTGTCGCCGCCCTGATCCTTCCGCAAATACCGCCGCTCCGCCTGGCCGAATCGCTCGTCGTCCCGATCGGTATCCTGAAGGAAAACACCGGCCGCATTGTCGTGCTGGTGGAAAAGGACAATTTGGAAATCCGCGAGGTCCACGCCACAAGCCTGGACGAGCAAACAAGCCTCATTGAGGTATTCAGCGTGCAGCCTGACGACTCAGCTTAGCAACCATCAACCCGCCAAACAGGACAATCGCCCAAGACAGGTGCAGCCAGATCAGAAACACCGGGAATGCGGCAAACGCGCCATAGATGCTTTTGAGCATCGCCGAACTGACCAGATAAAGCTCGAATATTTTCTGCATGGCTGAAAACGCCAGGGCTGCAAAAATACCACCGAGTACCGCCGCACGGCGCGACACCATGGCATTCGGCACGGAATAATAAAGAAACGAAAAAAACAGGCCTAACAGAATCAGCGAGACGGCTTTCAGCAACAAGCGCCTAAGCCAGACCGATTCGTCAAACAAGCCCAGCGAAGCACTGACGGCAAACGACATGGCGGCAGCCACCGCCCCGAGAACAAAAGGCCACACCGCCATGGCAAAAGCGTAGAGACGAAGACGGGCCAGCAGCGGCCGCGGTTTCACCCGCCACAGGTGGTTGAAGGCACGCTCGATGGTGTTCATCAACAGGAATGCCGTCACGCTCAGGACACCAACCCCGGCCAAGGTCAATTGCTGCGCCTTGTGGGAAAACCGCCCGATGCTCCCGGCGATCGCCCCGGCCGCCCCGGCCGGCAAGAGAGCCTCGCGGACCAGCAGGTCAAGACGGACGATCAGAAGATTCAGATAGGGCACCGCATCGGCCACCGAAAGCACCACCGTGACCAGCGGAACGAGGGCCATCAGCGTCGTGAACGCCAGCGCCGAACTGGTCTGCATCATGTTCTCGCTGCGAAAACGCCGGAAGACACCGTCTTCTCGAACGTCTCTGCTGGCGTTGCGGCGGTGTCGGGAGTGCATTCGCATGGGGCCGTATAATAGCCGACCATGTCAGACATCCTCATCCTCTATTACAGCCATCGCGGCTCGGTGCGTTCGATTGCCGAACGCATTGCCCGCGGCATCGAATCGGTGCCCGGCATGCAGGCCCGCTTGCGTACCGTACCCAAGGTTTCCACCGTCTGCGAAGCCAGTGAGGCCCCGGTACCCGACAGCGGCGCCCCCTATGTCGAAGCCGCCGATCTTGAAGAATGTGCCGGCCTGGCGCTGGGCAGCCCGGTTCGCTTTGGCAACATGGCGGCACCGATGAAATATTTCTGGGACGGCACCATCGCCGCATGGCAGAACGGCACACTGGCCGGCAAACCAGCCTGCGTCTTTACCTCCAGTTCGAGCCAGCACGGCGGCAATGAATCGACCCTGCTCTCGATGATGCTGCCACTACTACATCACGGCATGCTGGTTACCGGCCTGCCCTTCACCGAACCGGATCTCGGCGGAACAACAACGGGCGGCACCCCCTACGGTCCGAGCCACGTCTCCGGCGCCGATGGCAACCCGCTACTTTCCGACGCCGAAAGCCGGCTCGCCTTTAGCCAGGGCAAACGCCTGGCCATTCTTGTCCAAAAACTGAGTCGACCGTGACTGCTACCCGCTATCAACTTATCACCAGCAGCAGCCTGATCGCGCTGATTTTCCTTTGCCTGGCCTGGGAAGGCTGGCTGGCACCGTTGCGCCCCGGTGGCTCATGGCTGATTCTGAAAGCCGCCTTTTTGCTGCTGCCACTCTTCGGTGTCCTGCGCGGCAAGCGTTACACCTACAAATGGTTGTCGCTGTTCATCCAGTTTTACCTGCTCGAAGGCCTGACCCGCGCCACCAGTGATGCCGGTCTGTCGCAACTACTGGCCATTGGCGAAACGGCTTTGGCCGGGGTCGTCTTCTTCTCGGCAATCCTCTACATCCGGGCAACCCGCCTCGCCCCTGAAAAAAAGGCCGCCCAGCAGAACTGAAGCGGCCTTTCGCTGAGCGCGGACGATCAGATATCGCCCTGCGCCCGCACCTTGTCCAGCGTTGAATGCAGCTTGTTCAGCGCATTGAGATAGGAGCGCGCCGAGGCAATCACGATGTCCGTATCGGCGCCGTTACCATTGACGATACGGCCACCCTTACTCAGACGCGTCGTCACCTCACCCTGGGCATCGGTGCCGGTGGTAATGGCATTGACCGAGTAGAGCAACAGCTCCGCCCCGCTCCCGGCAATCCGCTCGATCGCCTTGAAGGTCGCGTCGACCGGGCCGCCGCCATCGGCCTCGCCCTGCTGCTCGACGCCGCCGACATTGATGGTCACCTTGGCATGCGGCATCTCGCCGGTTTCCGAACAAACATGCGAATAGACCAGCTTGTAATGCTCATGCTCGGGCGTGACCAATTCGTCGGAGACCAGCGCCTGCAGGTCCTCATCGAAAATCTCATGCTTGCGATCCGCTAGCTCCTTGAAACGGGTGAAAGCCGAGTTCAGGGCCTCATCGCTTTCCAGTTCGATACCGAGTTCCTGCAAGCGCGACTTGAAAGCGTTGCGGCCGGAATGTTTGCCAAGCACCAACTTGTTCTGCGACCAACCCACATCCTGCGCCCGCATGATCTCGTAAGTTTCGCGATGCTTCAGCACGCCATCCTGGTGGATACCGGATTCATGGGCGAAGGCATTGGCGCCGACCACGGCCTTGTTGGGCTGGACCGGATAGCCGGTAATCTGCGACACCAGCTTGGAGGCCGGCACGATCTGCGTGGTATCGATCCGGGTTTCCACCGGGAACACATCGCTCCGCGTCCGCACCGCCATCACCACTTCTTCCAGCGAAGCATTGCCCGCCCGCTCGCCCAGGCCGTTGATCGTGCATTCAACCTGCCGCGCGCCAGCCAGCACAGCGGCCAGCGAATTGGCGACGGCCAGGCCAAGATCGTTGTGACAATGCACCGACCAGATCACCTTGTCGGAATTCGGCACCCGTTCGATCAATTGCCGGATGGTTTCGGCGTATTGCGATGGAATGTTGTAGCCGACCGTATCCGGCACGTTGATCGTCGTTGCGCCCGCCTTGATCACTTCGTCGCAAATGCGGACGAGGAAATCGATTTCCGAACGCCCGGCATCTTCTGCCGAAAACTCGACATCATCGGTATATTCACGCGCCCAGCCGATCGACTTGACGGCCTGCTCGACCACTTGATCGGGCGACATGCGCAGCTTCTTCTCCATGTGAATCGGCGAAGTGGCGATGAAGGTATGGATGCGCCCCGATTTGGCCGGCTTGATCGCATCGCCCGAACGCCGGATGTCGTTTTCGTTGGCCCGAGCCAACGAGCAGATGGTCGAATCCTTGATGATCTGGGCGATCGAATGGATCGAATCGAAATCGCCGGGCGAAGCCGCCGCAAAACCCGCTTCGATGACATCGACCCGCATCTTTTCGAGCTGCCGGGCAACGCGAAGCTTTTCTTCCTTGGTCATCGATGCGCCCGGGCTTTGCTCGCCGTCGCGCAGGGTGGTGTCAAAAATAACCAAATGTTGTTTCATGCTCTACTCCCGGAATTACAGGGCCTTGCGTTTGAACAGACCGACGGCAGCCAGCACGTAGCCAGACAGGCCGTAAAGGACAAAGAACCCGAACAGGGCGATTTCCGGACTATAGGCCACCAGCGCAAAACCCAGGGCGATGGCGGCAATCACGAAGAAGGGCACGCTTTTCTTCAGATTGACGTCCTTGAAACTGTAATAGCGAATATTGGACACCATGGTGACGCCGGCCAGAATGGTCAGCACACAGGCCAACACCCGGACATCGCTGCCGGCCACACCGGAAACGATCATCACCCAGACCAGCCCGGCAACCAGGGCCGCGGCAGCTGGCGAAGGCAAGCCCTGGAAGTAACGCTTGTCCATCACTTCCAGCGTCGTATTGAAACGCGCCAAGCGCAAGGCTGCGCCGGCACAGTAGATAAAGGCAGCAATCCAGCCGAGTCGCCCCATGTCCTGCAGCGCCCACTCGTACATCACCAGCGCTGGAGCGGCGCCGAAGCTCACCATGTCCGACAACGAATCGTATTCGGCACCAAAGGCCGACTGGGTATGCGTCAGACGGGCCACCCTGCCGTCCAGTCCATCGAGCACCATGGCGATAAAGATCGCCATCGCCGCCCGCTCGAAATCGCCTTGCATCGCCTGGACGATGGCGAAAAATCCGGCAAACAGTGCCGCCGTGGTAAACAGGTTGGGCAGCACGTAAATACCGCGCCGCTTGAGTTCGGGATTGAACAGGGTCTTACGGGGCTTTAGTTCGGTCATTGCAATCGGGATTCCGGCAAGAAGACGAAGGGTACATCCGACGTCATCAACAATCCTCAAATGAAAAGGGCGGTGCAGCTAGCCACACCGCCCAAAGCCAAGGTAGCGCAAGCGATTCGCGCTACCATGCCGGCATAGAACAATCAGTTTTTGGTCTGATCAACCAGCTTGTTCTTCTTGATCCACGGCATCATGTCGCGCAGCTGACCGCCAACCGTCTCGATCGGATGCACGGCGTTCAGACGACGGCGAGCCGTCATCGACGGATAGTTGGTCTTGCCTTCCTGAATGAACATCTTGGCGTATTCGCCGGTCTGGATGCGCTTCAGGGCGTTGCGCATGGCTTCGCGGGACTTGTCGTTGATGACTTCGCTGCCGGTCACGTACTCGCCGTATTCGGCGTTGTTCGAGATCGAGTAGTTCATGTTGGCGATGCCGCCTTCGTACATCAGGTCGACGATCAGCTTCAGCTCGTGCAGGCACTCGAAATAGGCCATTTCCGGAGCGTAGCCGGCTTCGGTCAGCGTCTCGAAGCCCATCTTGACCAGCTCGACGGCGCCGCCGCAGAGCACGGCCTGTTCGCCGAACAGATCGGTTTCGGTTTCTTCGCGGAAATTGGTTTCAATGACGCCACCCTTGGTGCCGCCGTTGGCCGCAGCGTAGGACAGGGCAATGTCCTTGGCCTTCTTGGTGACGTCCTGGTAGACGGCGATCAGGGACGGCACGCCGCCCCCCTTCAGGTACTCGGAACGCACGGTGTGACCGGGGCCCTTCGGGGCAACCATGATGACATCGACGTCAGCACGCGGCACGACCTGGTTGTAATGGACGTTGAAGCCGTGAGCGAAGGCCAGGGCAGCGCCCTTCTTCAGGTTCGGGGCGACTTCTTCGTTGTACACCTGCGGAATGTTCTCGTCCGGCAACAGCATCATGACGACATCGGCGCCCTTGACGGCCTTGGCGATCTCTTCAACTTTCAGACCGGCCGCTTCGGCCTTCTTCCAGGAAGCGCCATCCTTGCGCAGGCCAACGGTAACCTTGACTCCGGAGTCCTTGAGGTTCTGGGCGTGGGCATGGCCCTGCGAGCCGTAACCAACGATAGTGACCTTCTTGCCCTTGATGAGGGAGAGATCGGCGTCCTTGTCGTAATAAACTTTCATGAAATCCTCTTTTACAGATAGTTAGATTTTGAGAATACGATCGCCGCGACCGATGCCACAGACACCGGTACGGACGGTTTCGAGAATCAGGCCGGCATCGATTGCCGCAATGAAGGAGTCAAGCTTGGCACTCGACCCGGTCAACTCGATAACATAGGTCGATTCCGTAACGTCGATGATCCGGCCACGGAAAATATCGGCCATCCGCTTCATCTCTTCGCGATCCTTGCCGGTGGCGCGAACCTTGATCAGCATCAGTTCGCGTTCGACATGGGCTGCCTCGGAGAGATCGACAACCTTGACCACATCAACCAGCTTGTTGAGCTGTTTGGTGATCTGCTCGAGTACCTCGTCGGAACCCCGGGTCAGGATGGTCATCCGCGACAGCGAGGGATCTTCCGTCGGTGCCACGGTCAGCGATTCGATATTGTAGCCGCGTGCGGAGAACAGTCCGGCCACGCGGGAAAGAGCACCTGATTCGTTTTCGATCAGGATGGAAATGATGTGTCGCATATTCTTTTCCTCCCCCGCTTACAATTCTTCAGCGAGGATCATTTCGGTCAGGCCCTTGCCCGCCGCCACCATCGGGAAGACATTGGCACCCGGATCGATGATGAAGTCCATGAACACCAGATCGTTCTTGTGCTCGGTAAAGGCCTTGCGCAGCGCCGGCTCGACATCTTCCGGCTTCTCAATCTTCATGCCGACGTGGCCATAGGCTTCCGCCAGTTTGACGAAGTCGGGCAGCGAGGTGACGTAGGATTGTGAATAGCGTTTCGAGTAGAACATTTCCTGCCACTGACGGACCATGCCCAGCATGCCGTTGTTCAGGTTGATGATCTTGATCGGCAGCCCGTACTGCTTGCAGGTCGACATTTCCTGGATACACATTTGGATCGAGCCTTCGCCAGTGACGCAGGCGACCTGCGCATCGGGGTTGGCCATCAGGACGCCCATGCCGTACGGCAGACCGACACCCATCGTACCCAGACCACCGGAATTGATCCAGCGCCGTGGCTTGTCGAACTTGTAGTATTGCGCGGCAAACATCTGGTGCTGGCCGACGTCGGAAGTGATGAAGGCGTCACCGCCGGTCACTTCGTAAAGTTTTTCGATCACGTACTGCGGCATGATGTGCTCGGATTGCTTGTAGCGCAGGCTGTCGCGACCGCGCCACTCGTCAATCTGCTTCCACCAGCCAGCAACTTCCGGATCGCACTTGAAGCCTGCGTCGAGCAGTTTGAGAATTTCGTCGAGCACATCGGCAACATTGCCGACGATCGGCACATCGACCTTCACCCGCTTGGATATCGACGACGGGTCGATATCGATGTGGATGACGCGACGTTTTTCCTCACCAAAATGCTCGGGATTGCCGATCACTCGGTCATCGAAGCGCGCGCCGACCGCCAGAATCACGTCGGAATAATGCATCGCGTTGTTGGCTTCAAATGTACCGTGCATGCCGAGCATGCCGACAAACTGCCGGTCGGTCGCCGGGTAACTACCCAAGCCCATCAGCGTATTGGTTACCGGAAAATTGAGCTTGCGGGCCAGTTGCGTCAGCTTGTCTGCGGCATCGGAAAGAATCACGCCACCGCCGGCATAAATGATCGGACGCTTGGCCTCGAGCAGAAGCTGGACGGCTTTTTTGATCTGGCCGAGATGCCCCTTGACCACCGGGTTATACGAACGCATCTGAATGGTCTTGGGGTAGTCAAATTCGCACATCTGGGCGGTTATATCCTTGGGGATATCAACCACCACCGGACCGGGACGCCCGGTCGCCGCGATGTGGAAGGCTTTCTTGATGGTGACCGCCAGATCCTTGACGTCCTTGACCAGGAAATTGTGCTTGACGCAGGGCCGGGTGATACCGACCGTGTCGCACTCCTGGAAAGCATCCTGACCAATGGCGCCAGTCGGCACCTGCCCGGTGAGGACCACCATCGGGATCGAATCCATATACGCCGTCGCGATGCCGGTGATGGTATTGGTCACCCCGGGGCCGGAAGTCACCAGGGCGACACCGACTTTTTGCGAGGAACGCGAATAGGCATCTGCCGCATGGACCGCTGCCTGTTCATGGCGAACCAGGATGTGCTTGACCTGATCCTGCTTGAAAAGGGCATCATAGATGTGCAGAACGGACCCACCCGGGTAACCGAATACACAATCGACCTTTTCTTCTTGCAGGCACCTGATTACAATTTCCGCACCGCTGATCATCATTCTTGAGCCCAAAAAGCTGTTGCCTAAAAGGGCGTAACCTTAATCGACCGCCCCCTTGTCGGTCAAGGTTTCCTAGTATGACCACTTAATGCTCAAGGCTTTTACTGGAAGAGGTTACCCTGGCATCATCTCAACAACTTTCCAGTTTTCTCGAACTGGTCGAGCGTCGAGCATTCAAGCAGGCAATGTACGCTGTCCGCGAAGAAGAGGCGGCCCTGGACATCGTCCAGGATGCGATGCTGAAGCTGGCCGAGAAATATGGCGACCGACCCGAGGAAGAGTTTCCCATGCTCTTCCAGCGCATCCTGCAAAACACCATCCGCGATTTTTACCGACGCAGCAAGGTACGCTCGATGTGGACCACGCTACTCTCCGCATTCACGCCGAACGATGACGAGGACTATGACCCGCTCGAAACGCTGGCCGCCGACGAAGACGACGCCGGTCCGCGAACGCCGGAAAGCAAATTGCTCCAGGCCCAGACACTGAACCTGATTGATGCGGAAATTAAAAAACTGCCAACGCGTCAACGTGAAGCCTTCCTGATGCGTTACTGGGAGGACATGGACGTCGCTGAGACCGCAGCGGCGATGGGCTGCTCAGAAGGCAGCGTGAAGACCCATTGCTCGCGCGCCACCCACGCGCTGGCAGCCGCCCTGTCGGCGAAAGGTATAAGGCTATGAACGAAGAACGCTATGCCCAGCACGTTCGGCAAGTGCTGAACCACGGACTGAACGACATTCCCCCGGCTGCCGCGCGGCGCCTCGAGGCGGCACGTCACCTCGCACTGTCCAGGCAGAAACAGGCCGAGCCGCGGCTGGCCCTGGCCGGCTTCGGCGCCTACGCTTTCAAAAGCGGCTCACCGATCCCCTATCTCAAGCAAACGCTTTCGATTGTCGCGCTGTTGCTCGGCATGTGGCTTTCCTTCTATTGGCACAGCGTTCAGTACGTAACCGAACTGGAGCAGGTTGATACAGCCCTGCTCGCCGACGATCTACCACCGGAAGCTTTTCTGGATAATGACTTCTTCGAATGGCTAAAAGACGACTCGTCGGCGGAGTGATCCTCTGCATGGCGCTGGCGGCCTCGGTGGTCGCTGCGCCACCGACCACGGCCATCATTGGCACCCCTCCCCAGCCTGACTGGGTTCAGTTAAGCGCGCCGCAAAAATCCATCCTCGCCCCCCTTGCCAAGGACTGGAGCAAGATGGACAACATCGGCAGAAAAAAATGGCTGGGTATTGCCGAACGCTATCCGGCGATGAAACAGGATGAGCAGCAGCGCATGCAGGAACGGATGCGCGAGTGGGTGGGCCTGACGCCTGAACAGCGAGCGAAGGTGCGCGACACTTACAAGGATTTCAAACAACTTCCTCCTGAACAGAAGAAATTGGTCAAGCAAAAATGGGAGGCGTATTCCAGTCTTCCTGCCGAAGAGAAACAGCGTCTGCGCGACACAGGAAAGTCTGCCCGCTTACTCGCGCCGCCACCCGAAGCAGCCGCGCCGACATCAGACAGCCCCTCCAGGGGGAGCCCTGAGAACAACGCCTTACCCCTACCTTCCGCCAACGAGGCGACCAGGAATCAATGACTCTGAATTTACCCGGAATTGGCCGCCGCCTGGCCAGCATGCTGTATGAAGGACTGGTCGTTTTCGCCGTACTGCTCGTCGGCTTCCTCTTCCCGCAAATCGTACTTGCCGGTTTCGGCATGGGCATGAGCGCCAAACTGCTGTGGCTGCACGTTGTCGTGCTGCTGATGGGGTATTTTGTCTGGTTCTGGCTGAATGGCGGACAAACACTACCGATGAAAACCTGGAAATTGCGCATTGCCAATCCCGATGGCAGCCCGCCCCGCCCGCTGCAAGCGCTGTTGCGCTATCTGGCGGCCTGGCCGAGCGTCATGCTACTTGGCGTCGGCATTCTGTGGGCCTTGATCGACCCGGACAAGCAGTTTCTGCATGACCGGATCGCAGGCACGCGAATCGTTAGCGCCAACGACTGATCAACGTCGCTCAACCCACCACAGCATGCCAATGGCGGCCAGCAGGAATATTGCCGAAGGCAAGGTTGCGCTCGCGAAAGGCGGCCATGAGTTGATTGTACCGAGGTTGGAGAAAAGCCCGTTCAAGGCATAGAAAAGTATGCCCAGCATCACACCGGCGAAAATCTTCAGACTGACCCCACCCACTCGGTTGTGGGAGTAACCAAACGGCAAGGCAAGCGCCACCATGACCAAGGCGGCAAGTGGATAGACCAGCTTTTTCCAGATGGCGATCTCATAGCGTTCGGTCTTTTGCCGATTTTCCGACAAATGCTGGTTGTAGTTGAGCAGCCCGTAAAGCGACATTTTGTCCGGCGACACCATCAGGAGCGCCAGTAAATCCGGGGTAACCGCCGAATGCCAATCAGCCGCTTCGCTTCGCTCAACTCGCGACGAATCGCCGACCAGTATCGTTCTGACGACATCTTTCAGGACCCACCGTCCAGGAGGCTGGAAACTGGCCTCGGCGGCATCGGTTACCGACTCGAGCGCATTCTTCCCGTCAAACCGGTAAATTCTGATTTTTTCCAGGCTGGCATCAGGCATTGCCTTCTGGATATTGATGAAATCCCGCCCGTCCTTGAGCCACAACCCCGTCTCAAAACCGCTTTGGGCAATCACCTTGCTCATCGCCTTGGCTTGAATCTCCTGCGCCAGACGCTCGGAAAACGGCACCAAACCTTCGCCGACTACAAAAGTCAGCACAACCAGGGCTCCAGCCACCCGGAACAAGGTCATTAGCAGATCGCGCGTCGTTAACCCCGACGCCCGCAGGACGGTAATTTCCGAATGGCGCGCCAGCGTAGAAAGCGCATAGAGCGTCCCGATCAACGCCGCAATCGGCACCAACTCGTAAACCAGCCCGGGTAACTTGAGCGTTACGTAGAGCAACGCATGGCTCAACTGGTAACCACTCTTGCCAATACTGCGCAATTCATTGATCAGATCGAAAAAACTGAACAACGCGATAAATGCAGCCAGCACAAGAAAAATGGCGGCAAATATTTCGCGCATCAGGTAGCGCTGGTACAGCTTCAGGCGAAACATCAGGCCTTCCTCCGACGCCACGGCATCCGCAAGGCAATTCTTTGATAGAACATCAGGAATAGAGGCAACAGCATCAAGGCATGCACCGCCCAGACACCGACCCAGAATGACAATTTGCCTTGGGCAACCCAGGCTTGGCTGACCGACAGAAGATTGCTGTAAATGGCGTAGATCAGAATCGCAATAAGCATATTGATCGAGCGCCCAGCCCGCGGATTGACGTAGGAAAGAGGGATGGCCAGCAAGGCCAGAATCAACGCCGATACCGGCATGCCTATGCGCCAGAGCAATTCACCACGGGCCTGATTGCTACGGTCGCTGACCAGTTCGGTAATCGGCATGCGATTCGGTGAATTTTCGGCCGGTCTGGCCTCGCCATCCTCGGTACGAACGCGATAGCGCTCGAACTCCATCACTTTGAAGGCCGGCGTTCCGGGTTCGACTTCGTACCGGCGTCCGTGCTCAAGCACGACAAAACGGTCGCCATTCTCAGCGACTTCCTGATGACCTGAATCCGACATCACCACGCCCAGCTTGCCATCCTGGAGCGAAGCAACGAAAACATTACCAACCTTGCTGGCATCTTCGGCCAGCGCTTCGACGAAAAAGACACGCTGCCCCTTCTTTGCTTCACGGAAGGCGCCGGGTGAAACCTGCGACAGTTCGCTGCGGGCCGCCAGCTTCTGCTTGTAATCGGCCGTACTGTAATTCGCCCAGGGCGACAAAAACCCGGAAAGCACTGCGATGGCCAGCACGACGGGCAAGGAGAATTTCAATACCGGCCGCATCCAGGCGGTCAATGGCTGGCCGCAGGAAAACCAGACGACCATCTCGGAATCCCGGTAAGCCCGCGACAAACTGAGCAAAATGGAGACAAAAAGCGTCAATGAGAGCAAAACGGGCATGAAGTTCAAGGCGGCAAAGCCGAGCAACGAGGCCACGGCTTCAGGCGCAATGGTTCCGCCGGCTGCATCTTTGAGCAGTCGGATCAACTGGGTGGAGGTCAGGATGGCCAGCAAGGCGACACTAATGCCAGCCGCTGCCTGAGCGAATTCACGCCGGGCGGCGCGCTCAAATATCATGCTTTGACGAAACCGAAAAAATACGAGGATAATCCTGCAGATACCGAAATATCCTTGATCAGGAGCAGCCTGTGGAATTTAGCATAAAAAGCGGTAGCCCGGAAAAGCAGCGAAGCGCCTGTGTCGTCGTCGGCGTTTTCGAATCGCGGAAACTCACTCTGCCGGCCGAACTGCTTGACAAGGCCGCCAACGGCTACATTTCGGACATCGTTCGCCGTGGCGACATGGAAGGCAAGGCCGGCAGCACGCTGCTGCTTCATAACGTTCCCGGCACCCTGTGCGATCGCGTCCTGATGGTCGGTCTGGGCAAGGAAAAGGATTTCCGCGAAAAGGAATTCATCGGCGCCATCCGCACTACGGTCAAGACCCTCAACGAAACCGGCGCCTTCGACGCCTCGATTTTCCTGACCGAACTGGCCGTCAAAAAACGCAGCATCGGCTGGCGGGTACGCCAGACTGCCATGATTGCGCTGGAAGCCACCTACAAGTTCGACCAGTTCAAGAGCAAAAAGGATGAGGTTCGGCGCCCATTGCGCAAACTGACCCTTGGCGTCGAACGGCGCAATGAACTGGCGCAATCCGAAGAAGCCCTGAGTCAGGGAATCGCCATTGCCGAAGGCATGGCCTTGGCCAAGGATCTCGGCAACCTGCCGCCCAACATCTGCCATCCGTCCTATCTTGCCGAACGGGCGCAGGCGATGGCTGAAGAGTTCGGTCTGGGCTGCGAAATTCTCGAACGCGACGACATGGAAAAGCTCGGCATGCACTCCCTGCTCTCCGTCGCGCGCGGCGCCCACCAGCCGCCCAAGCTGATCGTCCTCAACTACAAGGGCAGCAAGGCCAGCGAGAAACCCCTTGTCCTGGTCGGCAAGGGCGTCACCTTCGACACCGGCGGCATCTCGCTGAAGCCCGGTGCCGATATGGATGAAATGAAGTACGACATGTGCGGCGCCGCCAGCGTCCTTGGCACCATGCAGGCCGTTGCCCGCATGCAGTTGCCGATCAACCTGACGGTGATTGTGCCCGCCACCGAAAACATGCCAGGCGGCAACGCCACGCGCCCGGGTGACATCGTCGCCTCGATGTCCGGGCAGACCATCGAAATCCTCAATACCGATGCCGAAGGCCGCCTGATCCTTTGCGACGCCCTGACTTATGCCGAACGTTTCGAGCCGGATACGGTAATTGACGTCGCCACCCTGACCGGCGCCTGCGTTGTCGCCCTAGGCGGCATCGCCAGTGGCCTGTTCGCCAACAAGGATGGGCTTGCCCGCGAATTGCTCGAGGCTGGTGACGAAGCGCATGACCGCGCCTGGCACATGCCGCTGTGGGACGACTATCAGGAATTGCTGAAGAGTCCGTTCGCCGACATGGCCAATATCGGCGGACGCTGGGGCGGCGCGGTCACTGCCGCCTGCTTCCTCTCACGCTTCACCAAGAAGTTCGACTGGGCGCACCTCGACATCGCCGGCACCGCCTGGAAATCGGGGGCCGAGAAAGGCGCCACCGGCCGCCCGGTACCGCTGCTCACCCACTACATCCTGCAACTCGCTGGCAAGCTCAATTGACCCAGGTCTTCTTCTATCACGGGGCGTCCGACAAGATCGCCGCGGCCTGCGCCCTGCTTGGCGGGGCTTACGCCAAACGCAAACCGATGCTGGTCTTTGCCCCGGATAAAGCCATTGCCAACAGTGTCGACCGGATGCTCTGGACGCAGCCGGCACTCGGCTTCGTGCCACATTGCCAGGCCGATTCACCGGTCGCCGCCGAAACGCCGATCGTCATCACCGATTCGCTCGACAGCATCCCGCAGGATGAGCGCCTGATGAATCTTAGCCAGGTCGTGCCGCCCGGCTTCTCCCGTTTCCAGAGCCTGATCGAGGTGGTCGGCCAGGAAGAGGACGAGCGCAGCGCCGCTCGCGACCGCGTCAAGTTCTACAAGGATCGCGGTTACGAGGTCCGCTACTTCGATCTCAGCGCCCGCTAAGGAAACTACGTGTCAACCAGCCCCATCCTTGCCCGAGCCGATGCCCTGATGCACCGCGCGCGGCAGAGCAATGGCGAAATCGACGACCTGCCGGTACTGACCGACGCAGTTGTTATCCCCACCTCGGACGCCGATGATGACGTCCCTGTCCTGCTCGACGTCGAACACTTCGCCCCCCTCGCCGAGCCCGAGCCGGTCATCGACCAAGACGATGCGCCAGCGGCGCCCGATGACATTGCGGAAACGGCAGCCCTGCCCGCCTTCGATGCCGGGCTGCGCGACATCATCGCCCACGAACTGGCCCGCCGCATCGAACAGCGGCTCGCCGCCGAACTTCCCCGGATCATCGAAGCCACCGTTCGCGACTACCTCGCCGAACAGGAAAAGATCGCGACGCTACAGCTGCGCGACTGAGATCGCGGCGGGGCCGGGCCTGGGCTCCGGTATAATTTTGGGTTTTCCCCTATTCCGACACGCCCATGGAACTCGCCAAAGCCTTTGAACCAGCCGATATCGAACGCCGCTGGTATCCCGAGTGGGAAGCCCAGAATTATTTCGCCGCCGGCGTAGACGCCAGCAAGACCGACAACTTCTGCATCCTGCTGCCACCGCCCAACGTTACCGGTACGCTGCACATGGGGCACGGCTTCAACCAGACCATCATGGATGCGCTGACCCGTTACTACCGGATGCGCGGCCACAATACGTTATGGCAACCGGGCACCGACCACGCCGGTATCGCGACGCAGATCGTCGTCGAGCGCCAGCTCGATGCGCAGGGCATCTCGCGCCACGACCTCGGCCGCGAGAAGTTCCTGGAAAAGGTCTGGGAATGGAAGGAATACTCCGGCAACACCATCACCAAGCAGATGCGCCGCATGGGCACCAGCCCGGACTGGAAGCGCGAACGCTTCACGATGGATGCCGGCCTCAACAAGGTCGTCACCGAAACTTTCGTCCGCCTGTTCAACGAAGGCCTGATCTACCGCGGCAAGCGCCTGGTGAACTGGGATCCGAAGCTGAACACTGCCGTCTCCGACCTCGAAGTGGTGCAGGAAGAAGAAGACGGCTTCATGTGGCACATCCGCTACCCGCTGGCCGATGGCTCGGATAGTCTGGTCGTCGCCACGACGCGTCCGGAAACCATGCTCGGCGACACCGCCGTGATGGTGCATCCGGAGGACGAGCGCTACAAGCACATGATCGGCAAGATGGTGAAACTGCCGCTGACCGAGCGCGAAATCCCGGTCATCGCCGACAGCTATGTCGATCTCGAATTCGGCACCGGCTGCGTCAAGGTTACGCCGGCGCATGACTTCAACGACTATGCCGTCGGCCAGCGCCACAACCTGCCGCTGATCTCGATCCTGACGCTGGATGCCAAGATCAACGACCAGGCCCCGGAAAAATATCGCGGTCTCGACCGTTTCGAGGCCCGCAAGGTCATTCTCGCCGACCTCGAAGCGCTCGGCATTCTGGAGAAAACCGACAAGCACAAGCTGAAAGTGCCGCGCGGCGACCGGACCAATGTCGTCATCGAGCCGATGCTCACCGACCAATGGTTCGTTGCGATGTCCAAGCCGGGCGACGACGGCAAGTCGATCACCGAGAAGGCGCTCGACGTCGTGCATTCCGGCGAGATCAAGTTCTATCCGGAAAACTGGGTCAATACCTACAACCAGTGGCTGAATAACATCCAGGATTGGTGCATCTCGCGCCAACTGTGGTGGGGCCACCAGATTCCGGCCTGGTACGGTGACAACGGCCAGATCTTCGTTGCCCACAGCGAAGATGAAGCCAAAGCCGAGGCTGCCAAGCAAGGCTACACCGGCGCCCTGAAGCGCGACGAAGACGTCCTCGATACCTGGTTCTCCTCCGCCCTGTGGCCGTTCTCGACCCTGGACTGGACCGGCGACGCCACCATCGACGCGGCCAACCCGCTGCTCAAGCAATACCTGCCGTCCTCGGTGCTGGTCACCGGCTTCGACATCATTTTCTTCTGGGTCGCCCGCATGGTCATGATGACCAAGCAGATCACCGGCCAGATCCCGTTCAAGCACGTCTATGTGCATGGCCTGATCCGCGATGGCGAAGGCCAGAAGATGTCGAAATCGAAGGGCAATGTCCTCGACCCGATCGACCTGATCGATGGCATCGACCTCGAAAAACTGATCGAAAAGCGCACCACCGGCCTGATGAACCCGCGACAGGCGGAAAGCATCGCCAAGAAAACCAAGAAGGAATTTCCGGAAGGCATCGCCTCCTTCGGCACCGACGCGCTGCGCTTCACCTTCGCTTCGCTGGCCAGCCCCGGCCGCGACATCAAGTTCGACCTCGGCCGCTGCGACGGCTACCGCAATTTTTGCAACAAGCTGTGGAACGCCACGCGCTTCGTGCTGATGAATGTCGAAGGCCACGACCTGGCTCTTGAGCATCAGCAGAACAGCCCGGCCTGCGGCGGCTCGGCGCCCCTGGAATTTTCCTTCGCCGACCGCTGGATCGTCAGCCAGCTACAGCGCGTCGAGATGGAAGTCGAGCGGCACTTTACCGACTACCGTTTCGACCTGATCGCCCAGTCCATCTACAAGTTCGTCTGGGACGAGTTCTGCGACTGGTACCTGGAAATCGCCAAGGTCGAGATCCAGACCGGCAACGACGCGCAGCAGCGCGGCGCCCGCCGGACCCTGATCCGCACGCTGGAAGCCGTACTGCGTCTGGCCCATCCGCTGATTCCGTTCATCACCGAGGAGCTGTGGCAGACCGTCGCGCCGATCGCCGGCCGCAAGACGCACGACTCGATCATGCTCGCCGCCTACCCGCGCGCCGAAGAATACAAGATCGACGCCGCCAGCGAAGCCAAGGTCGAGCGCCTGAAGGCCCTGGCTTACGCCTGCCGCAACCTGCGCGGCGAGATGAACGTCTCGCCCGCCCTGCGCATGCCGCTGCTGGTGGCCGGCGGCGGCGACGACATGGCCGAGTTCGCGCCCATCCTGCAAGCTCTGGGTAAGCTGTCCGAGGTACAACTGGTGGACGACATGCCGGCCGATGCGATGGCACCGGTTGCGGTGGTCGGCGAAACCCGGCTCATGCTCAAGGTCGAAATCGACCCCGCCGCTGAAAAAGTTCGTCTCGCCAAGGAAATCGAAAAGCTGGAAAAGCAGATCTCGATCGCCCAGGGCAAGCTGAACAACGAGGGCTTCGTCGCTCGCGCGCCGGCTGCCGTGATCGATCAGGAAAAGCAACGGGTCGCCGACTTCACGGCGACGCTCGAAAAACTCAAACCTCAACTGGCCAAACTCGGCTAAACGAAGGAATTCAATGTCCGACACAAAACGCGGATTTTTCGCTCAGGCCTTCTTTGCCATGATGCTTTTTTGTGGCCTGGTGTGGATCTGGACGGTTGCCTTCATCATTTTCTGGCCCTGGGAAAAAACCGACGAATGGAAGCCGTATTTCCGCGTCGTGGCGGTCTGCGAGAAAGGCGAAATCTGCGGCATTCCGTATAGCCTCCTCGACGAAGGCAAGAGCAAGGGGATGTACACCTCGATCAACATCCCGGGTGACGCCGGCGAGGTGATGGAGGAAAAGGGCTGGCTGCAATGGAAGAAGGTGGGGAGCCTGATCGAAGCCAAAGCGTCCTCATGGCACTTTCAGACCACCATCCGCTACAAGGTGGAAGATGAGAAACCGGTTCTCGTTGAATACCAGGATGTCGGCGCCAAGGCGCTCTACTACGGCATAGCGGGCGGCTTGCTGTCGCTGATCGGGCTTTACCTGCGCAAACTGCGCCGCTGAACACGCCGCTCGCCGGCCTGAAAACCTATTTTCAGGCCGTGTCGGGCGCCAGCAGCTCGACCCGCACCAGGCCACGCAGCGCGTTGCCGAGCCAAAAACCGGACAGTAGATCCTCCGGTCGCAAAATCGCCTCGATCGCTTGACCGCCGGCCAGCAATTCGCCGCGCAGGACACCCGGCAAACAACCGCTGGCTAGCGGCGGTGTCAGCAGCAGTCCGTTCCGTTCGACGAAAACATTGCTCCGCGCCCCTTCCGCCACCTCGCCCCGTTCGTTGAGAAATACCACATCGAAGATCGATGAATTGGCCGGCAGACCAGCCAGCGCGGCATCGTAGAGACGGCGTTCGGTGCTCTTGTGGTGACGCAACGGATCGCCGGAGTCGATACGTTCTTCAGCCAGCCGGGCGTAACGCCGGTCTTCCTCCGTGTCAGGCAACGGAAAAGCCTGCAGTTCGATATCGCCGGCCTTGCTCAGGGTCAGCCGCACCCGCCATAGACCAGTCGCGGGTTGGCTGGCCAGCGCCTCGCCGACCGCCGCCTCGTCAAGAACAAAGCCCAGCCATTTGGCCGATCGCCGCAAGCGCGCCAGATGCCCGGCCAGCCGGGGATAGTCGCCGTTCTCGCGGCGCAGTGTCTCGATCAGTCGCAGGCCGGGGTCGCAATCAGTCAAAAAACGCGCCTTGAGCAGACACTCCTGCCACTCGGCCGCCGGCCGGGAATCGGCGACGATGCCGCTGCCCACCCCGAGCTTGCCCTTGCCGCCAGCCGCCAGTTCCAGCGTGCGAATCGCCACGTTCAGCCGGAGATCACCGTTCGGGGCCAGCCAGCCGAGGGCTCCGGTGTATAGCTGACGAGGACAGGTTTCCAGTTGCGCGGCGATCTGCATGGCGCGAATCTTGGGCGCCCCGGTAATCGAACCACAGGGGAAAAGTGCCTGCAGCACTTCACGGAAGGAACGCCCGCCGACGCGTGCCGATATTTCGGAAACCATCTGCCAGACGCTCGGATAATCCTCGATATCGAACAGTCGCTCGACCGCCACGCTCCCGTTGTCAGCGATCCTGCCGAGATCATTGCGCAGCAAATCGACAATCATCAGATTCTCGGCCCGGTCTTTCTCGGAAGCGAGCAGATCTTCCTTCGGCGAACTGCGCGGCGCAGTCCCTTTCATCGGCCGGGTCAGCAAGCGATCGCCCCGCCGTTCGACAAACAACTCCGGCGACAGCGAAACCAGCCCCTGCCGCGCATCGCCGACGAAGCCGCCATAGCGCACCGGCTGACGCTGGCGCAAGCGGGCATACAAATCGAGCGGCGTGCCGAACCATTCAAAGGTCAGTGGAAAGGTGAAATTGACCTGATAGCAATCGCCTTCGAATATCAGGTGCTTAATGTGCTCGACCGCCACCAGGTATTCATCTTCCGGAATTCCCGGCTGCAATCCGCCGATGCCGGCGGCGGCAGCACCGCCCTGCTCGGCCAACCAGGCCTCGGCCTCGAATGCACTCAATTCGAGGCACCGGGTAAAACGCCAGAACCGCGCCAGCGGGCGGCTTTCGTCGGCTTGCCAGCCAGTTGGTGCGGCCTTGGGTTCGAGCAGGTAGCCGAGTTCATAATCGAGAGCGGCAACCACCCAGCCCGGCTCGTCAGCGAGCACCGTCAGCGCCTTGGCCAGCGTTGCCGCATCCCACACCGTCAGGCAGTCGATCGGCGCCTCAAAACGCCAAGCGGCAGGTTCGCCTGGCGGCGCCTGCCGATCTTCGAAAAATGCGTACAACGAGTGGGTTATTTGCGCTTCAGGTAAAACTCGAAGATGCGGTTCTCTTCTTTTTGCTCGAGCAATTCATTGCCGGTCTGTTTGGCAAAAGCCGGAAAATCCTTCAGCGAACCGGCATCGGTCGCCAGCACACGCAACACCTGACCAGACTCCATCTCGGCCAGCGCCTTTTTGGTACGCAGGATGGGGAGCGGGCAATTCAGTCCCTTGACGTCGAGATCGCGATCAAATTCCATGGTCGTTTGGCTTCGTGGGTGGGGGGCAAATTTTACCTCTAATTACGTTTTTCCTTCATTTCCTCGAACCGCCGCTGTTTCAGTTCGCGCAGGCGTGCATCGATGGTCGACAACTCGTAAAAATTGGCATCACCCGCTTTTTGCGCCAACTCCAGTTGTTCGACAGCACCCGCCGTCTGCCCCTGCAAGGCAAAGACTTCGGCCAGCGCCCGATGCTGCTGCGCCTTGCGGCCGAGTCCGGCATAGCTCTCGGCCCGCATCTTGTGCCAGCGAACGTCTTCCGGATAGCTCTGCAGTTGTGTCTCGACGAAAGCCAGCGCGTCGTCAAAGTGCCGGGCACCGATCAGCGCACCGCCATAGCCGTAGAGCAAGCCGTGGTTGAGTGGAAAGCGGACCATCGCATCACGGTAAACTCGCAATCCGCCACCGACATCACCCTGGGCGATGTGGATATCGGCCAGCAACCGCTCGAGCATCGCCGCCGAGACCTTCATCCGCCGTGCCGCCAGGACATCGCGCTCGGCCCCGGCCCAATCGCGTCCGCGATAACGGGCGTAGGCCAGACCATAGCGGGTCGCTGCCTCGGCGATATATTTCTTGTCTTGCAGCAGCATTTCGAAATCGCGGACTGCCTCGCCGGGCGTTCCCTGCATCGCCCGCAATTTTGCACGCACCAACTGGAAATCGACGCTGTCCTGCACCTGATGATAGGGCAGCGACTGCTCGCGATTCTGCATGTCGGTCAGCCGCTCGCCGGTCAGCGGATGCGACCTCAAGTAAGCCGTGGCGTTGTTCTCGTAGAGGCGAACCGCCTGTTGCAGACGAGTAAAGAAAACCGACATGCCGCGCACATCGAAGCCGGCCCGCCGCATGATATCGAAGCCCAGGCGATCCGCTTCACGCTCGAAATCCCGCGAAAAGGCAAGCTGGGCGGATATTGCACCCGCCTGCGTCGTCGCCATGGCGGCTCCCGCCACCTGGCCGTTTGAGCGCGCCGCCAGCAAGGCCAGCCCCATAGCCAGCATGGCGGCCATGCCCAACTGCTTCGACTGGAAAACCTGGCGGGCAATATGGCGCTGCGTGACATGCGAAATTTCGTGAGCCATCACCCCAGCCAGCTCGGACTCCGTCTGTGCCGACAGGATGAGCCCGGTATGCACGCCGATGAACCCACCGGGCATTGCGAAAGCATTGATACTCGCGTCGTTGATCGGAAAGAAAAAGAACCCCATGCCCGGATCGTTGCTGACCGAAGCCAGTCGCCCTCCCAGCTGGTTGAGATAGGCCTCGACATCCGAATCATCGAGATAGCTCGGTTCTCGCCAGCGAATTTCATGCATGATCTGGGTACCTATTTTCTTCTCGGCACTCAGCGACAACTCGTTGCTGGCGACATCGCCCAACTCCGGCAGATCGTCGGCGCGCAGAGGGGTAAAGACCATCGAACAGGCCAGGATTCCGGCGATCAATCGTTGAGCAAGTGGCATGGTGCTATGATACCGCAGCCCTCAGGGCGGCCTCCCGGGGTAGACGTAACCCAGTATAAATTCAAGTGACAAACCAGAACCTTACCCATTTTGACAGCACCGGCCAGGCGCACATGGTGGACGTCGGCAGCAAGGCCGAAACGGCACGGATCGCCCGCGCGGCAGGCAGCATATTCATGAAACCGGAAACCTTGGCGCTGATTCGCTCCGGCTCGGCCAAAAAAGGCGACGTTCTCGGCATTGCCCGTATCGCGGCCATTCAGGCATCGAAACGAACCGGCGACCTGATCCCGCTTTGCCACCCGATTGCGCTGACTCATGTGGCGGCGGATTTCACCATCGATGAAGCGCAGAGCGCCGTTCATTGCCAGGTCACCGCCGAATGTTTCGGGAAAACCGGTGTCGAAATGGAAGCCCTGACTGCAGTCTCGGTCGGGTTGCTGACCATCTACGACATGACCAAAGCCGTCGACCGCGGCATGCGCATCGAAAACATCCGCCTGCTTGAAAAATCCGGCGGCAAATCCGGCCACTGGCTTGCCGAATAGACCCCACAGGAAAGACCATGTTTGAATCGAGAAGAAGCCTGCTCAAGGGTGGCGCCTCCGCCGCCCTGCTCGCGCCGCTGCTCGGCACCGGCCTGCTCAAGCCTACCGCCGTACTGGCTGCCGAGTGGAATCGCAGCGCCTTTACGGCAAGTACCATCAACGACGCCTTGAAGGCCTACGGCAGCGGCAACGCCGCCGAATCGCGGGACATCGTAATCAATGCGCCGGAAATCGCCGAGAACGGCGCCAAAGTCGAAGTCGAGATTACCAGCAACATAGCGAACACCCGCAGCCTGGGACTCTTCGCCGACAAGAACCCGATGCCGCTGTGCGCCAATCTCAATTTCTCAGCCCCGGCGCTGCCGTATGCCCGGGTACAAATCAAACTGGCCGAGACAACACGCATCCGGGCCGTCGTCAAAGCCGCCGATGGCAAGACCTACGTTGCCTTCCGTGAAATCAAGGTAACCCTCGGCGGATGTGGAGGTTAATCGTGGCAGAACAGATCAAGATTCGCGCACAAATTCAGGGCGAAATTACCGACCTGCGCATCCTTTTGCAGCATCCGATGGAAACCGGACAACGCAAGGATGACAAGGGCCAGACCTTGCCCGTCCATTTCATCCAGACATTCTCGGTCAGCCACAACGGCAAACCGATGATCGACGGGCAGCTCAATACCTCGATCTCGAAAAATCCGCTGTTCACCTTCAAAGCCCGCGGCATCAAGGTCGGCGACAAATTGACGATCAACTGGCAGGACAACCTCGGCGACAAGCGGCAAGACGAAATCACCATCGCCTGACCGGAAAACGCCCCCAAAACAAAAAAGCCCGTCTGAAACCAGACGGGCTTTTAATTTGGAACTATCCGTCGCTTAGGTGCTCTGGATGTTGGAAGCCTGCTTGCCCTTGGGGCCTTGCACGACATCGAAGGAAACCTTTTGGCCTTCCTTCAGGGTCTTGAAGCCATTCATGTTGATGGCGGAGAAATGTGCGAAGAGATCTTCGCTGCCATCATCAGGAGTGATAAAACCAAAGCCCTTGGAATCATTGAACCACTTGACAGTACCGATTGCCATGTTTGCAACTTTCATACAAAAAACGAACAAATTTCCGGGTCTCCCCGACTCCCTGTTTGAGCTCAGTGACCCGGTGCGTTGCAGCAGCCTTGATGCACCTAAAAGCCAAACACGATTGCTTTCTACGCGATCTGGATTTTATCGTCAACAAGATTCAATGCGGCAGCGCAGCAAAAAAACAGGCAAGCGAATTGCTTATATCCCTCTGGAAACCAAGGAATTCGTCCCCATGTTTATAGTTGCAGATTGAGTCGGACTGTATAGAATCGAAAGCATGGCTACGAAGATTCAGGATGGCGAACAGCTTGAAGCACAACGCAGCAAGTTGGAACCGCCAAAGATGTACAAGGTGATGTTGCTCAATGACGATTACACCCCGATGGATTTCGTCATTGCTGTATTGCAACGTTTTTTTTCTCTCGATACTGAACAAGCGACGCGAATCATGCTCAAAGTTCACAATGAAGGCCGTGGCGTGTGCGGGGTTTTTCCGCGCGACATCGCGGCAACGAAGGTGGAACAAGTGAGTGCATTTGCCCGCCAGCATCACCACCCGCTTGCTTGCGTAATGGAGGAAAACTGATGATTGCCCAGGAACTCGAAGTCAGCCTGCACATGGCGTTTGTCGAGGCGCGTCAAAAACGCCACGAGTTCATTACCGTCGAACACCTCCTGCTTTCGCTGATCGACAATCCGTCCGCCGCCGACGCCCTGCGTGCATGCGGCGCGAAGCCCGATACGCTGCGCAAGGATCTGACCAACTTCATCAACGAACACACGCCCACCGTGTCCGGCGAAGACGACATCGATACCCAGCCAACGCTCGGTTTCCAGCGGGTGATCCAGCGGGCCATCCTGCACGTTCAGTCTTCCGGCAAGAAGGAAGTGAATGGCGCCAACGTTCTCGTCGCGATCTACGGCGAAAAGGACTCGCATGCGGTGTATTTCCTGCAGAAGCAGGGCGTCACCCGCCTCGATGTCGTGAACTACATTGCCCACGGCATCAGCAAGGTGCCGCAGCAAAAAGCTCCGGTCGAAGGCGACCAGGTGGAAACCGAAGGCGAGAAGGAACAGGCCGGCCCGCTTGAGCAATACACGATCAATCTCAACGCCCTCGCCTTGCAGGGCAAGATCGACCCGTTGATCGGCCGCGACAAGGAACTCGAACGGGTCATCCAGACCCTGTGCCGGCGGCGCAAGAACAACCCCTTGCTGGTCGGCGAAGCCGGCGTGGGCAAGACGGCCATCGCCGAAGGCCTTGCCCGGCGCATTGTCGAAAGCGAAGTGCCGGATATTCTGGCCAAGGCCAACGTGTATTCGCTGGATATGGGATCGCTGCTCGCCGGCACCAAGTACCGGGGCGATTTCGAACAGCGCTTGAAGGGTGTGCTCAAGCAATTGGGCGACAACCCGAACGCCATCCTGTTCATCGATGAAATCCACACATTGATCGGTGCCGGCTCGGCTTCCGGCGGCACGCTGGATGCATCCAACCTGCTCAAGCCGGCGCTTTCTTCCGGTCAGTTGAAATGTATTGGCGCAACGACCTACACCGAGTACCGGGGAATTTTCGAGAAGGACAGTGCGCTGTCCCGCCGCTTCCAGAAAATCGATGTCAATGAGCCATCCGTGGCCGAAACCGTCGAAATCCTCAAGGGCCTGAAGTCCCGTTTCGAGGCACATCATGGCGTCAAGTATTCGGCGACAGCGATTTCCTCGGCGGTGGAACTTTCCGCCCGCTACATTACCGACCGCCATCTACCCGACAAGGCCATCGACGTCATCGACGAAGCAGGTGCGGCACAGCGGATTCTGCCCAAGTCGAAGCAGAAGAAGGTCATCAACAAGACCGACATCGAGGAAATCGTCGCCAAGATCGCCCGTATTCCCTCACAGCACGTGACACTGGATGACCGTGGCGCCTTGAAGAACCTGGACCGCGACCTGAAAGCGGTCGTCTTCGGCCAGGACAAGGCCATCGATGCGCTGACCCAAGCCATCAAGATGGCGCGTTCCGGCCTCGGCAACCCGGGCAAGCCGATCGGCTCCTTCCTGTTCAGCGGCCCGACCGGCGTTGGCAAGACGGAGGTCGCCAAGCAGCTCGCCTATTGCCTCGGCGTCGAATTGCTGCGTTTCGACATGAGCGAGTACATGGAGCGCCATGCCGTATCGCGGCTGATCGGCGCCCCGCCGGGCTATGTCGGATTCGAGCAAGGCGGATTGCTGACCGAAGCGGTCACCAAGAAGCCGTATTGCGTGCTGCTGCTCGACGAAATCGAGAAGGCCCATCCGGACATTTTCAACATCCTGTTGCAGGTCATGGATCACGGCACACTGACCGACAACAATGGACGCAAGTCTGATTTCCGCAACGTGGTGATCATCATGACGACCAACGCCGGCGCTGCTGATCTGCAGAAGTCGAGCATGGGGTTCACCAATGCCAAGCAGACCGGCGACGAGATGGCCGAGATCAAGCGGATGTTTACGCCGGAGTTCCGCAACCGTCTGGACGCAACCATTTCCTTCGCGCCGCTCGACCACGACGTGATCCTGCGGGTCGTCGACAAATTCCTGATTCAGCTCGAGGAACAGTTACACGAGAAGAAAGTGGAAGCCCACTTCACCGATGCCGTCAAGGCGCTACTCGCCAAGAAGGGCTTCGACCCGCTGATGGGTGCCCGCCCGATGGCCCGGTTGATTCAGGACACCATCCGCTCGGCGCTGGCCGACGAATTGCTGTTCGGCAAACTGGCCAGCGGTGGCCGTGTCACGGTCGACCTCGACAAGGATGGCAAAATCAAACTCGGTTTCGAGGAAGAAAAGTCCGAAGCGGTCGTCTGACGATTGCCAGGCACCCCGAAAGCCGTGCAAGATTGCACGGCTTTTTTATTTCCGGAGACAAAACAATGAGTTTCAAGACCCCCGACCTGTGTGACGAATTCGAAAGCGAACTCGGCCGGAGCCTGCGCGTCGTCGCTCCGATGTTCCAGCGCTATGGCGGCCGCAGCTCGTTCAGCGGCGAGATCGTTACGCTGAAGATTTTCGAAGACAACTCGCTGGTCCGTACCGCCTTTGCCGAAAACGGCAAGGGCAAGGTGCTGGTGATCGACGGCGGCGGCTCGCTGCGTTGCGCCTTGGTTGGCGACCAGTTGGCCATTCTGGCTCAGAAAAATGGCTGGGAAGGCGTTGTGGTTTACGGCTGTATCCGCGATTCCGCCGATATCAACGGCATCGATATCGGGGTTCGCGCCCTGAATACGCACCCGCAAAAGAGCATCAAGAAAGATGTCGGCGATCGCGACATCGCCGTTACCTTTGGCGGCGTCACCTTCAATCCGGGCGACTGGCTCTATGCCGATGAAGACGGTGTGCTGGTTTCCGGCAAGGCACTGATCTAAACGAAAACCGGGAACTCCCGGTTTTTTTCTACCTGCCAAAAAGCCGTGCTTGCTCAGCCACGGCGCACAAGCCTCCAGCACCAACCAGATCGGCCAGCCCAATTCCGGCCGCTGAGCAAAAGAATTGGGGGTTATGGACCACGCCATCCCCAGAGCCATTCGAAAAAATGGTGCACTGCATTTCACGGAAACGATCGCCGTTTCATATTGTGAAAAACAGAATGCAACACCATGTTTTAATTGAAAAACATATTGTCTTATGTCTTATATAAGACAATTGCTGCCATGCAGAATAATCTCTATACTGGTCCTACCGACACAACGCTACTGCAATTGGCGCTAGTGCCGAAACCAATAACCAAATCTCTTGAGGAATACACATGAGCACTCGCGAACAGCAAATCGCCGCCCTCGAAAAAGACTGGGCTGAAAACCCCCGCTGGAAAGGCATCAAGCGCGGTTACTCCGCTGCTGACGTCGTCCGTCTGCGCGGCTCCGTCCCGGTTGAATATACCTTGGCCCGTCGCGGTGCCGAGAAATTGTGGGATCTGGTCAACAACGAACCCTACGTCAACTGTCTGGGCGCCCTGACCGGCGGCCAAGCCATGCAACAGGTCAAGGCCGGCATCAAGGCCATCTACCTGTCCGGCTGGCAAGTTGCCGCCGACAACAACGAATACGCCGCCATGTACCCGGACCAGTCCCTGTACCCGGTTGATTCCGTGCCGAAGGTTGTCGAGCGCATCAACAACGCCTTCACCCGGGCCGACGAAATCCAGTGGTCCAAGGGTGCCAACCCGGGCGACAAGGGTTACATCGACCACTTCGCGCCTATCGTGGCCGATGCTGAAGCCGGTTTCGGCGGCGTGCTGAACGCCTTCGAACTGATGAAGGCGATGATCCGCTCCGGCGCCGCCGGCGTCCATTGGGAAGACCAGCTGGCTTCCGTCAAGAAGTGCGGCCACATGGGCGGCAAGGTGCTGGTTCCGACTGCCGAAGCCATCCAGAAACTGATCGCCGCCCGTATGGCTGCCGACGTCTGCGGCGTGCCGACGCTGGTGATCGCCCGTACCGATGCCGAAGCAGCCGATCTGCTGACCTCCGACTACGACGAGAACGACAAGCCGTTCCTGACCGGCGAGCGCACTGCCGAAGGCTTCTACAAGACCAAGAAAGGTCTGGAACAAGCCATCTCCCGCGCCGTCGCCTACGCCGAGTACGCCGATCTGGTGTGGTGTGAAACCGGTACGCCGGATCTGGAATATGCCAAGCGTTTTGCTGACGCCGTGCATGCCAAGTTCCCGGGCAAGATGCTGGCTTACAACTGCTCGCCGTCCTTCAACTGGAAGAAGAACCTGGACGATGCCACCATCGCCAAGTTCCAGAAAGAGTTGGGCGCCATGGGCTACAAGTACCAGTTCATCACCCTGGCTGGCATCCACTCCATGTGGTACAACATGTTCGATCTGGCCCAGGACTACGTCGCCCGCGGCATGTCGGCCTACGTCGAGAAGGTTCAGGAGCCGGAATTTGCAGCCCGCGATCGTGGCTACACCTTCGTTTCCCACCAGCAGGAAGTCGGCACCGGTTACTTCGACGAAGTCACCACCGTCATCCAGGGTGGCAAATCCAGCGTCACCGCGCTGACCGGCTCGACCGAAGAAGAACAGTTCCACTAAAAAGCTAATCGCTTTAGCTGCTGCCTTATCCGGCGGCACACTGGCCGGCCCCCAAAAAGGGCCGGCCTTTTTCATTGCGGCTCGACAAAGACAAGGCTTGGCGGCGGCGGCAAAGAAAAGCCAACTTTGTTCCATCGTTGTCGGATTCCTTTACATCGATGCCGGATGCCGCGGTTCCGGCCAGCAAGGAATCAATTAGAAACATCGCCTTAGCCCGAGCTGGCATGCGTGATGCTGCGTGTCAAGTGTCTTTCACGGAGGATTCAATCATGAAACTACTTGCGAAGTTTTGCAGTATCGGAATCTCACTCCTGTTAGCGTCGTCATCCGCCAGCGCCATCGTGACAAACTGGGACTACACGATAACAAGCCTTTTCACCGCAGCAAGCTATAACGGCCCCGGCGGAACAAATCCGGGGGCAGGTGTCGGTGCGCTGTCCTGGGGAACATCCACCGGCTCGGGTAGAAGCTCGCTGGTGATCGGTGATAGCCCGGCCACCGGGAATGTCAATACCTATCTTGGTACTGGTGTGCCGAACGCGCCGCCTTACCTTGGCTTGAGCACCTCGCTCACCCACAACAACAACCCGATTACCGGGACTTCACTGCTGTCCGCCGTACTGACCAATACGGTAACGCTTAACCCGGCGTCACCGGACAATCCTGCACTGCCAATTCAGCTGTTCCCCTTCAACATCGCCTTTGTTGAAACGACCAACAGCACGCCCTGCGCCGCAAACAGTCCGGCCAACAATCCGTGCAACGACATTTTCGTCCTGACCGGCGGCTTGCTGAACTCATCGTTCAACTACGATGCACTCGACGGCGATGGGCTGCGGACCTACTTCGTGAATATTTTCCCGGTCACCGGTGGCGTACTCGGAACCCTGCAGAACTCGGCTTGTATTGCTGCAGGTCAGGCACCTGGTTGCATTGGCTTCACTACTGAAGAAGGCGAATCCACCAGGTTGGCATTCGGTTTCACGATCTCGAGCAACCCGCTTCAAGTTCCTGAACCCGGGATTCTGGCCCTGATCGGCATCGCGCTGACTGGTTTGGGTGCGACGCGGCGCCGGAAACTCTGAGCGCCTGGGCAGTTGTTCAAAGACCCGCGAATCGTCGCGGGTCTTTTTGCTTACAACCGTGCCGGATTGCCCCCCCGATGCCGACCCGTCACACCGAAGGCCGTGACCACATCCAGCCGAGCACCCCGACCGCCACGCCAGCCGGCAAATAGCGCCACGGTTCGGGCAAGCCATACCAACCACCGAACGCACTGATCGCCAACAGCAATGTCGCCAGCCGTTTTGCCGTTGCCGGAATGGCCCGATGGTCGCGCCAGGCGCGAATCGCCGGCCCGGCTTGCGGGTGGGCCAGCAGTCTGGCTTCCCATTCCGGATGCGAGCGCGAAAAGAAATAGGCCGCGAGAATCAGAAAAGGCGTCGTCGGCAGTAGCGGCAGCACCGCCCCGACCACACCGAGCAGCACCGCAGCAAAGCCGAGCAGCCGATAGACCGGCTTTTTCACCGCAGTTCCCAGTAACTTGGTCGGCTGTAGGTTTCCTTCAACAGATCGATGAACAGCCGCACCCGCAACGGCAAGTGCCGGCGCTGGGGAAATACCGCGTAGATACCCATGGGGGGCGCCTGCCAGGCATCGAGTACCGATGTCAGGCGGCCCTCTTTCAGATCCTGCCCGACTTCCCACAGCGAGCGCCAGGCCAGCCCGCGCCCGGCCAGCGCCCATTCATGCAGGACCGCCCCGTCGTTGCACTCGAAGGTACCGCTGACTTTAAGCGTATCCACCGCTCCCCCTTGCGGATTGCGGAAGACCCAGCCGCGCTGCTGGCCGAGCGACAGGCAATTGTGGCCGGCCAGATCGGCCGGTTCGCGCGGCACGCCATGCGCCACCAGATAGGCCGGGCTGGCCACCACCATCCGGCGCATCTCGCCGAGGCGCACGCTGACCAAGCTGGAGTCGGTCAATTCGCCGATCCGGATGGCGCAATCGATGTTCTCGTTGAGCAGATCGACCAGGCGGTCACTCAAATCGAGGTTGACCGTTACCTCCGGGTTGGCCTGCATGAAATCGCCAACCAGCGGCGCCACATGCCGGCGGCCGAAGCCGGACGGCGCCGACACCCGCAACTGGCCGCTCGCTCGCACCCCGCCGAGCGAGACCGCCGCTTCGGCATTGGCCAGATCGTTGAGGACTTTCTGGCAATCTTCAAGAAAAGCCTGTCCCTCGAAAGTCAGCGTCAGCTTGCGCGTCGTGCGCAGCAGCAGCTTGACGCCGAGACGAGTCTCCAGCGCATCGAGGCGCCGGCCGATGATCGCCGGCGTGACGCCTTCGCTACGCGCCGCGGCCGACAGGCTGCCGCGCGTAGCGACATTTACAAAAGCAGAAATTTGTTTGAAGGTATCCATGGATTCGATACTTTTAGTAAAAGAATTATCGCCTTTTCCGCCGCTTATCTTATCTTCAAAGTAACAATAAACTTCCAATCCATGATGACGCAATCACCTGCCACCCCGATCAAAGCCATCGCCTTCGACGCCTACGCCACGCTGTTCGACGTCTATTGCATGGAGGCGCTGGCCGAGGAGTACTTCCCCGGCCAGGGAAAAGCCTTGACCATCCTGTGGCGGCAGAAGCAGATCGAATACACGCGCATTCGCGCCATGAGCGGACAATTCAAGACCTTCTGGGAAGTCACCCGCGATGCGCTGATTTTTGCCGGACGCAGCCTGGCGCTCGACCTCAACGATTTTCGCCGCCAGCATCTGATGAATCAGTATGCCTGCCTGCGGCCCTTCCCGGAAAACATCGCGACGCTGGAAGCCTTGAAGGCGATGGGCATCCCGTTGGCCATCCTGTCGAACGGCACCTACTCGATGCTCAACATCGCCGTCAAATACAACGACATGAACAATCTATTCGCCCACATCCTGTCGGCCGACAGTGTGCAAACCTTCAAGACCATGCCAACGGTTTACCAGTTGGCTGTCGATGCCTTCCAACTGCCGGCCAGCGAAATCCTGTTCGTCTCAGCCAATGCCTGGGATGCCTGCGGGGCGACCTGGTTCGGCTTCACCACGTTCTGGGTCAACCGCAACGAGCAACCGGAAGAAGTTCTGGATGTCTCACCCACCGCCACCGGCCGCCAGCTCTCCGACGTACTGGCCTACGTCAGCGGACTGCACGGCTGAACCGATCACCCATTTGCCAACCTTCAACCTTAACCAAGGAGTTTCCATGAGCCTCAACCTGCCCCAAGGCGTGCAAATCACCGGCCCGATCAAAGCCGGTTACGAATCCGTCCTGACTTTCGAAGCCCTCGAACTGGTCGCCAAGCTGCATCGCGCCTGCGAAGCCCGTCGCCAGGAACTGCTCAAGGCCCGCGTTGCCCGCCAGGCCCGCATCGACGCCGGCGAAATGCCGGACTTCCTGCCGGAAACCAAGGCCATCCGTGAAGGTGACTGGAAGATCGCCCCGCTGCCCAAGGCCCTCGAGTGCCGTCGCACCGAAATCACCGGCCCGGTCGAAGCCAAGATGATCATCAACGCCTTCAACTCGGGCGCTGACTCCTACATGACCGACTTCGAAGACTCGAACTCGCCGAACTGGGACAACCAGATTCAGGGCCAGATCAACCTGTACAAGGCGATCCGCCGCGAACTCTCGTTCAAGAACGAAAACGGCAAGGAATACAAGCTCAACGACAAGATCGCCACCCTGCAGATTCGTCCGCGCGGCTGGCACCTCGACGAAAAGCACGTGCTGGTTGACGGTCAACGCGTCGGCGGCGGCATTTTTGACTTCGCCGTGGTCTTCTTCCACAACGCCACGGAACAGATCGCCCGCGGCGCCGGCCCGTTCTACTACCTGCCGAAGATGGAAAGCCACCTCGAAGCCCGCCTGTGGAACGACATCTTCGTCATGGCCCAGGACCACATCGGCCTGCCGCAAGGCACCATCAAGGCCACCGTGCTGATCGAAACCATCCTCGCCACCTTCGAGATGGAAGAAATCCTCTACGAACTGCGCAACCATTCGTCGGGCCTCAACGCCGGCCGCTGGGACTACATCTTCTCGTGCATCAAGAAGTTCAAGAAGAACAAGGACTTCTGCCTGGCCCAGCGCAGCGCCATCACCATGGAAGTGCCCTTCATGCGCGGCTACGCCCTGGCTCTGGTGCAGGCTTGCCACAAGCGTGGCGCTCCGGCCATGGGCGGCATGTCGGCCCTGATCCCGATCAAGAACGACCCGGTCGCCAACGAAAAGGCGCTGGCCGGCATTCGCCACGACAAGACCCGCGACGCCAACGACGGCTTCGACGGCGGCTGGGTGGCTCACCCGGGCCTGGTGCCGATCGCCATGGAAGAGTTCGTCAAGGTCCTCGGCGACAAGCCGAACCAGTGGGAAAAGCAGGTTTCCGGCAACTTCGGCCCGGCCCAGTGGCTGGACTTCCAGCCGGAAGCCCCGATCACCGAAGCCGGCCTGCGCAACAACATCAACGTCGGTATCCATTACCTCGGCTCCTGGCTGGCCGGCAACGGCTGCGTGCCCATCCACAACCTGATGGAAGATGCAGCCACCGCTGAAATCTCCCGCTCGCAAGTGTGGCAATGGGTGGTTTCGCCGAAGGGCATTCTCGACGATGGCCGCAAGGTCACCGAAGAGATGGTCCGTCCGATGATCGCCGAAGAACTGGCCAAGGTGAAGGCAACGGTTTCCGCCCAGGGCGAAGACACCGCCACCTACGACCAGGCCGCCGTGATCTTCGACAAGATGTCCCTGACCCCGGACTACCCGGAATTCCTGACCTTGCCGCTGTACGAAGCGATGGAATAAGCAGCCCCCGGAAAAAAGGCGCATAGACGCCCGACTCCGACAGAGAAGCAGTAAGCGAAACACCCCGGGAAACCGTAATGCCGTTCAGTTAAACCTGAACGGCATTTTCATTTTCCCTGCAAGCTATTGTAAACATTAGCAACGGCTGATAACTTTTGGCCCGATGCTGTCGAGCCAACGCCACGCGAACCGCTGGCCTTGCGACTGGCCTTGAAACAACCGGCTGGGACCCCGGTCTATCTTGGCCGCCCTTGCCAGTATGTCGACACCGAACGGACGGCTTGCCCAGAACGCTACTGGCAGGAAGCACGCTTCGCTCCGCAAGTCGTGACAGCCAGCAGTTCAAATAAATGTGACGAAAATGTGGAGCGCGGAGATGAAATTTCCGGAATTTTCCCGCGCCATTCGCCGTCGCTTGACAGCCCGGGCAACCGGCGCAATTTCATTTTTAAGCATTTTTTTTCGGTTGACCGGGGGTGCCGACCGGCTTGCCGCCAGACGCAAAAATACGTCTTGCATAATCCCCGCTCGTGGCTACTCTGGATGTAGAAGAAGAACAGGCGCGGCTACAAGGCTGCACTGCCTCCAACAGCGTATAGCTATCCTGTTGCGTCCTGGATCGACGTGACGAGTTGTTGTTCCGCAAACGTCAGGGAGATGATGATGCCGAATCCAACCGAACTCGAATTGCTTGAAAGCTATCTGGCACATGTTGGCCTTGGTCAGTACAAGGAGGTATTCCAGAAGCAGGGGGTGACTTCGATCAAGCTGCTGAAAAACCTTTCTGCCCCGGTTGGGCAGGCGGTGAAAACGCAGGTCAAAGAGGCCATCGAAAAGGGCGATGGCGATGCCAAGCGACCGCCTTCGCCTCTGGGCGCACATCAAGTGGAGTCGATTACGGCGGAGAGTGTCCAGGCATGGATCGACGCTCAGGAAAAGACGGCGCCGAAGGCCGCAGCCGAAGACCCCGAGGTCAAGGTCAAGCAGGAAAAAATCAACAAGGCGATCGACGAAGTGAAAAAGCTGCGTGAGGCGGCGGAGAAGGAGGCCGGCGCAGATAAGGAGAAGATACAAAAGGATATAGCCGAGCTACTGGGTTCCGCGGTTTCCCGCTTCCGCGAGGAGGGGCTCGGCGCCTTCCCGTCGGTCAAGCCGGAGGCGGACAATCTGGCGCTTTTGCTCAAGGATACGGAAGCAGCGCTGCAGCGGACCAGCCAGATGACGATGGCCGCGGTGAAGAAAAACGAGATGTCGGCGATTGACCTGATTTATGCCAATCAGTTGCTGCGCGGTCGTTTTGTCGATGCGGAGGGTTTGCACGAGGCGCCCGGCGGGGCGGTGCTGGCCATGCCCAAGCGCTGCACGGATGCCGATCTGTTCGGCCCGGCGCTGGAGGCGCTTGATTTCGGCAGTTCCTATCGCAGCGAAAGCGCCATGATGCGGGCCGAGCGCACTATCGAAATCAATGGATCGTCATTTGCCACAGCCAATCAGGCGAGCGGTGCGGCGTTCATGGGGACCGGTATCGGCGCCATGAGCTGTTCCGTCCGCTATGCCCAGACGAAGGAGGAGCGCAGCGATGCCTTCGAGAGCAGCAGCGGCACCTCGGTGATGGAAGTACAGACGCGTTATCACTGGTCGCCAATGCGCCAGATCGTCTTTGCGACGCGCCAGTTCGAATTGAGCGGCGAGGCGTTGACCGAGTTGCGGACCATCTCGCTGCTCAAGGATGCACCGGCCAAACGTCTGCGCGCCAAGGAATTCATGCGCTTGTTCGGCAGCCACGTTTTTGGGCGCATCACGCTAGGTGGCTGGTACAAATACACGGCCAAGGCCACGGCGAGCAGCCGCAAGGACCGCAGCACGCTGGAAAAGGCGGTAGCCACCGGCATGGATTGGGCGGTATCGGTATCCGCTTCCTACGTCGGCCTGGGCGGTGCCGGCTCGGTATCGTCCGGCAACACGGGCAATATCAAAAACACGCAGGTGAGCGGCCATGAACTGCGCTGCGAGGTGGACAATCACGAGGTGAGCATCACGACGACCATTCTCGGTGGCACCGATGGCCTGCCCCGCGAGGAGTGGCTGGGCAGCCTGCAATATGCGCCGCAATGGCGCGAAATCCAGCGCAGCGCGCCCTATCCGATCTGGAAAGTCATCGCCCAGACCGCGCTGTCCCGGCTCGGCCTGCCCAACGATGGCACCGCGGACGCCAAGGCCGCTGACGGCGACGCGCCGGACAACCCGACCCTGCTGCAACTCGCCGCCTTGTTCGAGGATGTGTGGCTGGAAGACATCCTGAAAGCCTCCCTCGCCCCCGAACTGGCGAAGCTGGCAACGACGAAAAATATCGAGGAACTCGAACGCATCCTCAGCGACGCAGCGGCACGCGAACGCCATGCGCTGGCGTGGTCCATCGAACAGGAACAGATGCGCCCAAGCATAAATCCCACCAACGTCGTGGCGCCGGTGATCTACGACAACCATCTGCATTGTTTCGGCATCAACCCGGATGGCTCGGTGTATCGACGGGCATGGAATGGCAGCGTGTGGACCGACAACAAGCCGGTTGCCCTAACCGGCATCCCCGCCGGTTACAAGATGCATCTGGTGCAGGCGGTGCCGACTCCCGACAACCTGCCGCAAATCGTGCTGCAAGGTTCCGACGGCCGGCTGTTTATAGGTTTGGGGCTGGACAAGCTTGACCTGCTGCCGCTGACCACGCTGGCCGACCGCGACAGTCCCTACATCACGCTGACCAGGTTTGGTGAGGGTAATACGCTGCTGATTTTCTACGTCACCCATAGCAACCAGGTTGCCTGCCTGCCCTTCCTTCCGCCGAACAAACTCGGCACACCATCGGTAATCAAGGACGCGGTGGCCACGGTCGGCGAACGGATCGCCACTGCCGTATTCCGCGGCCGCCTATATCTTGTCTACCCCACCATGGGCGACAATGCCCCGCGCCTCAACCTGACCTCGACCGAAGATGGCAAGACTTGGGCTACACCCGTGCGGCTGCCGGGCGAATGGGCATTCGGCGGAGCAGCTCTGACCGCCTTCGGCCCGCCGGGAAAGGACATGCTCTGCTGCACCTATGGCTCGGAAAATGCCGGCGCGCCGCTCCATTTGATCACCTCCCCCGACGGCAACACCTGGAGCAAGCCGCTACCGCTGGGCGGGGCGACAGCCGAAACCGATTACCGCTGGGCCAGTTTCGGTCATCTGCCAGTCTTCTCCGTCTTCGCCGACCAAACCGGACCCAAGCTGCATTGCTTCTATTGGGGCCTGGATGCAAAGCCGCATTGGCGGACAGCCGCGATAAGCTGAGCGAACCGGGGGAGCGACAACAATTTCGGTCCCTCCCCCGGATTTCAGCGCCTTTTGCAGCCACGTTTCATCCACTTTTTCGCTTCGGCCCAGCATTTTCATCCTTGCTACGGTCAACCGGCAAAACCACCCGATTTTCGCTACTTACAGCTCTACCTCGCCCAAGCCTATCTCGCCAGCCAGCAATATCCGCCAGCGCGCCTAACCCTCAACAAACTGATAGCCTTGCAGCCCAATTTCCCCCCAGGACTCGGCCTCACCACCCTCCTCAATCTGGTAGAGGAAATTCGTGCCATCCGGCGTCGAACAATGGCAACCCGCGTGATCGCACGCCCCATCCAGGCCAAACCAGGCATAGGAGGGTCACTGCTCAAGACAACGCGGGCGGCTCATGCCGGACGTGTGCCGCGGCAGGCCGGATAGCGACTGCAACCCCAGAATTTCTCACCGGCACTGGCGCCACGTTTGGCAGTATGCACCACCATGCCCGAACCGCATTGCGGGCAAGCGACCGGATCGGCGGCCGCGGTTTCCACCGGAACTGGCGCCACCCCGGGAGAAGCCTGCGGCTGCGCTACGGGTTTGCCGACGGCCGGAGCACCGCCGGCCCGGACCAGCGCGAGCAGCGTATCGGTACCGACGAGCTCGATGGCACGCCCTTCGGCGAAGCGCCTGGCATCGTCCGTAAAAGAGCCAGAAGCAACGACGAAGCCGCCGACGGCACCCTCGGCGGCCATCACACCAAACAGTTCGCGCACGGTGGCGACGCCGACACTGCGCGATTTCCACTGTTTGCACTGCACCAGATAGGTATCGCGGCCGAGATGAAGGGCCAGGTCAACACCGCCATCCGGCCCGCTGCCGCCACGCGCCTCGACCTGAAAACCGCGTAGCCGGAAGGTTTCGCCGACCAGCGCTTCGAAATCGTGCCAGGACATGGCTTCCAGCGCATTGCGCGTCGGCGTCCGGCTGACGTCCCCATGCAATCGTCTGGCTCGCGCCGCACGGATCGCCGAAACCAGGGCACCGACCAGGAAGGCGATCGGCACCAGATATTGGAGAAACAGCGCGAACGTCCGCCACAGCTCCCTGCCGGCAAAGCTTCCCATGCCTTTGAGGTCGGTTGGAGCGACATTCGGCTGTACGGCAAAATAATGCAGGACCATGTAAACAACCAACGCCGACAAGACGCCGCCCCACCAAGGCATTTGCGCGGCTATCTCCATCAAGTCTTCAAATGAAGATGTCTTTTTCCGTGCCATGAATATGCCTTCCGCAAATTTTGGATATGGCTGGATTATGCCGAAAAACTACGCACCGGCATCCCGGAGAAAATGCCATGCAATAATCCCGTTGATTCAACATCGAACCAGGGCAATCCGAAATGGATGCCGGAATAAGAACAGGAGACTGACCGATGGCACTGAACCTGCGCCAGACCGTGACCGATTTTCTCCGGGCCCGCCCCGAGGAGCGCTTCACCGCCCGCGAGCTGGCGTACTGGATATTCGAGAACCTGCGCGAGGCCTGCGAGGAAAAGCGGCGTAACAGCCGGCAGGATCTTTCCGACAACGCGGAACTGGTGCAGCAACTGATTGCTGAAATCAGCGGTATTCGCCCGGAAATCCAAAAGCGCTTCCCCCAGGTGCGTACTACCGAAACCCGCCCGCGCCGCTATTACTGGACGACAGCCAGCGAAGCGGCCGAGGTCGCCAAAGTGGAAAGCGCGACGCCTGAGCTTGCCGAAAAAGCCTTGAGCGAGCATGCACTTTACCCGCTGCTCTGCCGCTTTCTCCATGTCGAGCAAGGGCTTTACCCGAAGCGGATCGACGAGAAACGCTCGACCAACCGGCATGGCCCGAACGGCAACAAATGGCTGTATCCCGATCTGGTGGCGATGGAGGACATCGGCGCCGAGTGGGATCGGGAAATCCGCGCCTGCGTCCAGCAGGCCGGCGCCCAACGTGCCCGCCTGTGGTCCTTCGAGGTCAAGCTGCTGGTCAACCGCTCGAACGTCCGGGAAGTCTGGTTCCAGGCGGTGTCCAACTCATCGTGGGCCAATTTCGGTTATCTGGTCGCCGCCGATATCCAGGAATCGGCGATGAAGGAATTGCGGCTGCTCGCCGCTTCCTACGGCATCGGCCTGATCCGCCTCAATGCCGAGGACCCGAGCGAGAGCGAAATATTGATTCCGGCCCGCGAACGCCCCGATATCGACTGGGATGCCTGTAACCGGCTGGCGCTGGAGAATACCGACTTCCGCGACTTCATCAGTTGGGTGCGTCAGTTCCACCAGACCGACAACGCTCGTGTCGGCGATTGGGATCTGCCCGAGGCAGTCGAGTAATTTTGGCGCCTCAGCAGCGCACTTAGCGGCTGCGGACGAATTTCTGTTCGGTTACCGCTTTGCCCCACTGCGTCCCCTGGATTTCCTCGACCAGTTGGAAGCCGGCCTTTTCGTACAGGTGCCGCGCCGTGTCCAGGCCGCTGATGGTCCATAGATAGATGCCGGGAATGCCCCGGCTGTCGCAATGGCGGATCGCTTCGCCGAGCAGTTGGTTTCCGGCCCCCTGGCCGCGGGCTGTGTCGTCGAGGATGAACCAGCGCAGATGGGCGTTCGGCTCGGCCGCGCCGGTAACATCCAGGGCAATGGAGCCGACGATCTCGTCGCCCATCGTCGCCAGCCAGAGGCCGTTGTCGGCGTGCTCCAGACGCGGCACGAAGGCGGCCAACTCGCTCGCCACCTTGCATTCGAAATACTCGCCGAAACCGACCAGCCGGGCGTAGTAGCTGGCGTGCATCTGGGTGATCCGCCCGACGGCGCCGGGCAGATAGCCGCGATGCAGCGCCACGCCGGCGCCCTCGTCCGGCAGCACCTCACCGCCGCTCCGGCACGACGCCAGGGCCTGAGCGTAACTGTGCAGGCCGGACAAGACCGAAGCGCCGAGATGCGGCGGAATCCGCTGCAAGGCCTCGGCGACCTGCCGATTGCCGAAGGCATGGATGGCGGCGACGCTTTTCCGGCCGCGCTCGCTCAAGGCAAGCAATTTGATCCGGCGGTCATGCGGGCTGGCTTGCTCGACAATCTCGCCGCCAGCGATCAGTTTAGCCAGCATCCGGCTGACCGAGGATTTTTCCAGATTGAGCAGTGTCGCCAGTTGCACTGCAGTCAGCGGCCCCGCCAGATCGATTTCGATCAAGGCATGGACAGCCGAGGCCGGCAGCCCGGAACCGGCCAGCGTCGGCTGCATGAAACCCAGTTCGCGCACCAGTTGGCGCGAGGCGCGGCGGATTTGCGCCAGCCTTTGCGAAGAAGCCTCCATCCCGGCCCTCCCATCCTCCATATTGGTTGCATGATACAACCAATATGGAGGACAGCGGGCGGGAAGAAAAATATCAGCGCGCTGCGCCCACGCGCACTTGATCGACCGCAGTACTTCGCACAAGCCGGCGGCGAGTGCGACAAGCGCGGCGGCTTGCTCGGCAGCGTTCACATACAGTTCGGCGGCAATGTCATAGGCCCTGGCTTTCCCCTTACTCGATGCCGACCAGGCCGGCCTCCGGATAGCGGGCGCCGGCGACGCGCTCGACGGCGAACATCCGGTCGAGTTCGGCAAGCTCGGCGGCGCTCAGCGTCAATTCGGCGGCCCGGGCATTCTGTTCGAGATAGGCGACGCGTCGCGTTCCGGGAATCGGTACAACGTGCGGATGCTTGCCGAGCAGCCAGGCGAGCGCCACCTGGGCGTTGGTCAGCCCACGGGCGGCGGCGAAGCTGCCCAATTCATCGACTAGCTGACGGTTGATTCTTTCCGCCTCGCCGATGAAACGCGGGTTGTGCTTGCGGAAATCACCCTCGGCCAGTTCTTCGCCATGCACGGCGCCGGTCAGGAAGGCGCGACCGAGCGGACTATAGGCGACGAAGGAAACGCCGAGTTCGGTGCAGGCCGGCAGCATGGCCGACTCGGCGTCGCGCGACCACAGGGAATATTCGCTTTGCACCGCCGCCACCGGATGCACGGCATGGGCGCGCCGCAGGGTTTCCGGCGAGACTTCGGAAAGGCCGATCTGCCGTACTTTGCCGGCCGCCACCAGGTCGGCCAGGGCGCCGACCATGTCCTCGATCGGCACTTCCGGATTGCGCCGATGGCAATAGTAGAGATCGATGGTTTCAACACCGAGGCGCCGCAACGACGCTTCGCAGGCACTTTGGATGTAGGCCGGGGTGTTGTCGATACGCCGCTCGTAAACACCCGGCTGGCGAACGATGCCGAACTTGCTGGCGATCACCACCTGCGGCCGGCGGGCCGCCCCGCCTTGCTTGAGAAAGCGGCCAAGCAGGCTTTCGTTATGGCCGAAGCCGTAGGTATCGGCAGTATCGAAGAGATTGATACCGAGTTCGAGCGCCCGTTCCAGCGTCGCCAGCGACTGTTCATCGTCACTGGCCCCGTAGAACTCGCTCATCCCCATGCAGCCGAGGCCGATGGCTGAAATGGTGGGACCGCCGGCCCCGAGGGTACGTTGTTGCATATCCATGCTCCTTATTGAACGGTATAGCCGCCGTCGATCATCAAACCCTGGCCGCTGATGTAACTTGCCGCATCCGACAGCAGGAAGAGCACCGGACGGGCGATTTCTCTGGGCTGCCCGACACAGCCAGCGGGATACTCCAGCGTCGCCACATGGAGGTTCTCGATACTACCGAAACCCTGCGCCGCCATCGACGTTTCGACCGGCCCCGGGCATACCGCGTTGATGCGTATGCCCTGCTTGTAGTATTCCAGCGCTGCCGTACGAGTCAGCCCGAGTACCGCATGCTTGCTGGCGGTATAGGGTGACAGACCGGGAAAAGCCACCTGGGCGACGAGGGAAGCATTGTTGACGATGGCACCGCCGCCGGAGGCCAACATCGCGGCGATTTCATATTTCAGCGACCAGAAGACGCCGGAAACATTGGTCCGCATCACCGCCTCGAAATCGACAGTGTCGATTTCGTGCAGAGGTGCCGCAACGCCGAGCCGGCCAGCGTTGTTGAAGGCGCCATCGAGCCGGCCGAAGCGGGCAACGGTGGCGGCCACGGCAGCCTGAACCTCGGATTCGATTTCGACATCCATGCGCAGCACGAGTGCCTTGCCGCCTGCTGCCTCGATTTCGCCGGCCAGAATTTCGCTGGCGGCGCTGCGCCGGGCTGCCAGTGCCACGTTGGCGCCGGCTTGGCCGAGCGCCAAGGCGGTCGCCGCCCCGATACCGGACGAAGCGCCAGTCACGAGATAGGTGCGGCCGGCAAGATCGGCGGAAATAGGTGTCATGTTGGGTCTCCTTGAAGGTTGGTAAAAATCCAAGAATCAGATTAGGCGGAGTGTCGGTGTGCCACAATCCGGACAATGCTTGATGACTTACTGAAAAATTCTCACCAATATGGACCGCCCTAGTCTCGCCGACCTCCAGGCTTTCGCCACCGTCGCCCGGCTGCGCAGCTTTCGCCGCGCCGCCGGCGAGCTGCACGTTTCCCCTTCCGCCTTGAGCCACACGCTGCGCAGCCTGGAAACCCGGCTCGGCGTGCGCCTCCTTAACCGCACGACGCGCAGCGTGTCCCCCACCGAAGCCGGCCAGCGCCTGCTCGCCCGCCTTGCCCCGACCCTGCAGGAACTCGACGACGCGCTCGACGAAATCAACAGCTTTCGCGATTCGCCGGTTGGCACGCTGCGTCTCAATGTGCCGCGCGCCGCCGCCGAATACGTGCTGGCCCCCCTCGCCAGCCGCTTTCTGCGCGAAAACCCCGGCATGCGCCTGGAAATCGTCATCGACGACAGCCTGATCGACATCGTCGCCGCCGGTTTCGATGCGGGCGTGCGCTTCGGCGAACGCCTGGCCCAGGACATGATCGCCGTGCCCTTCGGCCCGGCCCAGCGTTTCGTGGTGGTCGCTTCGCCAGCCTACCTGGCCGAGCATGGCAAACCCGCCGCGCCGCAGCAGCTATCGGCCCATCGTTGCATTCGCATCCGCTTTCCCAACGGCAGCATCTATCGTTGGGAGTTTTCCCGTGGCGATGAAAAAATTGAAGTCGAAGTCGAAGGCCCGCTCGATGTCGGCGAAATGTGGCTGATGGTGCGGGCCGCCGAGGATGGGGTCGGTTTGGCCTACGTTTATGAGCAATCGGCGGCATCGGCTCTGGCCGCCGGCCGGCTGGTCACGGTACTTGACGACTGGCGACCACCCGAACCGGGATTTTTTCTCTATTACCCGAGTCGCCGTCTGGTCCCGGCCGGCCTGCGGGCATTTATCGATTTGCTCCAAAAAAACGCGGAAACTTGATCTTAATCAAATGACTATCTTTCTCCTTCGACTTCCGGCGGATTGACTTGGTCCGGGCAAAAATGTTCGGACATAATGCCCCACTTCTGAAACCGTGTTCCGGAAGGCCCCGACGTGAATCTGAACGCCAAGGTCACGCTCTTCTTCGTCAGTATCGCCGCCGTCTTGCTGGCGGTGCTCATTGCCATCAGCCTCTACGCCTTTCGCAGCTTTTCGATCGCCTCGGCCACCGAGCACATTCGCACGGCCGGCGAAATCGTCCGCGTGCATCTGACCGAATCGATGATCAACGGCGTCATCGACAAGCGCGAAAGCTTCCTCAAGCGAATGCTCGAGGTGCAGGGCCTGAAGTCGGCCCGCGTCGTCCGCTCGCCCGAGGTGATCAAGCAGTTCGGTCAGGGCTTGAGCGTCGAATCGGCTGCCGACGACGTCGAACGCCGGGTGCTCACCGAAGGCAAGCCGTATTTCGGCATCCAGACCAGCGACGGCGAGACGGTTTTTCGCGGCACCATTCCCTACATCGCGACCGCCAACGGCACGCCGAACTGCCTGCAGTGCCACCAGGTCAGCGAGGGGGCCGTGCTCGGGGTGGTCAATATGACCATGTCGATCGAGGGACTCAAGGAAAAGGCCTTGTACACCGTGGCCGGCATCGTCGGCGCGGTGACCTTCTTCGTCCTGCTGCTGATTCTGCTGCTACGCCGGCTGCTGCGCCCGATCTCGGACACGGCCAATGCCGTCGAACTGGCCGTCCAGAGCGCCCTGCGCGGCGACTTCAAGAGCCATGTCGAGAAAAAGACCAACGACGAAATCGGCCAGATCGCCACCGACATGAATCGTCTGCTGACCTTCCTCGACGATGGCCTGAACCGCATCGGCAGCAATGTCGCCCGCCTCACCGAACGGACGCCGGCGCCCGGCGAAAATTTGCTGACGGCGACCATCGAGATGGTCGAAGGACTGACCAAGGCGGCTCATTTCAAGCAGGCGATCGAGGAAGACGAGTCGAAAACCGAGATTTACCAGCGCCTGGCTGGCACCCTGCACAGCGAGTTCGGGCTCGACGAGTTTTCGCTCTACGAGATCAGCAGCAACAAGAAACAGATCCGGACCATCATGGTCGATGGCAAAACCGCCGATACCTGCCGCTGGTGCGATCCGGAAATCCTGATTCGCCCGGAGGCCTGCCGCGTCCGCCGAACCGGCCATATCGTCGATGGCGTGACCAATCCGGAAATCTGCTATGCCTTCCGGCCACCCGCCGAACTGGGTGCCCGCCGCCATATCTGCTTCCCGGTGAACCAGTCCGGCTCGGTCGGCAGCGTCGTCCAGCTGCTGACGACGCCGGACGAGCAGGACAAGCTGCTCGACATGATCCCGTTCATCAATGTCTATCTGCGCGAAACCGCCCCGGTGCTGGAAACCAAGCGCCTGATGGAAAGCCTGCGCGACTCGACGCTGCGCGACCCGATGACCGGCCTCAACAACCGCCGCTTCCTCGAGGAATATGTCGAGACGCTGGTCGCCAGCGTGCAGCGCAAGCGAACCAGCGCCGCCATCCTGATGCTCGACCTCGACTACTTCAAGATGGTCAACGATACCTACGGCCACGATGCCGGCGATGCCGTACTGAAAGCGCTGTCGACGGTGCTCAAGCGCGCGGTTCGCGCCTCCGATCTGGTCATTCGCTACGGTGGCGAGGAATTCCTGATCATCCTGATCGACAGCGGTGGCGAAGCGGCCGAGCAGGTTGCCGAGAACATCCGGTTATCGGTGGAGGAACTGAAGGTTCCGGTGTCCGGCATCGTGATTCAGAAGACCATCTCGATCGGTATTTCCGATTTCCCGACCGACAGCGACACCTTCTGGCAGGCTGTAAAGTTTGCCGACGTGGCGCTGTATCAGGCCAAGGAACGGGGCCGCAACCGGGTGATCCGCTTCGCGCCGGCGATGTGGAGCGACAACAAGGAGTACTGAGCGGATTTATCTTGTACCAAACGTACAAGATAAATCGCCTCAGGCACTCATTATCAAAACTTAACCGAGCCAATACACTGGCGGCATTGTGAATTGTTCCCGAGGCCGCCCGTGATTTCTGCCCTTACTGTCCTGCTGATTTTCCAACTGATCGGCGAAGTGCTCGCCCGTTCGCTGGACCTGCCGGTACCCGGCCCGGTGATCGGCATGCTGCTGCTCTTTCTTGCCCTGCTGCTGCGCGGCGGCCCCGGCGACGGACTACGGACGACCGGCCAGAACCTGCTGCAGCATCTTTCGCTGCTCTTCGTGCCGGCCGGCACCGGCATCATGGTGCATCTGCACCGCGTCGCCGATGAATGGCCGGCCTTGCTGCTGTCCTTGCTGATCAGCACGCTGGCAACGCTGGTCGTTACGGCACTTGCGATGAAGCTGTGCCAGCGCGCAGCGCACCCGGGAGACAGCCAGTGACGCCGCGCATCAACGAAATCTGGGTCTATCTCTCGGCCTCGCCGCTGCTCGGCCTGACCATCACGCTGCTCGCCTATCAGGGCGCTTTCTGGATCTACCAGCGGTCCGGCAGCAATCCGCTGGCCAACCCGGTGCTGATCGCGGTCACCGCGCTGGTCGGCTTTCTGACGCTGACCGCCACCAGTTACGAAACCTACTTCGCCGGCGCCCAGTTCGTGCACTTCCTGCTCGGCCCGGCCACCGTCGCGCTGGCCATCCCGCTCTACACGCAGTTTCGCCGCGTCCGGGCGATGCTGCTGCCGGTCGTCGTCGGCCTGCTGGCCGGCAGCCTGACCGCCGTGCTCTCGGCCGTCCTGGTCGGCCGCCTGTTCGGCGCCAGCCTGTCTACCCAACTGTCGCTGGCCCCCAAATCGGTGACCACACCGATCGCCATGGGCATTGCCGAGCGCATCGGCGGCATTCCGTCGCTGACGGCGGTGCTGGTCATCGTCACCGGCATCATCGGCGCGGTCGGCGCCCGTTACGTCTTCGATGCGATGAAGTTGCGCGACCCGGCGATCCGCGGCTTCGCCATCGGCATCGCCTCGCACGGCATCGGCACGGCACGGGCCTTCCAGGTCAACGAGCAAAGCGGCGCCTTCGCCGCCCTGGCGATGGGCCTGAACGGCGCCCTCACTGCCCTGCTCGTGCCGCTGCTCGCCGGCTGGCTGACGGCGGCTTGAGGCGCGCTTAGGGTAAGTACCTATGGCTGAGATCAGGGTAGCGGCGAAGAATTAGCCCATGTTCATTCGCCCGCCCCCCGCCACCCCGAAACAGACCTGGCTCTGGCTCGCGCCTTATGTCGCCATCGGCGTTTTTGCCGTGGCCATGCTGATCATTACCGCGCTCCTCCAGTGGCGCGAGCTGGATACCGCCCGCTCTGCGCTGGAGGGCGACATGCACTGGGCCGAGCGGACCATCGAGAGCCGGCTGCACGCCCACATCGACTTTCTCGGCGAGTTGGGCCGCGAACAGGAATTCAAGCAACTGACCTACGAATCCTTCCAGGTGCGGGCGGCGCGCTATGTCCGCGACGCCCCGGAAATCGCCGCGATCATCTGGGTCGATACCGACGGCAAGGTGGAATGGGTGGCACCCAACGAATCGAATGCCACCTTCGTCGGCGAACAACTGACCGGCCAGCGCCTGAGCGCCCTGCGCGAAGCCTTGCGCATCCGCCGTGAGCTGGTCTCTCCCGATTACCCGGATGCCTACCAGCGGCCGGCCCATGACATCATTTTCCCGGTCCAGCGCGGCAGTGCCGATATCGGCGCCTTCATCGCCGTCCAGTCGCTGGAAACGCTGCTGCGTTCGACGCTGCCGGCGGTGTTTACCGCGCGCTACAGCCTGACGATCGTCGACACCGAGAATCGCGAAGTTTTCAGCAACTCCTCGATCAAACCAACCGACCGGAAAGTTTCCGGGGCGATCAGTCTCGATCTGCCCAACAATCGCCTCGGCCTCAACATCATCGCCTATCGCGGCGGCGGCGCCTGGTTGCCGCTCCTGCCCGCGGCGCTGATCATCATCCTCACCGTGATCGCGACGATCACGCTGATCCAGTTGCGCCGCCACGCCCAGCACCGGGCGCGAACCGAAGAACAGCTGCGCGCCGCCTATGCCTTCCGCCAGGCCATGTCGGAGTCGATGGTCACCGGCCTGCGCGCCATCGACCTCAAGGGCCGGATCACTTTCGTCAACTCGTCGTTCTGCCGGATGACCGGCTTCGACGAAAGCGAGCTGGTCGGCATCGCCCCGCCCTACCCCTACTGGCCGCCGGAGGAGTTCGACCAACTACAGCACAACATCGACCAGGCGCTGGCCGGGGAGGCGCCGGCCCGTGGCTTCGAGATGCGCATCATGCGCAAGAACGGCGAGCGCTTCGACGTCCGGCTCTATTTCTCGCCGCTGATCGATACCAAAGGCGCCCAGATCGGCTGGATGGCCTCGATGAACGACATCACCGAACCGAAACGGATCCGTGTCGAACTCGAACGGGCCCACGAGCGCTTCGTAACCGTGATCGACGGCCTCGATGCGGCGGTACACGTCGCCGACGTGCAAACCGGCGAAATTCTCTTTGCCAATCGCGCCTTCCAGAACATTTTCGGCTTCGACAGCGTCGGTCGCGACTCGGCCATGGTGACCGCCCCCTGTCGGGCGCCGCCCGAAGCGCTGCACTGCGACCCGACCGTCCTGCGCGCCGAAGAATTGCCCTGCGAGCTGTTCGATGGCGAAATCCAGCACACCCTCTCCGGCCACTGGTATCACCTGCACGAACGGGCCATCCGCTGGGTCGATGGACGCACGGTACGCGTCCAGATCACCGCCGACATCACCGATCGCAAGCACATCGACGAGGTCAACCTGCAACAGCAGAAACGCCTGGAGCAGACCTCCCGGCTGATCACCATGGGCGAAATGGCCAGTTCGCTGGCCCACGAACTGAACCAGCCGCTGTCGGCGATCGCCAACTACTGCGCCGGCTGCGTCAAGCGCATGCAGGCCGGCAACTACAAGTTCGACGACCTGCTAGCCGCGATGCAGAAGGCGGCCGAACAGGCCGAGCGGGCCGGCAAGATCATCCGCCGGATGCGCGACATGGTGAAGAAGAGCGACCCGGTCCGGCTGCCGATCTCGCTCGAGGAACTAGTTGACGAGACGCGCGCCTTTGCCGATATCGAGGCACAACGCACCGGTACGCAGATCGTCGTCGACATTCCCGAAAATCTGCCGCGTATCGTCGTCGATCACATCATGATCGAGCAGGTCCTGCTCAATCTGCTGAAAAATGGCATTGAAGCGATGAACGATGTACCCTTCGAGCGCCGCCGCCTGACCATCCAGGCCAAACCGGTCGATGAGCGGATGCTCGAAATATCGGTGGCCGACCAGGGGCACGGTCTCAACGAAGACGATATCGAGAAGATTTTTGCCCCGTTCTACACCACCAAGCCGGAAGGCATGGGCATCGGTCTGGCCATCTGCCGCTCGATCATCGAATTCCATCAGGGCCGGTTGTGGGTCGAACCGCGCCGCGAGGGCGGCACCGTATTCCGTTTCACCGTTCCGATAGAGGAAGAAGATGAGTGAGCTGAGTCAGACCATTTTTGTTGTCGACGACGACGAGGCCATGCGTGACTCGATGACCTGGCTGCTCGAAGGCGAAGGCTACCGGGTCGCCTGTTTCGCTTCCGGCGAGAATTTCCTGCACGAGCGGCATGACGATATGCGCGGCTGCCTGGTACTCGACGTCCGGATGCCGGAAATGAGCGGCCTCGAACTGCAGGAAAAACTCGATGCCCTCGGTTCGCGCTTGCCGATCATCTTCGTCACCGGCCACGGCGACGTGCCGATGGCGGTTTCGGCGCTCCAGCGCGGCGCCTGCGATTTCATCGAGAAACCCTTCCACAACGAGGAACTGCTGTCGCGCATCGAGCGCGCCCTTGCCCTCGACCAGCAGCTCGCCGCCCGCCGCGAGCGCGACGGGGCCATCGCCCACCGGCTCGAACAACTGACCCAGCGGGAAAGCGAAGTGATGCGCCTGGTCGTCGCCGGCAAGCTGAACAAGCAAATCGCCGACGAACTGGAAATCAGCATGAAAACCGTCGAAGCCCACCGCGCCCGGGTCATGGAGAAAATGGGCGTGCGCACGCTGGCCGAACTGGTCAAGGCGGTGATGAGCGTCAATTGATCTTGGCCGGTCGTCGCTGACCGGTGCCCCGGCGACTCAGAGCGGGATGATGTCGCTGTCGTCGGTCGTGCCGTAGTTGCCGGCGTAGTGGGTCTGGCCGCGGATTTCCTTGCGCCGCAGCAGCTTTTCCTGAACCCGCGGCGGCAGGTCGGTGAACAGGATTATTTCCTTGGCGATCAGCAGTTCGATCGTATCTTCGATCGCCCGGATGAAATCCCGGTCGAGTTCGGAAAGTTCGTTCTGCCGCCAGCGTTCGTGGATGAACTGGAGAGCCTCCGGGTTATCGGCCGCCACGGCCTCCTGCGCCTCGCCCAGCGGCATCGGGTGCAACTCGCGAATCTGCCCAGCGCCGTCTCGTGCCACGTAAAGCATGCCAACCTCTCCTGATCGATTTGGCCGCAGTCTGCATCAGGCGAACCGCCTTGGCAATTGGAGCAAAGCCTGCGGCAAGGGATAATGCGCCCTTTCGTCCAGCCGCCGCCCCATGTCCAGCCCCGAAACCCAGCAAACCATCCAGAAAAAAGTGGTCATCGCCGCCTGTTTCGGCACCTTCCTGGAGTGGTACGACTTCCTGACCTTCGCTTCGCTGGCCATCTACTTCAGCGTCCTCTTCTTCCCGTCCGGCGACCCGGTTGCCGCGCTGCTCGCCAGTCTCGGCACCTTCGGCGTCGGCATGATCGTCCGCCCGCTCGGTGCCGCGCTGTTCGGCTCGCTCGGCGACCGCCACGGCCGGCGCACCATCTTCCTCGTCACCATCATCGTGATGGGCGTCTCCACCGTCTGCGTCGGGCTGCTGCCGACCTACGAACAGGTCGGCCTGCTCGCCCCGGCCCTGCTCTTGCTGTTGCGCATGCTGCAGGGCTTGTCGGTCGGCGGTGAAATCGGCGGCGCCGCCGTCTACCTCACCGAACACGCCCCGGAAGGCCGGCGCGGCTTGTACACCAGCGTACTGCAACTGATGGGACCGCTCGGCATGATGGCGTCGACGCTGCAGATCATCGCCCTGCAGTATTTCCTCAGCGAAGCCGACTTCAAGGCCTGGGGCTGGCGCATCCCCTTCCTGCTCTCGGCGCTGCTGCTGGTGGTCTCGATCAAGAGCCGGATGAATCTGCACGAATCGCCGGTTTTCCGGCATTTGCGCGAGAAGAACGGGCTGGCCAAGACGCCCTTGCGCGACTGCTTCCGCGACCGCCAGACGCTCGGCCGCATGGGCCTGCTGTTCTTCTGCATCTCGGCCGGCGGCTCGCTGCTCTTCTTCTCGGCCCAGGTCTATACCAATGTCTTCCTGAAGACGGTGGTCAATCTGCCGGCCGCCCAAGCCGGCGCACTGGTGATGATGTCGACGCTCGCCCTGTTCCCGGCGACGCTGTTCTGCGGCTGGCTGTCCGACCGGATCGGCCGGCGGCCGGTGCTGCTGGCCGGTCTGATCAGTGGCGCCATCACCATCTATCCGGTGTTTCAGGGCTTGCTGCATTACGGCCAGCAAGCCACGCCGGACACCATGATGATCACGCTGCTCCTGCTCGTCCTGGTCATCCCGCTGGCCTGCATCACCGGGCCGCAGACGGCGACGCTGCCCGAACTGTTCCCGGCCCGCACCCGCTACACCGCCGTTGCCCTGCCGCACAACCTGTCGGCCGGCTGGATCGGCGGCATGTCGCCGTTCATGGTGAGCTGGCTGGGCGTGCACTTTGGCGACCCGCTGGCCGGCCTGTGGTACCCGACCGGGCTGCTGATACTGGCGGCGCTGATCGGCTTGTTCTTCCTGCCGGAAGTACGCAACCGCCCGCTCGATCAGTAGTTCTTCACCGTCCCCTTGGGCGGCATTTTCGGCTTGCCGGTATAGGTCGTGCCAGGAACCTTGAAACCGGCCGCCTTGCCCTGATCGTCGTAAATTATTTTCGCCGACTGCTCATCCGGCTTTTTGCGACTCGCCGTTATTTCCAGCGTCGACGCCCGGGCTGGCGCATCGCGGCGATCCAGTTCGCTACGCACGATACGCACCCGCTCGGCAGCAATCCGCTTGTCGATGCTGGCGGTCGACATGCCCCGCACGGCAAGCGTCTCACGCATGTCGATCAGCGTTTCAAGCTCCTTTGACATCCGCACGGAGCGGCTCGGCTCACCCCATTTTTCCTTGGGCTGGCTGACCGCAATATTGAACTCCTCGGGATTGGTCAGCATCCGGGCAATGTTCAGATGGTTGTAGCGCATCGACCACTCCAGCGCCCCGTCGCCCCAGTCGTTCTTCGGGGTCCGGTCGGCGCCCTTCTCGATCAGCTTGCGCGCCAGATCCTGCCGCCCCTCGTAAATCGCCATCATCAGCACGCTGGAACCGTTGGTGCTCAAGGCATCGATATCGGCCCCCTGGGCCATCAGGTAGTCGACCACTGCTTCATGGCCGGCAAACACCGCGTAATGCAGCGCCGACCATTGCCGGCGCGGCGCATTGATACGCGCCCCGCGGTCGACCAGCCATTGGACGACATCCAGGTTACCCCGCCAGGCGGCGAGAACGAGCGCACTTTCGCCGTTGCCATTCAACTTGTTGATGTCGGCGCCCCGCGAAATGAACAAGCGCATCAATTCGATATTGCCTTCCCAGGCCCCGATCATCAGGCCGGAACCGGTCCGGCTGCCCATGAAATCAGGCGGCAGGCCGGCCGCCAGCCAAGCCTCGGCCTGGGCCACGTCGCCCACTTCCAGGCTGTTTACAAACGCCGTCGGCGTCGGCAAGCTCACCGCCTGTTGCGCCGCCAGCGGTAAACCAAGGCTTATCCCGACTATCATGGCGGCCAGTTTGCTTCCGACCGACCTCTTCATTGCTCGTCTCATCAACACACTCACTCCTCAGGCCAGCCCGCATTTTCTCATGATCCGGACCCGCTACCGGCTGGCTCTGGCCTTGGCTGCATCACTACTGCTGCATCTGGCACCGTTTGTTACGGAACGGATTCCCGCGCCATCACCCCCGCCGCCCCCGCCGCCAATGCAGGCCAGCCTGCAACCGGTCCAGGCCCCACCGCCGCAGGCACCACTGAGGCTCGATGAAGCGCCTGCGCAGCCGAAGACCGCCAAGCAAACCACAAAACCGATAAAAAATTTAACTACAGCACATTCGCCAAATTCATGGCAGCAAGAAGTCCGGCGGCAATTTCAAAAATTGCATGGCAAAGGACTCTTCTACCCGCCCGAAGCGATCGAAAAAGGCCTGCAAGGCGAAGCCTTGGTGCTCCTGATCCTCGATCGCGATGGCCATGTAACAGCCGCCCGTATTGAGCAAAGCAGCGGCTTCCGGATACTCGACGAGGCGGCGCTGCAGGCAGTCCGATCACTCCGCTCACTGCCTGCCGATGCGCCACGCGAGACACTGCTACCGGTCAGTTTCCGCCTGAAATAATTTCCTGCCGGGTCAGACCAATGATAAATTTATCATTAGTGTATGATCCACCAGGAACATTATTAATTGCTGATCTGCTCATGAAGGCGGTCAACATTGCGCAGGGGGAAAACCATGAATCCTATAAATTCGCTACGCGTTTCGACACGGATGCAGATTCTGATCGGCTTGACGCTGATCGGACTGATCGCCCTGTGTCTGACCGCCTTGTTCCAGCTCAAATCGAGCATGCTCGAAGACCGCAAGGACAAAACCAAGAACCTGGTGGAAGTGGCGGTGGGCGTGCTGTCCCACCATCACAAACTGGCCCAGGACGGGAAGCTCTCCGATGAGGAAGCCAAGAAAGCGGCCAAGGGCGTCTTGCGCACGCTGCGCTACGGCACTAACGACTACTTTTTTGTCGTCGACTTCAATTTCAACTACGTCCTGATGCCCCCCAAACCGGAGGCTGAAGGAAAAAGCGCCGCCGAGATGAAAGACACGAACGGCAAATTGATCATCAAGGAACTTGCCGCAGCAGCCCGGAACGGCGGCGGTTTTGTCGATTACTGGTTTGCCAAGCCGGGGCAGCAGGTGCCGGAACCAAAACTGTCCTACGCCAGCGAGTTTGCCCCCTGGGGTTGGGCTATCGGCACCGGCATCTACATTGACGACGTCGATCGCGAATACCGGAAAGGCGCCATGCTGCTCGGCGGCATCTCGCTCGGCCTGCTGGTCTTGCTCAGCCTGGTCGGCTGGCAGGTCAGTTCAAGCATTCTGCGCCAGCTGGGTGGTGAGCCGCAGATCGCCAGTGAAATCATGCAGCGCGTCGCCGGTGGCGACCTGACCGCGCAGCTCGACAATGCGCCAGCCGGCAGCCTGCTCCATGCCCTGGGCAGCATGGTTGGGTCGCTCCGCCAGCTGGTCGGCGCAATCAACAAGGATGCCAACACCCTGGTCAACAACGCGGAAGATATCGCCCGCGCCTCCGACGAGGTGGCCAAGGCAGCCGAGCAACAAGCCGATGCGACGTCGGCGATGGCGGCAGCGATCGAGGAACTGACCGTAACCTCCAACCATATTTCGGACAGCGCCCGGGAAACCTCACGCGAAACCCGGGATGCCGTCGAACTGGCCGGCCAGGGCAGCAGCCGGGTAAACCAGGCATCGCAGGCGATCCAGAAAATCTCCACGACGGTATCCGATGCGTCGGGGCGAATTCGTGCGCTGGAAGAGCGGGCCAACCAGATTTCGTCGATCGCCAACGTGATCAAGGACATTGCGGGCCAGACCAATTTGCTCGCCCTCAACGCGGCCATCGAAGCGGCGCGGGCCGGCGAACAGGGCCGGGGCTTCGCGGTGGTTGCCGACGAAGTGCGCAAGCTGGCCGAGCGCACCTCGAGCGCGACGCTGGAAATCGAGCAGATGATCAACGGCATCCAGAACGACACCATCGGTGCCGTCGGCGCGATGGACGCGGCGCTACCGGAAGTTCAGGAAGGGGTGCAGCTGTCGGCCTCGGCCTCCGAGTCCCTGCAAGCCATTGAAGATGGTGCCCGGCGCACCCTGGAGCGGGTGGGCGAAGTGGCCGACGCGACGCAGGAACAAAGCGCGGCCAGCACCTCGATTGCCCAGCGCGTCGAGCAGATTGCCAACATGGTCGAGGAAACGACGGCAACGATCCGGGGCACTGCCGAGACGGCGCACCAGCTGGAAGTCATCGCCACCAATCTCAAGCAGCTGATCGGCAAGTTTACCGTCTGACCCAGCCCGCTCCGCGTTGACGGAGCACCGCAGGACCAGCCGACGGGGCGCTTTCAAAGCGCCCCATCGACCTTCAGTTCGGCACTTTTTGCCACCGGACAACCCGGGCCGGCCATTGTCCTGCGCCGATCTCAAGGTTCCCAGTGTTCGACGGGCAGATGCTGCCCCCACAGGCGGTCGACCGTCGCGCTAACCTTGGCCGGCGCACCGCTGGTCGCCACCGTCAGATGGCCATGCCCGCCGCCCAGCAGACCGGCTGCACCGAGCAGTCGATCGAGCTGGCGGGCGACCGGTTCCCCGGTATCAAGCAGCGCCACGCCGGGCGGCATGCGCCGGGCGATGGCCTCGGCCACCCAGGGGTAGTGGGTGCAGCCGAGCACCACGACATCCGCCCCCGCCGCCGCCAGCGGCGCGACAAAGGCATCGAGCAAGGCGGCCACCGCCGGGCTGTCCGGGCCGCCGTTTTCAATCGCTTCGGCCAGCCCGGGACAGGCCTGCGTCACCACCTTGCTGTGCTGGGCGTGGTTGCCGACCAGTCGCTGGAAACGCTCGCTCTGCAAGGTTCGCGTCGTCGCCAGGACGCCGATCACCCCGCTCCTGGTCAGCGCCGCCGCCGGTTTGACACCAGGCTCGAGGGCGACGATGGGCAACGCGGTCGCCGCCCGGATCGCTTCGGCCGCCGTCGCCGTGGCCGTATTGCAGGCGATGACCAGGGCCTTGATGCCGCGCCTGACCAGCGCCTCGGCGATCAACACGCCACGCTCCTTGAGGAAGGCTTCGGGCCGGTCGCCGTAAGGCAGAAAGCGGGTATCGGCAAAGTAAAAGAAATCTTCCTGCGGCAGTCTGGCGCGCAGGGCATGCAACACCGTCAGGCCGCCCAGGCCGGAATCGAAAACGGCGATCGGATGGGGATTCAATGGCTTCAAAATCGGACCCGGCAAGGACTCAACGCGTCGGCTCAAGCGGCGGCAACCATTTGAGCAAGGTTTCGAAGAGCACCGCCGGGTCGACCGGCTTGCCGACGTGATCGTTCATCCCGGCGTCAAGGCAACGCTGCCGGTCCTCGGCGAAGGCATTGGCGGTCATGGCAATGATCGGCAGGGTGCTCCGCCCGGGCAGCGCGCGAATCAGCCGGGTGGCATCGATGCCGTTCATGATCGGCATCTGCACATCCATCAGCACCAGATCGTAATCGCCGGCCTTGACCGCGGCGACCGCGGCCTCGCCATTTCCGGCCAGATCGACGAGAAAGCCGGCCTCTTCGAGCAAGGCCTGCGACACTTCCTGATTGATCGGCTCGTCTTCGACGAGCAGCACATGAATGCCGCGATAGCCGGCGCGGATGCGCTGCTCGGCGAACGACTCGAGCTGACCGGGCGAACCGGCAAGGCGACCGCGCCCTTGCCGCAAACGAGCGGTAAACCAGAAGGTGCTGCCGGCCCCGGGTTCGCTTTCGACCCCAATGCTGCCCCCCATCAGTTGCGCCAGACGCTTGCTGATCGCCAGGCCAAGGCCGGTACCACCGTATTGCCGGGTCATCGAACCATCGGCCTGCTCGAAGGCGCTGAACACGCGCTGCTGATCGTCGGCCGAAATACCGATGCCACTGTCCTTGACGGCAAAGCGCAGCAGTACGTCGTCGGCACTTTCCTCGACCAGCCGCACATGGATCGTCACCGTTCCGGTCTCGGTAAACTTGATGGCATTGGTCGTCAGGTTGATCAGGATCTGGCCAAGGCGCATCGGATCACCCTGCACCTCACGCTCGGCAAGGCCGGGCGCCATATCGACAAGCAGCGGCAAGCCTTTTTCGGCCGCTTTCTGCGCATGCAGACTGAGCACATTTTCGATGACGCCGCCCAGCTTGAAGGCGACGACCTCCAGCTTCAGGCGCTCCGCCTCGATCTTCGAGATATCGAGGATGTCATTGATGACGGCCAGCAGATGACGCGAGGCCTGCGCGACTTTTGCCAGCTGATCTCTTTGTTTCGGATCGCTGGCCCGGCGCTGCACCAGATCGGTCATGCCCATGATGGCGTTCATCGGCGTCCGCAGTTCATGACTCATATTTGACAGGAACGTGCTCTTGGCGCGGTTGGCAGCTTCCGCCGCCTCCTTGGCGACCGACAGCGCAGCGGTGCGCTCTTCGACCATGCGTTCCAGATGGTGGCGATACCGATCCAGTTCCGCCTCGGCTTGCTTGCGCTCGCTGATGTCGCGGGTGATGCCCATGATCTGCTTCGGCTGGCCGGCCGCATCGAGCAGGATGGTGGTGACCACTTCGGTCGATATGACAAAGCCATCCTTGTGGGGTTGCTCGATCTCGAGATTTCCCGAGCGCGCCGTTTGATCGCCCTGGGCGAGCCGTTCGAGGCTATCCGCCAGGGCCGCCTCTACCCGCCGCAACGATTCCGGCGTCAGGGCGGCGGCAAACGGCTGGGCCATGATTTCCTCCGGCGTCCAGCCGCGCAAGCGCTGGACGGACGGACTGATATAAGAGAATTCCATGCCGGGAAGATCGAGCAGCCAGATCACGTCGCTGCTGTTGTCGGCAATCAGCCGATAGCGTTGCTGACTTTTGCCGAGCGCCTCTTCGGTTCGGGCACGCTCGACAGCGAGGCCAGCCAAGCTGGCATAGTCTTCGATTAGGCCGATTTCGGTAGCCGAAGGAGAGGTAGCTTGCTGGTGATAGATGGCAAAGGTGCCGAGGACCCGCCCATCGCGGTTCTTGAACGGTTGCGACCAGCACGACTGGACGCCGGCCTGGGCGGCCAGATCGCGGTAAAGCGCCCAGAACGGGTGCTGCTGGATATCCTCGACGATCACCCGCTCGCCGCGGAAAGCCGCCGTTCCGCAAGAGCCGACGCCATCGCCGATGACCACGCCGTCAATCGCCTGATTGTAGAAGTCGGGCAAGCTCGGCGCCGCGCCATGACGCAGATGCCGACCGTCTTCATCGAGCAACAGGATCGAGCACAGGGCCCCCGGGTGCAAGGCTTCGACGCGACTTGCCAAGCCTTGCAGCACATCGGGCAGCGGCGCGCCTTTACTGATCAGATGAAGCACCTGATTGTGCAGCAGCAATTCACGAGTCCGTTGCGCCAGATCGCTCTCGGCCTGCCGTTGGGCGGTTTGCAGCTCGTTCAGCTTGAGCCGGGTCTCGGCCAGCCAGCCGATCACGCTGTCTTCAACAGTCGGCAAGACCTGATCGGGCGGCGAAAAATCGCCCTGGCCAAGCCGGACGATCTGGGCATGGACTTCCTCGGCGGAAGCGCCGAGCGTTTCGCGCAAGGCGACATAGGTCCGCCACAGCATGGTAACGACGCTGAGGCCAAAGGCGACGAAGATCAGCCGAAAAATGGTCGCCCGCACTTCGGCCGACTGAACCATATCCAGCGTGCGTTTGCCCATCAGCAGATTGAACTGATGCAGCGGCCGCATGATCCCGGCTTTGGCCTGATGATAGGACGCGCCGTGCAGCATCTGGCGGGCCTTTTCGCGATTGGCCTCGGCGGCGGGGCCGCCGGTCTCGACCAGATTCATCGCTTCGATTTCCAGCGCCGTCAGGCGATCCGAGTTTGCCTTGGCTTCCGTCAGTTGACGGAACTCCTCGGCGCCGAATTCGGCCTGCCGCATCAGGTCGAGCAGCGCGATCGTCGCACTCCCGGCGGGCACCGGCGGCACCTGATCGCCGACGACCAGATCCCAATAGATATTCTGATAATCGGCCGGCCGCGGCTGCTTGCCATCGCGGATGTCGAGAATAGTCTGATAGCGCTGCCGGTACACCGGGTCGCCGGTCACGACATAGGTGCGTGCCATGCGCGTCAGATCGTCCGAGGAGTGACGCAATTCATCGGCCAGCAGCATCGAAACATGCCGCCGCTCGTTGGCCCGATCGATACGTTTCTCGGCGCTGGCGTACAACACGAAGACAACGGCAAGCGCCACCAAGAGACCGACCGTCAGCGCCAGCTTCGTTGAAAATCCGGGATTTCTATCCTTGAACGTCACGATTACGCCTAAAACGAGCTGCTGAACATATCAGGTACCGCCGTAGCCGGACGGCCTGCAGGCACTAGCCAGGCACCAAAAATTCCCGGCCTCAAGTGAAAAGCCCCCTTGCGGGGGCTGCTCTCGAGCATTGTTGCGCCAAAATCACATGCGCTCGATCATGGCATCGCCAAAAGCCGAGCAGGACAGTTCATTGGCCCCATCCATCAGGCGGGCAAAATCATAGGTCACCTGCTTGTCGCCGATCGCTGCTTCCATGGCCTTGATAACCAAGTTGGCGGCTTCGACCCAACCGAGATGGCGCAGCATCATTTCGGCCGAGAGAATCAGCGAACCCGGGTTGACCTTGTCCTGGCCGGCGTACTTCGGCGCGGTGCCATGGGTCGCTTCAAAGCAGGCGTACTGGTCGGAGATGTTGGCGCCCGGCGCAATGCCGATGCCGCCGACCTGTGCAGCCAGCGCGTCGGAGATGTAGTCGCCGTTCAGGTTGGTGGTGACGATGGTGTCGTACTCGGCCGGACGCAGCAGGATCTGCTGCAGGAAGGCGTCGGCGATCGAATCCTTGATGATCACTTCGCGGCCGGAATTGGGATTGCGGAACTTGCACCACGGACCGCCATCGACCAGCTCGGCGCCGAACTCTTCCTGGGCCACCTTGTAGGCGGTGTCACGGAACAGGCCTTCCGTGAACTTCATGATGTTGCCCTTGTGCACGATGGTCAGCGACTTGCGGTCGTTGGCGATGACGTACTTGAGCGCGGCGCGGACCAGACGGGTGGTGCCTTCGACGGAGATCGGCTTGATGCCGATGCCGGAAGTCGCCGGAAAACGGATTTTCTTGACGCCCATTTCCTTCTGCAGGAAATCGATGACCTTCTTGGCACCTTCCGATTCGGCGGCCCATTCGATGCCAGCGTAGATGTCTTCGGTGTTCTCGCGGAAGATGACCATGTTGGTCAGCTCCGGGTGCTTGAGCGGCGATGGCACGCCCTTGAAGTACTGCACCGGACGGACGCACTGGTAGAGATCGAGCTCCTGGCGCAGGGCGACGTTCAGCGAGCGGATGCCGCCACCGACCGGCGTCGTCATCGGCCCCTTGATGGAGACCGAGTATTCCTTCAGCGCATCGAAGGTTTCCTTCGGGAACCACTCATCCGGACCGTAGATGCGAGTGGACTTTTCGCCGGCGAAAACTTCCATCCAGTGAATTTTCTTGGCGCCGCCATAGGCCTTGGCCACAGCGGCGTCGATGACCTTGATCATGACCGGGGTGATGTCGATGCCAATGCCGTCACCCTCGATGAAGGGAATGATCGGATTGTTCGGGACAGCCTGTCCCGGAACGATTTTCTGACCACCTTGGGGAACCGTGATGTGAGATGCCATATCCACTCCATGCGTGTTATTGGACGACTTGGGTTAGCGTCGAATGTCTCCTCTGCAGGTTACCGGATGAGGGCTTACCTGCCACCGGTAGCGTGCACGATTATGAAGCAAAGGAGGCCAGCCTGTCAGCCATTAGTGCATCCCGGCCCAATGCTAAACTGGCCGTCCCAGTCAGGAGAGACATCGCATGAAGATCTCAGTCGGCCTCTACGGCACCAATGCGCACCAGATCGCTTTGGCCTTGATCCAGGGATTCAACAAGCACTACAAACTCTTCCGCGAAACCAGCAAGCAGGCCAAGACCCGCTTCGAACAGGGCGACTGGCTGGGCGTACACAAGGCCGTCAAGGAGCGCATCCGCTTTTACGATGACCGGGTCGACGAATGCGTCGAACGCCTGCGCGACGAATTCGATGCCCAGCACATCGACGACTCGACCTGGCAGCAGATCAAGCTGCTCTACATCGGCCTGCTGCTCAACCACAAGCAGCCCGAACTGGCCGAGACCTTCTTCAATTCGGTGACGACCAGGATCCTGCACCGCGACTATTTCCGCAACGATTTCATTTTCGTCCGGCCGACCTTGTCCACCGAAAATATCGAAGCCGACAACGATCCCACCTACCGCAGTTACTACGCCAAGGAAGACGGCGTGCGCGGCGCCATCACCGCGATCGTCAAGGACTTCAACTGGCACCGTCCGTTCGCCGACCTCGAGCGTGACGTCAATCATGTTTACCACGCCATCCGCGCCTTTCTGAAAGGCATGCCGCCGCGCGAGGTGAATTTCCAGATCCAGGTGCTGGCCTCGGCCTTCTACCGCAACAAGGCGGCCTACATCATAGGCAAGGCGATCAACGGCGCCGCGGAATATCCCTTTGCCATCCCGGTCCTGCACGATGAAAACGGCAAGCTCTACCTCGACACAGTACTGCTCGATGCCTGGCGGATCGGCCTGCTCTTCTCGCTGTCGCGCGCCTACTTCATGGTCGACATGGAAGTGCCTTCTGGCTACGTCCAGTTCCTGCGCGCCGTGCTGCCCAACAAGCCGCGCTCCGAGCTGTACATCATGCTCGGCCTGGGCAAGCAGGGCAAAACCATGTTCTTCCGCGATTTCATCTATCACCTGCACCATTCGGAAGACAAATTCATCATGGCCCCCGGTATCCGCGGCATGGTCATGCTGGTGTTCACGCTGCCGTCCTACCCCTACGTCTTCAAGATCATCAAGGATGTCTTTGGTCCCGCCAAGAACATGGACCGCGCCACCGTCAAGAAGAAGTTCCTGATGGTCAAACAGGTCGACCGCGTCGGCCGGATGGCCGATACGCTGGAATTCTCCAACGCCGCCTTCCCGCTCAAGCGTTTTGACGAGGAGGTGATGGAAGAACTGCGAACGCTGGCGCCCTCCTGCTTCGAAATCGATGGCGAAACGCTGATCATCAAGCACCTCTACATCGAGCGCCGCATGGAACCGCTCAACATCCATCTCGAACGCGTCGAACGGACCAACAACATCGAGGCGCTGGAACACGCCATCAAGGAATACGGCAGCGCCATCCGCGAACTGGCCCAGGCCAATATCTTCCCGGGCGACATGCTGTGGAAGAATTTCGGCATCACCCGTTTCGGTCGCGTCGTCTTCTACGATTACGACGAAATCGAATACATGACCGACTGCAATTTCCGCCAGATTCCGCCGGCCCCGGACTTCGAGACCGAAATGTCCGGCGAAGTCTGGTACGCCGTCGGCAAGAACGATGTTTTCCCGGAAGAATTCAGCACCTTCCTACTCGCCTCGCCGACGCTGCGCAAAGTGTTCCACAACTACCATGCCGACCTGCTCTCCGCCAAATTCTGGCAGGATGCCCAGCAAAAAATCCGGCAGGGCCACGTCGAGGATTTCTTTCCCTATCCGCAGGAACTGCGCTTTTGCAACAGCCCGCCGGATGTGAACTGAACAAAGTGATCAGAAAAATCCGAAATACCGGATAGCATCGCAAAAAAACCAATCTGGAGAAAACAGCATGCCACTGCACATTGCGGTCGCCCGGGAACGAACGTCCGGCGAAAGCCGGGTCGCCCTGGTTCCCGAGACAGCCAAGAAGTTCGCCGCCCTCGGCGCCAGCCTGCGCATGGAACAAAGCGCCGGCACCGACAGCCATTTCCTCGACTCGGACTATGCCGATGTCAGCCTGGTCAATGGCATAACCGAAGCCTACGGCCCGGCCCAACTGATCCTGCGCGTCACGCCGCCGTCGGCGGACGAAATCGCCGCGCTGCCGGAAGGCGCGGTGCTGATCGGCCTGCTCAAGCCCTTCGAAGACAAGGCCCGCCTCGCCGCCCTCAACGCCCGCAAGATCACCGCCTTCTCCCTCGAACTGCTCCCCCGCATCTCGCGCGCCCAGAGCATGGACGCCCTGTCCAGCCAGGGCGCCTGTGCCGGCTACCAATGCGGCCTGATCGCCGCTGCCCGCTGTACCAAGTTCTTCCCGATGCTGACCACCGCCGCCGGCACCATCCGGCCGGCCCGCGTGCTGGTGATCGGCGCCGGCGTCGCCGGCCTGCAGGCGATCGCCACCTGCAAGCGCCTCGGGGCGATGGTCGAAGCCTATGACGTGCGCGCCGCCGCCAAGGAACAGATCGAATCGCTCGGCGCCAAGTTCGTCGATACCGGCGTCTCGGCCGACGGCGCCGGCGGCTACGCCCGCGACCTGACCGCCGAGGAGAAGGCGCAGCAGACCGAGAAACTCGCCAAGGCCGTCGCCGCCGCCGACGTGGTGATCAGCACCGCTGCCATCCCCGGCAAGAAAGCGCCGATCATCATCACCACCGAGATGATCGGCCGGATGAAATACGGCGCCATCATCGTCGACATGGCCGCCGAATCCGGCGGCAACTGCGCGCTGACCCAGCCCGGCGAGCACGTCATCGCCAACGACGTGAACATCCACGGCCCCTTGAACCTGCCGTCCCGCATGCCGACCCACGCCTCCGAGCTGTACGCCAAGAACCTCTACAACTTCCTCTCGCCATGGATCAAGGACGGCGAACTGGCGTTCGACTGGGAAGACGAAGTCGTCGCCGGCACGCTGCTCTGCAAGGACGGCGTCACCGTTCATCCAACCGTCAAACAAGTTTTTGGAGAAGCCTGATGGACGGCCTGCTCGCCTTATACATCTTCATGCTCGCCGCCTTCACCGGCTACGAGATCATCGCCAAGGTGCCGGTCATCCTGCACACGCCGCTGATGTCCGGTTCCAACTTCATCCACGGCGTCGTCGTCGTCGGCGCCATGCTGATGCTCGGCACCGCCGATACTGTCGTGCAACAGGCCATCGGCTTCTTCGCCGTCGCCCTCGGCGCCGCCAATGCCGCCGGCGGCTACGTCGTCACCGAGCGCATGCTCGCCATGTTCAAGAAAAAGGAAGCCTGAGCATGACGCTCCCGATCTACGTCCAAGGCGCCTGGTTTGTCGGCGCACTGCTCTTCATCCTCGGCCTGAAAGGCATGAGCTCCCCGGCCAGTGCCCGGAAAGGCATCGTCTGGGCCGGCTACGGCATGCTCGTCGCCATCGCCGGCACCTTCCTCGTGCCCGGCCTGCAGAACCTCGCGCTGATGGCCCTGGCCCTCGGCCTCGGCGCCGCCAGTGCCTGGATTTCCGGCAAACGGGTCAAGATGACCGACATGCCGCAGATGGTCGCCATCTACAACGGCATGGGCGGCGGGGCGGCGGCGGCGATTGCCGCCATCGAGTTCGCCAAGGGCGACGTGCATAGCCCGGTCGCCACGACGCTGGCCGTGCTCGGCGCGCTGATCGGCTCGGTCTCCTTCACCGGCTCCTGTGTCGCTTACGCCAAGCTGCAGGGCCTGATGAAGAAAGCCTACCGGCTGCCGGCCCAGAACGTCGTCAATGTCGTCCTCGCCCTCAGTGCCCTCGGCCTCGGCGCGGCGATGATCGCGCTGGCTCCGGCCAACCCCGAGCTGATCTACATCTTCTTCGCCGTCGCGCTGGTCCTCGGCCTGATCGTCACGCTGCCGATCGGCGGCGCCGACATGCCGGTGGTGATCTCGCTGTTCAATGCCTTTACCGGCCTGGCCGTCGGCTTCGAGGGCTACGTCCTCGGCAACCCGGCGCTGATCATTGCCGGCATCGTCGTCGGCGCCGCCGGCACGCTGCTCACCCAGCTGATGGCCAAAGCGATGAACCGGCCGATCTCCAACATCCTGTTCACCCCGATGGTGGCGAGTGGCGGTGGCGAAGCGATCGAAGGGACGATGAAGGAACTCTCCGCCCTCGATGCCGCGGCGCTGATGCGCTACGCCGGCAAGGTCATCATCGTGCCCGGTTACGGCATGGCGGTGGCGCATGCCCAGCACAAGGTCTGGGAAATGACTTCGATCCTCGAGGAAGCCGGGGTCGAGGTGAAGTTCGCCATCCACCCGGTGGCCGGGCGCATGCCGGGCCACATGAACGTGCTGCTGGCCGAGGCCGGCGTGCCCTACGACAAGATCTTCGATCTCGAGGAAATCAACGGCGAGTTCGGCCAGGCCGACGTCGCGCTGATCATCGGCGCCAACGACGTGGTCAATCCGAGCGCCCGCACCGACAAGGCCAGCCCGATCTACGGCATGCCGATCCTCAACGCCGATCAGGCGCACAACGTCATCGTGATCAAGCGCGGCAAGGGTACGGGTTATTCCGGGGTTGAGAATGCCCTGTTCTACACCGACAATTGCCGCATGCTCTACGGCGACGCCCAACCGATGGCCGGCGAGATCATCCAGCATCTGAAGACGATGGGGTAAGGCTGCACACAGCAGGCCGAAAGCAGCAATATCCGTGTCACGGTGGGCATCCCCCACCGTACAATGCCGGATTAAGACGTTTCAGGGACCCCGCCATGCAAAGAATAGATGACCTGCTGATCTGGCTGTCGGTCGCCACCGGCCTCGGGCTGTGGCTCTGGTTCCTGATCGCCGGCCCGGTTTCGGGGCATTTTTTCCTGCTCGTCGCGGCCCTGTCGGCCCTTGCCATCATCCTTTCCTTCGGCCAGCGAAAGCACTGGAAAAGTCGCCAGGAGGCTTATATCGTCGAACTGAAAAATGTCATGTCCGAATACCATGTCCTCTCCAACGAGGCGATGGCCCATGCGGAACTGCAGTTCACTTCGCTCGAAAAGGACACGCTGGAAGCGCAGGAAATCATCCGCACGTCAGTCAACAAGCTTTCCGGCAGCTTGACCGGCCTCGAATCCCAGTCTTCCGATCAACGTCAGATCCTGCGGTCGCTGATCGATGAAATGCTGCAAATGACCGGCTCGGACGACAGCCATATCCAGGAACAAGCCGGCCTGCAGCGCTTTTTCGACGAAACCAACGCGCTGATTGGCGAGTTCGTCAACAAGATGAGTCAGTTGCGAGCCACCAGTCAGGGCGTCGCCCACAGTTTCGAGCTGATGCAGAATCAGGTCGGCCAGATCAACACGACGCTCAACGATGTCGCCGGCATCACCAAGCAAACCGATCTGCTGGCGCTCAACGCCGCGATCGAGGCCGCACGGGCCGGTGAAGCCGGCCGCGGTTTCGCCGTCGTCGCCGACGAAGTGCGCAACCTGGCGGCCCGCACCGGCGATTTCAATGTCGATATCCGCAAGGCGCTGGCCGACATCCTGAACTCGCTACGCGACGTCGGCGTTCGGATATCGGAAGCCGCCAATATCGACATGAGCATTGCCGAGAAATCGCAGGCGACGCTGCATGAACTAGGCAGCGAATTGATGGAGCTAACCGATCGGGCCCGCCAACATTCGAGCCACATCACCGCAGTCACCGAGCAAATGCACAACCTGACCCAGGAAGGGGTCATGGCGATGCAGTTCGAGGACATCGTGACGCAAATGATCAGCCGGATTAGCCAGCGGACCACCAACGTCGGCGAATACATGCACGCCTTCCTCAGCCTGCATCACGACCAGGGCGAGACGGATGGACTACAACGCTTCCGCAAGCGCAGCCAGCGGCTGGTCGAATTGCTGGTCAATTCGCACGTCAAGGCCGATGCCGTCAAATCAGGCAATGCGGCAAACAACAACCGCGATGGCGATATCGAGCTCTTCTGACCGGGTCTGACCCGGCCAGAGCGAACTCAGGACTTTCCGGTACTGCCGAACCCGCCTTCGCCGCGCGTACTGGCATCGAAGTCGTCGACAATATTGAAGGCGACCTGCAGCACCGGCACCACCACCAACTGGGCAATCCGATCCAGCGGATTCAGCGTGAAGCTCTCGTGACTGCGATTCCAGGTCGACACCATCAACTCGCCCTGATAGTCGGAATCGATCAGGCCGACCAGATTGCCGAGCACGATGCCGTGCTTGTGGCCCAGCCCGGAGCGCGGCAGGATGATCGCCGCCAGCCCCGGGTCGGCCAGATGAATGGCCATCCCGGTCGGAACCAGCACCGTTTGGCCTGGTGCCAGATGCAGCGGCGCCGCGATGCAGGCGCGCAGATCGAGGCCGGCCGAGCCCGGGGTCGCGTAATGCGGCGGACTCTCGCGCAGGCGGTTGTCGAGGATTTTGACATCAATACGATGCATCAGCTTTTCCCTGTCAAATTTGCAATATGTTCAATCAGCTGCCTGGCCAGCAAGGCTTTCGGGGCGGGCGTCAACGGATGCACACCGGCATCGTCGAACAGCACCAGACGATTGTCTTCACCGCCAAAGCCTTCCTGGATCAGGTTGCCGGCGATCAGCGGCACATTCTTCTTGCGCCGCTTGGCCTGGGCATACTCCTCCAGATTCCGGCTTTCCGCGGCGAACCCGACGCAGAACGGGCCATCAGGCAACGCGGCGACCTCGGCCAGAATATCCGGATTCTCGATCAGTTCAAGCGCCGGAATGCCGCCCGTATCTTTCTTCAACTTGTGTTCCGCTGCGCTGGCGACCCGATAATCGGCCACAGCGGCAACGGCAATGAAAATATCGGCAGCGGTCGCCTCGGCCATCACCGCCGCATGCATTTCCAGCGCGCTGCGCACATTGATCCGGTCGACACCCTGGGGCGGCAATAACCCGACCGGTCCGGAGACCAGCGTGACACTCGCCCCAGCCTGCCGGGCGGCGCGCGCCACGGCATAGCCCATGCGGCCGGACGACAGATTGGTAATGCCGCGCACCGGGTCAATGGCCTCGAATGTCGGGCCGGCGGTAATCAGCACCTTTTTGCTGAGCAGCAGCTTGGGCGAAAAGCTGGCGATCACTTCTTCAAGAATATCGGCCGGTTCCAGCATGCGGCCGGCGCCGACTTCGCCACAGGCCTGCTCGCCACTGGCCGGGCCGAGGATCTGAATGCCGTCAGCCTTCAATTGCGCCACATTGCGCTGCGTTGCCGGGTTCTCCCACATCTGGCGATTCATCGCCGGGGCCACCAGCAGCGGGCAATCGCGCGCCAACACCATGGTCGCCAGCAGATCATCGGCCAGGCCATGCACGATACGGGCGAGAAAATCGGCCGAGGCCGGCGCAACCAGAATCAGATCGGCTTGGCGCGACAGATCGATATGCGCCATCGCGTTCGGCATGCGGGCATCCCACTGGTCGGTGAACACCGGTTTGCCGGAGAGCGCCTGGAAAGTGGTGGTGGTCACGAAATGGGTTGCCCCTTCGGTCATCGCCACCTGCACGTCGGCGCCCTGCTTGCCAAGCAATCGAACCAGTTCGGCTGCCTTGTAGGCGGCAATGCCGCCGGTCACGCCAAGAACGATACGCTTTCCCTGTAATTCCATTGTCATCGCCATTAGAATATGAGCTCATCCATTCTACTGGAAATAGCATGGCGATCACCGACTGGCCGGAGGGCGAACGACCGCGCGAACGGCTGCTGGCACATGGTCCGGCGGCCCTTTCCAATGCCGAATTGCTGGCTATCTATTTGCGTGTGGGCATCCGCGGCAAAAGCGCCGTCGATCTGGCGCGCGATCTGCTGCAACGGTTCGACGGCCGCCTAAGCACGCTGCTCGACGCCTCGCTGGAAGAACTGGCCAGTGTCTCCGGCATCGGCCAGGCCAAGGCGGCGCAGCTCAAGGCCAGCTTTGAACTGGCCCGCCGCGCCCTGGCCCAGGAAATGTCGGCACGCGACACTTTTTCCTCACCCGGCAAGGTACGCGACTGGCTACGCCTGAAGCTGGCAACGCGACCGAACGAAGTCTTCATGGCGCTCTGGCTCGATGCCCAGAATCGCCTATTGAAAGCGGACGAATTATTCACCGGGACACTGACGCAGACCTCGGTTTACCCGCGCGAAGTGGTCAAGACCGCCCTCTCCCACAATGCCGCTGCGGTCATCCTGGCGCACAACCACCCGTCCGGCGTTGCCGAACCCTCGCGGGCCGACGAAATGCTCACGCGCGTGCTGAAAGAGGCGCTGGCCATGGTCGATGTCAAAGTTCTCGACCACTTCATTGTCGCCGGCAATACCCCCCCGCTCTCCTTCGCCGAGCGGGGATTGCTATAAAAATAGTGAAACCCCTTGAAATGATTAGGGAGTTTTGGTTATACTCACGGGCTTTCTTCTAGCGAATTCTGGAGCACCAATCATGGCGCGAGTCTGCCAAGTAACGGGTAAAGCCCCGATGGTTGGGAACAAAGTTTCCCATGCCAACAATAGAACGAAGCGTCGCTTCCTGCCGAATCTGCAGTATCGCCGCTTCTGGGTCGAAAGTGAAAACCGCTTCATCCGCCTGCGCGTTTCCAACGCCGGCCTGCGCCTTATCGACAAGAACGGCATCGAAACCGTCCTGGCCGATCTGCGTGCCCGCGGCGAAGTCTGATTAAGGAAGGATAAATAAAATGGCTAAAGGCGGTCGCGAAAAAATCAAGCTGGAATCCACAGCTGGTACCGGACACTTCTATACCACCTCCAAGAACAAGCGCACAACGCCTGGCAAACTGGAGTTCAACAAGTACGATCCGAAGGCCCGTAAGCACGTTGCTTACAAGGAAGTGAAGCTGAAGTAATTCGGCTTTCTCCAGCTTTCGACAAACCCGCCTTTCGGCGGGTTTTGTTTTTTTAGGGCCGGCGAACGATCAACAAACCGGCGTAAACAAGGATGCCGGCAAACACCAGCAACGACCAGTTGGCCATCGACAGGTCGAGGAAAACCCAATCGCGGCTGGAACAAAAGCCGGTAGCCAGAAACATCGACGGCCATTGCATGCCCAGCCAGTCGACAAGACGCTCAATCACATTGGGCTCGGCATAGCCGCACTCGGTGGCCAACTCCGGAAAAGCCTGCATCCACGTCTGGTAGCCGGCCACTCCCGCACCAAGCAAGGCGAGTCCGCCGATCAACGCCGCCCAGCCACGGCGAGCCAGCGGCCACAAGACCCCGAGCAGGGCCAGCCCGCCAATCACGATATAGAGCAGGCGTTGGAAAATACACAGCGGGCACGGCGCCAGACGAAACAGATCCTGCAGCACCATACCTGCAGCGACCAGACCCAGACAGCCCAGTGACAAGGTAGCAAACCAGGCGCGAACGGGGACTTTCAAAGCAAACATAACGATCTATCCGAGAAAAAATCAGTGAAGAGACGATTCTAAGACATTGTCGAACGAGTCCGGCAAAATCCGCCCGGCACACCGCATGGGCAATCCATGGCAGCCGCTACCTGACACCCCGAAACGTTTCCGGCTCAATCGAGCGTTTCGTAGATGACTTCGACAATATCGATTTCCCGGATACCGACCGGGCTCTGGAACCGCACGCTGTCGCCCTCGCGGGACTTGATCAACGCCCGGGCGAGCGGCGAAATCCAGCTGATTCGACCGTGCGCCACGTCGGCTTCGTCCACGCCGACAATGGTGTAGGTATTTTCAGCGCCGTCGGCATCGGCGACGGTCACGCGGGCCCCGAAAAATACCTGGTCGTTGCTCCCCTGGCGCAGAGGGTCGACGATCTCGGCAATTTCGAGGCGCTTGGTCAGGAAACGGATGCGCCGATCGATTTCGCGCAGGCGCCGCTTGCCATAAATGTAATCGCCATTTTCCGAACGATCGCCATTCGAGGCGGCCCAGGCAACGATTTCAACGACCTGCGGTCGTTCGCGCTTGACGAGGTGCTCGAGTTCGGACTTCAGCCGGGCATGACCACCCGGCGTAATGTAATTGCGCGTTCCGCTGGGCAGCTTCAGCGATGGTTCGAGTTCCTCATCGTCATCGCCGTCACTTTCCCGGACAAACGCCTTGTTCATCAATAACCGATACTGTAGTGCTCGACATCGACCCGGATCAGGTCGCGACCAAGGATGGCGGCAGTATTCTTGGCGAACTGTTCGGCCCAGATCTTCTGGTCGCGAAAACGCTCTTCGCCAGCGTATTTTGCAACACTGAGGATACGATCGACCGCCAGGATCTTGCCGGTCGGGGTCGCCACATCGCACTCAAGCACGGTGAATTCGTGGTCAAACCATTGCCGCGCCTCATCGGCCGGAGCGCCACCGAAAACCTTGAAATCGAATTCCCTGTCGCGGCCAAAAGACACGATCACATGATGTTGCATTTCTCTCTCCTCCAATGAATTGTTCGGGTTATTCTAGCAAAACATCGCATGCTGTCAGGAAGAGTCCATGGCCATTGAAACATTGACCGACGAGGAGCAGGAAGATATCCGTCACCAGCTTCAGGAATTGCAGGTCGAACATCGTGATCTCGACCAGGTCATTTCTCACTTGGTTGAAAACCCGCCGCCCGACGATCTGCTCGTGCGCCGGATCAAGAAACGCAAATTGGCACTGAAAGACCGCATTCTTTTGCTGGAAGCAATGCTGGTGCCGGATATCCCAGCCTAGTCGGCCGGCGGCGGAAGACGAAAGAAAATCCAGTAAACGCCGCCGATGGCTGCCGCCACGGCAAGCTCCCAGAGTATCGGCAACTGCCAGACCACCCCTGCCAGCACCGCCAGCAGAAGCAGGTAGCGCAGGAACTTCAAATCAGAGAACCTGCCGGCCGATGGACCAGGCCAGCGCGGCCATCGCCGCACTGCACGGAATGGTCAGGATCCACGCCCAGACGATGCCGCGCGCCACCCCCCAGCGGACGCGACGCGCACCGCGCGTCGAGCCGACGCCGGCAATGGCGCCGGTGATGGTATGCGTCGTCGAGACGGGAATGCCGAGCGCCGTCGCCAGGAACAAGGTAATCGCGCCGCCGGTATTGGCACAGAAACCGCGCGGCTGATTGAGCTTGGTGATGCGGTTGCCCATCGTCTTGACGATGCGCCAGCCACCAAACATGGTGCCAAGCCCCATGGCGGTGTAGCAGGAGAAGACCACCCAGGACGGAATCGCCTCGGTCGATTTCGACATGCCGGCAGCGATCAGCAGCATCCAGATGATGCCGATCGTCTTCTGTGCGTCATTGCCGCCGTGCCCGAGACTGTAGGCCGCCGCCGAGAGCAGCTGAAAGCGGCGGAAATGCTTGTCCACCTTGCGCGGCGCCATGTTTCGACAGATCCACGAGACGGCCACCATCAAACTGCCGCCGATCACGAAACCAAGAAGCGGGGCAATGAAGATGAACGCGATGATCTTCAGCACGCCGGCCGAAATCAGGCCGCCCAGCCCGGCCTTGGCGATTGCCGCGCCGACCAGGCCACCGACCAAGGCATGCGAGGACGACGACGGAATGCCGTAGTACCAGGTGATGATGTTCCAGACGATCGCCCCGACCAGTGCACCGAAAATCACGTAGTGATCGACGATGCTCGGGTCGATGGTGCCTTTGCCGATGGTCGTGGCCACCGTCAGCTTGAACAGGAAGTAGGCGAGAAAATTGAAGGCCGAGGCCCAGATTACCGCCTGATACGGCTTGAGAACACGGGTTGAAACAATGGTGGCGATCGAATTGGCCGCATCGTGAAAGCCATTCATGAAATCGAACAGCAAAGCCACGATGACCAGCGTAACGACGACGCCGAGACTGATTTGTACGGTATCCATACCGAGCTACCCGCTCAGGAGTTTTCTAGAACGATGGCCTCTATCGTGCCGGCGACGTCCTTGCAACGATCGCTGACCGACTCGAGCAGTTCGTAGATTTCCTTCATCTTGACCACCTGGCGCACATCCGGCTCCTCGCGGAAGAGCTTCGACATGGCTTCGCGCAGCATGCGATCGGCGTCGGATTCGAGATCGGTGATCTCGTGGCAATGTTTCAGAATGGCCGGCGCATTTTCCATGCTGTGCAGCAGCTTGACGGCCGCCTGCACGCACCGACAGCAACGCTCGGTGACATCGGCCAGCAGCTTGGCTTCGGCCGGCACGCTATGAACGTCGTAGAGGGCCATCGATTCGGCAACATCCTGGATGATGTCAAGGATGTCGTCCATGCCATTGATCAGCTGATGAATCTCGTCGCGATCAAAGGGCGTAATGAATGAGGTATGCAACTGCGCCAGCGTGCTGTGAGTAATTTCATCCGCCTTGCGCTCTATCACGTCGATATCGTCCGCGTGCTTTTCAGCATGCTCCGGCGCATCGACCAGCGCCTCGATCAACCCCGACAACGCCTTGCCGCCCTGCACAATCAACTCGGCGTGCGCGTTGAAAAGATCGAAATACTTGCCCTCCCTGGGCATCAAGCGACCGAACATGACAGTCCTGTGAAGTTATTGTGACAGCCGAGCATTCTACCACGCACGACCAATGCCCCCACGCGCCAGCCGCCTTGCCAAGCGAGCTTGCCGCTAAAATGGCGCATGATGCGCAACAACCTGCCGGCCGACATTTTCGGCGACCCCTTTCTTCTCGAGGCCTTGCCGCTGCCGCGCCAGCCGGCCGGCTATGCCGTGCAATGCCTCGACACCGATACCCTGCTCGACCGGGTTTCCGGAAACTTCCTGCCGGTTCGCTCGGCCGAGTTGCAGGGCCTGTTCGCCACCTTCGCGGAGGCCCATGCCGCCGCCGGTGCCTGGGTCCAGATTCATTGCCCACCGCCGGCCGATCACCACCTGGCGATTGTCCCGGCCGGTTTCGATCCGCTACTCAAGCGCCACGTATTGATCTATGGCGTACTCTGCGGCCGCCCCTGATTTCTTGCCTTTATCTGGAGATATGCGATGACCCCGTTCCAAAAACGCCAACTCGGCACCAGCGATCTGGTCGTCCCGGAAGTTTGCCTGGGCACCATGACCTTCGGCGAACAGACCGCTGAAGCCGACGCTCATGCCCAGCTCGACTACGCGCTGGCCGCCGGCATCAACTTCATCGACACCGCCGAGATGTACGCCGTACCGCCACGCGCCGAAACCTGCGGCGCCTCGGAAAGCATCGTCGGCCGCTGGCTGGCCGGCCAGCAGCGCGACCGGATCCTGCTGGCCACCAAGGTCGCCGGACCGGCGCGCAACCTGTCGTGGATCCGCAACGGCCCGACCGCCATGGACCGGGCCAATATCCGGGCGGCTATCGAAGGCTCGCTGCGCCGCCTGCAAACCGACTACGTGGACCTTTATCAACTGCATTGGCCGGAACGCAACCAGCCGATGTTCGGCCAATGGCAGTTCGAGCCGGAGAATGAGCGCGCAGGCACATCGATCCGCGAACAACTGGAGGCACTCGGCGAACTGGTCAAGGAAGGCAAGATTCGTTACGTCGGCGTTTCCAACGAACACCCGTGGGGCATCATGCAGTTTGCCAAACTGGCCGACGAACTCGGTCTGCCACGCATCGTCACGACGCAGAATTCCTACCATCTGCTCAACCGGACTTTCGAAACCGGCCTGGCGGAAGTCTGCCACCGCGAACGGGTCGGCCTGCTCGCCTACTCGCCGCTGGCCTTCGGCCACCTGACCGGCAAGTATCTGAACGACCCGGCGGCCACCGGCCGCCTGAGCCAGTGGCCGAGTTTCGGTCAGCGTTACACCAAGCCCAACGTACTGCCGGCAACCCGCACCTATGCCGAGCTGGCTCACCAGCACGGCTTGACCCCGACCCAGCTCGCCCTTGGCTTTGTCCGCTCGCGCTGGTTCGTCGCCAGCACCATCATCGGCGCCTCGTCGCTCACCCAGCTCAAGGAAACGCTGCCGGCAACGCAAACGCCAATGCCGGCCGAACTGCTCGCCGCGATCGACGCCATTCATCTGCGCTACACCAACCCGGCCCCATGACCTCTCCCCTCTTTCCGGCGCTGGCCGAGGCGCTGGCCTGCAGTGCAATCGAGCAAAAGCTGGCCCTGACGGCCGCCCTCGAGGCCGACTGGCAGGCTGGCAAGCTCGACCACCTGGACGATGCCCCGGTCGCGCTAAGCGTCGGCCGCCCGGCGCAACCGCAACTGGTGCCGCACACCCAGTTACGCCAGCGCAGCCCGCAAACCACCGAAGGGCGCGCCAGCCTGCTGCATGCCATCGTTCATATCGAATTTACGGCGATCAATCTGGCACTCGATCATGCCGCCCGTTTTCGCGGTCTGCCGGCCCGTTATTACGCCGACTGGATCGGCGTCGCAGCAGAAGAAGCCCATCACTTCACCATCCTGCGCGAACGCCTGCGGGCGCTTGGTCACGAATACGGCGATTTCCCAGCGCATGGCGGGCTATCGGCAATGGCCGAGCGCACCGGGCATGATGTCCTCGCCCGCATGGCCCTGGTTCCCCGACTGCTCGAAGCGCGCGGCCTGGATGCGACACCGCCGATTCAGAAAAAGCTCGAGGCTTGCGGCGATACGGCGAGCGCCCGGGTGCTCGACATCATCCTGCATGACGAAATCGGTCATGTCGGCCTCGGCGACACCTGGTTTCGCCACCTCTGCGCCGAACGCGGGCGGGAACCGGAAAGCACCTATCGCCAGCTGATCGCCGAGTACCAGGCGCCCTGGCCGCAGGCCCCGTTAAATCGGCAGGCGCGCCTGGCTGCCGGCTTTTCCTCCGGCGAACTGACTGCCCTGCTGACGGGCCGGCAACCAGGCGAGCAGCGCGGCATATAGCAGATCCGGATTGACCGGCTTGGCGACATGGGCATCCATGCCGGCAGCCAGGCAGATGGCGACATCTTCCTCGTAGGCATTGGCGGTCAAGGCCAGAATCGGCAGCTCCCTCCCACCCGGCAGTTGGCGAATCTGCCGCGTCGCCTCGAGGCCGTCCATCACCGGCATCTGCACATCCATCAGGATCAGGTCGTAATGGCCGGCGGCGACTTTGGCCAGGGCCTGACTGCCATCTTCGACGACATCGAGCTGCAATTCGACGGCTTCCAGAAGCTCCTGCGCCACCTCGCGATTGATCTCGTTATCTTCGGCCAGCAGAACGCGCTGTCCGGCATGCCGCTCAAGCAGCAAGCGCTCGACCGCCGCCGGCCCGACCACCGCGGCCGGAGAATTCGGCTGCAACAGACCGTTCAGAGTGTCGTAGAGGCGGACCGGTGCAACGGGTTTGGCGATCGCGGCATGGAAGCCGGCGGCCGCCCAGCGCTCGCCATCCATTTCATGGTCGTAAGCGACCGCCAGCAGGTAGGCCGGCCGATGCTGCAAAACCATCGTCCCCAGGCGAAGCGCCATCTGGAATCCATCCAGCCCCGGCATCCGCCAGTCGCAGCAGACGACCTCAAAGGGATCGCCATCGCGGTCGCCTTCGGCGATGCACGCCAGGCCGACTTCGCCCGTCGCCGCCTGATCGACCCGCAGACCCAGCCGGGCCAGCATATCGGCCAG